>JARXAL010000093.1 GCA_029865835.1 Verrucomicrobiaceae bacterium
GATCACGGTGTATGAGGACACGGATGGGGATGGTTTTTTTGACACGCATCGCGATGTGATCACGGGGTTGAACATCGCGAGTGCGGCGCTGTGCGGGGTGGGGCGGATTTGGGTGCTGAATCCGCCGTATTTGCTGAGTTACGCGGATGCGGATGGAGATGGCGTGCCGGATGGGGATCCGGAGGTGGCGTTGAGCGGGTTTGGGCTGGAGGACACGCACAGTGTGGCGACGAGCTTGCAGTGGGGAATGGATGGCTGGCTTTATGGGGCGAACGGGAGTACGACGACGGGGAATGTGAGCAGTGCGAACAGCAAAAATGTGAAATGGGAGGGACAGTGCCTTTGGCGATATCACCCGAAGCAGAAGCGGTTTGAGATTTATGCGGAGGGCGGCGGGAACACGTTCAGTTTGGACATCGACAGCAAGGGGCGGGTGTTTTCGGGGACGAACAATGGCAACACGCGGGGGATGCATTACGAGCAGGGGAGTTACGGGATCAAGGGTTGGGGGAAGCATGGGCCGCTGACGAATCCGTATGCGTTTGGGTGGTTCGAGCACATGAAGCATGAGGGGGATGCGAAGCGGTTTCCGCAGGCGTTTACGATCTATGAGGGTGGGCTTTTGGGGAGCGGGTATGAGGGGAAGATTTTGGCGCCGAACTCGCTGGCGAATGTGGTGTATGTGAGTGAGCGGTCGGCGGATGGGTCGACGTTTCGGACGAAGGATGAGGCGCTTTTGATGTCGTCGCCGGACCGGTGGTTTCGGCCGGTGTGGTCGGGGGTGGGACCGGATGGAGGGTTCTACATGGCGGACTGGTATGACACGCGGTTGAGCCATGTGCGGCCGGTGGATGACTGGCACAAGACGAGTGGGCGGGTTTACCGGGTGCGGCCGGCGAGTGGGGCGCCGAAGCTGGGGGCGTTTGATTTGAGTCGGGCGAGCGGGGAGGTGTTGCTGGGGTATTTGAGCCATGCGAACGAGTGGTTTCGGAAGCAGGCGGTGCTGGAGATCGGGTGGCGGGGGATGCAGGAGCTGGTGCCGAAGTTGAAGGCGATGCCGATGACGCTGGAGGTGCTGTGGGCTTTGGATGGGCTGGGGGCGGTGGAGGAGCTGCCGCTGGCGAATGCGGATCCGTTTGTGCGACGGTGGGCGGTGAAGATGGCGGGGGAGCAGCAGCGGGTGGTGCCGAAGCTGGTTGAGATGGCGAAGCAGGAGACGGATGTGGAGGTGCGGGCGCAGCTTTTGGCGACGGCGAAGAAGTTGAGGGGGGAGTGGGCGCTGCCGCTGCTGTGGAGTGCGGAGGCGGAGGATGCGAGCGGGCATTTGGCGCTGCTGGCGTGGTGGGCTTTGGAGTCGAAGGTGGAGACGGAGCGGGAGGTGGTGTTTGCGTTTTTGAAGGGGGATGAGGCTTTTTTGAGGACGAAGGTGTTTCGGGAGGCGCTGGCGGAGCGGTTGGCGAGGCGGTATGCGCTGGCGGGTGGGGAGGCGAATTTTCGGTCGTGCGCGGATTTGATTGCGCTGGCGCCGGACGAGGAAGTGCGGGGGAAGATGGTGGCGGGGTTGGCGGCGGCGTTTGAGGGGGCGGAGTTGCCGAAGTTGCCTGAGGAGCTGTCGAAGGCGCTGGAGGGGTATCTGGCGAAGCAGGCGGGCGGGGATTTGACGCTGGCGCTCAGGGGCGGGAGTGCGGAGGCTTTGAAGAAGGCGTTGAAAGTGTTGGGGGATGGGAAGGCGTCGAGTGCGGCGCGGATTGCGGTGGCGAAAACGCTGGGGGAGTTGGGGAAGGTGGAGGCGGTGGGGCCGATGGTGGCGATTTTGGGGAGTGGGGGTGCGTCGGCGGGATTGAAGCGGGGGATTTTGCAGGCGGCGGCGCGGTTTGAGGACAAGCGGATTCCGCAGGTGGTGTTGGAGGGGTATGAGAAGCTGTTTGCGGGGGATCGGGCGCTGCGGGAGGATGCGCTGCGGGTTTTGGCGGGGCGACAAGAGTGGGCGGTGCTTTTGGCGCGGGCGGTGATGGAGGTGAAGGTGCCGGTGAAGCATTTCACGATCGACATCGTGAGGCAATTGGCGCTGCATGAGGATGCGGCGATTCTGGGGGTGATCGAGAAGCACTGGCGGGGGCTTTTGGCGTCGGGGCCGAGTGAGGCGAAGGAGGCGGAGGTGGCGCGGATTCGGGCGGTGCTGGCGGGTGGGTTGGGGGATGCCGAGAAGGGTAAGCTGCAGTTCACGGCGCGGTGCGGGCTTTGCCACAAGTTGTTTGGAGAGGGCGGGAGTATTGGGCCGGAGTTGACGGGGTATGACCGGGGGAACGCTGGCTTTTGGTTGGAGAATTTGTTTTATCCGAGCCAGGAGATTCGGGAGGGTTTTGGGGCTTACATCGTGCGGACGAAGGGGGGGCAGGTTTTGACGGGGCTGATGGATGCGCAGGAGGCGGGAGGGATGGTGATCAAGGATATGGCGAGCAATCGGACGGCGGTGAAGGCGGGGGAGATTGAGAAGATGGAGGCGAGTCCGGTATCGCTGATGCCGGAGGGGTTGACGGCGGGGATGGGTGAGGGGGATTTGAGGGACTTTTTTGCCTATTTGATGAGTGGGCTTTGAGGGTGGTGGGGAAAAGTTTCGGAAAGTGTGTAACGGCAGGCTGGTTTTGGGGTTAGATCCATTGAGACAAGTGACTTTGGAGAACCGTGTGGTTTCCCCGGGTTTCGAGTTTTATTTGGAATTTGAGTGGGTGTCGCTGGCACCCAGACGATTGAATCTTGACAAAAAATCTACAACAACAGGCTCGACATTTTGAACACAAAACGTTTAACTTTGATCGAATTCGGGAAAATCTCCCCAACCTACCCTACCACCGCTATGAAAATTTGGACTCTCTTTAGCATCGTTACGCTTGGCATTGCAGGCGCGGGATTTGGTCAATATGCGACGGATCCGGTGGGGTTCACGAATCTCGCGGCGCCTGCGGGAACGTCTTTGGTTGTTCCTACGATGCTTGAGGGTTGGACGTTCAGGGGCCAAGCGACCATTAGTGGGGATGGGCTTACCGTAACGCCTGTTTTAACGACGAATTGGACTGTTGGTCAATTTGCCGGCACCTCATTCACAGCACCTCAGCCCAACTTTCCGCGCTATTACGTCGAAATTGCGTCGGGTGTTCAGGAAGGACTTATCGTCGACATTAACAATAACACGGGCTCGAACATTTCCGTCCACGCCGGGGATTTCCCGCCAGCTTTGCGTGGAACGACAGTAGAAATCATGGTTCGCAAACACTTGACGCTTGATAAAGCCTTCCAGGGTGCTGTTGGGCTGAGTGCGTATCAAGACTCAGTATCTGTATTCAACAGTGATGGTTCACAGTCTTTGTGCAATTTTGATGGTTCTTCGTTCGTGGACGGTAGTTTTGTTAATGGTGTCGGACATACAGTTATTTACCCTGGAACGGGTTTTGTTTTTAGCGCTGCGGAACCCGTAACCTTTACGTTCATGGGATCTGTCAAGACAACCAAGACAAAAGTTCCCCTGTATGCAGGTGTGACCAATATTGTAGGACCATTAAATCCCTCCAGTGCAACCCTGCTTAACAGCGGCGGGTCTTTGGCTGCAGCATTGGAGCCGTATCAAGACGGCATCAACAATTTTAGCACCAATGGCCAAATGGCTATTCTGGGAGCTTATTCTTCTGATGGGAGTGCTATTCTGGATGGCAGCTTTTCGCCTTTGGCCCCAAATGCTACAGACGCCATCCCTCTGAACCGCGGTGTAGTCGTGTCTGTCGTTAATGATACTGTGTGGACAGTCGATTCACCTATCCCGCCTCCAGCTCCTTGAGTGTTCAGTTCGTCCCTTTCCGAAACCATCCCGAAACCATCCCGAAACCATCTATTCATCATGAAAAAATTTAATTCGATTCTAGCTGTTGCCTTAATCTGCTTTGTCGGTTCTGCGACTGACGCTGCCGTGACTGTGGGGCATGTTCAAAACGCTGGTGCAGGACAAATCCAGAGTTCGACCGGCGGTGCGGTTACATCAGGAGGCGTATCAATCGGTATTTTTGCGAGCGCACCTCTAGACAGTGCGTTTGGCTCCACCATCACGAGTTGGGCAGGTCTACTGGCGGCAGGATATCAAGATGTTCGGAGCCTCAGTGGGGCGGCACCAGCCGTTGGTTTTGACTGGAACTTCTCGGGTATCGGTGGAAGTGTTTCCAATATCGCCATCAGTGCTTTGCCTGCGGGCTCACAGCTCTACTTTTTTGCATTCAATGCTGGTTCATTCATCAACAATGCGTCGGGCTTCTCCGGTGCAACCGAGTGGGCAGTTATCAAGGATGCCACAAACTTATCGCCTGCCGACTTGGGAACCAGGAATGTGGTTTTGTCGACTGCGGTCGGCAGCGAAATTCTGAGTGGAACGGACAGCGGTGTTAACGTGAGAATGGCTGCGATTCCAGAGCCTTCACGATTGGGTTTGCTGGGACTCGGGCTTGCGGGCTTCTCCATGCGCCGCCGTCGTTCGGCTAAAGCGTAAAATACGGTCCGGTCGATCAGAGTTCATTTGGGTGACAACGGGAGTTGTCACCCTTTTTGTTGTTTGGTGGAGGGAGGAAGGGAGTGGTTTAGGACCGGTTCTCGAAAAGATTGTCGTCTTGCCCGGCAGCGGAGCGGCCTCATTGGCGGCGTTAGCTGCTTGACCGTTATCGATTTAATAGCGGGCTGCACGACTTCCCTGCCACTGAGGCCGCTGCGCTCGCCGGATCAAAATGAGAATATTTCGAGAACCGGTCTAAGGTTTGGTGAGGGGGAAGGGGCGGGAGGATTCTCCGGGGAAGAGGATTTGGGGGCGGCGTTCGGTTTGTTGGTTGAGGCTGTTGAGGAGGACGGCGGCGGCTTTGGCTTTGGGTTCGAGGCGGACGGTGGAGGTGGTGGCGGTGGCGGGGCGTTGGGTTTTGCAGGTGGCGAGGAAGTGGACTTCGGCGGTGGCGTCGGTGAAGGGGCCGTTGGTGGCGCCGTCGATGGGTTCGAACTGCCAGTTGAGGGCAGCGGCTTGTTGGTCGTCGAAGAAGAAGGTGAGGGCGGATTGGACGTAGGTG
>JARXAL010000131.1 GCA_029865835.1 Verrucomicrobiaceae bacterium
TGGAGCGTCTGATGAACGTGGGAACACGGTTGCGGAGGGGGTGGTCAGCATTCCGGATTTCAATGCGACGATTGGCTATGCGCTTGGGTTGCCATTGGACCAAGTGCTTTTTTCGCCCTCAAAGCGTCCGTTCACGGTGGCTGACAAGGGCAAGCCGTTGGCGCATTTGTTTGCTTGATGTGGTAGCGGACAAGCCATGGTGATCGCGACGTTTTTGAGAGGCGGGCTGCTGGTGGTCGCCGGTTGCGGGTTGCTGGCGACGGAGAAGCCTGCGGCGAACCTCACCTTTTTTGTGGGAGGCATCGAGTGCGCGGCGTGTGTGGAAGTGGTGAGGCAGTCGGTGGCGGAGGTTTCGGGTGTGGCGAACGTGGAACTGGAGCAGCGGCTGGACAGTGTGGCGCGGGTGTCGTATGACCCGGCGAAGGCGAGTGCGCATCAGATCGCGCAGGGAGTGATGGATGCGGTGCAACTGCATGGCAGGCCGTATGAGCCTTGGCTGCATTTGAAGGTGCCGGATTATGCCAAGGGCGGGAATGCGGCGAAAGTGGATGCGGTGATGGAAACGATGAAGGGGTGGGTGGATATCGCGGTGATGGACGAGAAGACGGGGGAGTTTCTGGTGCATTTCAAGACGCTGAAGAAAGACGAGTCGAAAACGGGGCCGCAGGGATGGCGGCCAGAGATGCTGGAGAAGGCACTGAGCGGCCCGGTGCCTGAGGGATTGGGGTTGGCGTGCGAGTGGGTGACTGAGCCTTACTGAGAGCGGATTGGGGGACATCAATAAATCCTGCCTTTTGTAAAGCCTGTAGTAATCCTCCCTCTAGCTATTGCGCTTCCGACTACTTCGCCAGCCCTCGTAATGGCTGAGAGCTGGAGGTTTGTCCCATCATAATGGCACCACCATCCCTTCGGCCTCGGCGAGCTTTTTCTGGTTCCCGTCGAAAGTGAGGAATTGACCGATTTTGAGATGCTTCGCTGTAGCGAGATGGATGATATCCATCGGGCGGTGCCCGCCTTTCATGGTGTGGGTGGCTGAAAGGGTCTCCGCAATGCTATGCACATCGGGCCATTCCACCGGCGTCAATGTCAGGCTGCCTGCCTTCACATTGGTTGCCAGCACTTCCATCATGCGCTCGGCTTCCAATTTTGAAAATCCCTTCGTTTTGTCCCTCTGATGGCGAAACACCTGAAATCGGGCGGATTGACGGAACTCCCAGAGGACTTGGGATGACACGGTGATCTCACCATTGAACCGCTTGATGAAGGCATCGGCACGTTCTGAATTGTCTTGTTCCCGGTAGAGGGCGCAGAGAAAGGAGGTGTCACTAAAACAACGCATCTTATTCGTCGCCCTCCAACTCCGAGGCTCGCATTTCCGCTACTTCGGCCGCACTGAATTTTTTCCCTTTCCATATGGCCTTTCGCTGAGCGGCAAAATCAACTCGGGGTGCCCGGGAAGGAGTTGGTTTGGCAATGGGTAAAAGTGTGGCATAAGGTTTGCCACGCTTGAGAATCTCGACGGATTCTCCGTTGTCCAACCAAGAGGAAACGCGGCGGAAGTGATTGCGTAAGTCTGCGGTAGTGACTGTTTTCATGATACTTCAGCATATCATGAAGCGAGCGCTTCGGAATTGATTTTTTATGAGGTAGAGCGTGTTCAGGAAGAACGCATCGGAGCAGCGCCCAGGCTTTTTTAGATCGGATAGGCTTGAGCAGCCAAATCGCCAGCGACTCGCTGTGGAATCCAAAATACGTGGAATCTGCTAATCAAACTCTCCCGCTTGCCTCCAAGAGGTTGGAGTTGCACCGCCACCGCTGTTGGTCCCAGTATTGTTTGCCGAATGCTTCCTGGGGTGCGCGATGGTGTTGTCAAACCACCAGTTCGAATTCCTGTCAGCGGGAGCGCGTTGTGCCACGCCGTCCCGGTTTGTGCATGACGCCAGCAAAATGGCAAAGGCAAGCAGCATGAGTCTGATGCCAAAGGGGAACACGACATAAGTGGGGATAAGTTTCCTCGCGAAGCATTCACGCGTAGAGCATGACGTCAAGCTCAATAGCCCAACCAAGGCCCAAGCCAGCGTTCCATCTCCTCGACGCTCATGCCTTTGCGGTTGGCGTAGTCTTCGACTTGATCTTTGCCGAGGACGCTGATGCCGAAGTAGTGGGAGTCGGGGTGGGCGAAGTAGAGGCCGCTGACGGCGCTGCCGGGGTGCATGGCCATGCTTTCGGTGAGTTCGACGCCGGTTTGTGCGGTGGCGTTGAGAAGGTCGAAGAGGATGGGTTTTTCGGTGTGATCCGGTTGGGCGGGGTAACCGGGGGCGGGGCGGATGCCGCGGTATTTTTCTTTGACGGTTTCTTCGAGGGAGAGATCGCCGGGTTTTTCGTAGCCCCAGTCGAAGCGGGCCTGCTGGTGGAGGTATTCGGCGAAGGCTTCGGCGAGGCGATCGGCGACGGCTTTGGTGAGGATGCCGCTGTAGGGGTCATGGGCGTCGTCGAATTCCTTGGAGAATTCGTCCGCACCATGGATGCCGACGGCGAAGCCGCCGATGTGGTCTGCGCGGCCACTGTCTTTGGGGGCGATGTAGTCGCTGAGGGCGAAGTTGGGTTTGTCCTTTTTGATAACCTGCTGGCGCAGGGTATGGAAGACAGTTTTGACGGTGGTGCGTGATTCGTCGGTGTAAACTTCGATGTCGTCACCGATGCTGTTTGCCGGGAAGAAGCCGTAGATGCCGCGGGCCTGGAAGCGATTTTCGGCACTGATGCGGTTGAGGAGGAATTGGGCGTCGTTGTAGAGTTTGAGGGCCTCGACTTCTGCGGAGACTTTCATTTGGGGGTCTTCGTGGGCGGAAGAGAAGCGGCCTTCGCTAGGGATCCAGCGGCCACGCAGTTCCCAGGAGTGGAAGAAGGGAGACCAATCGATGAAATCGCGCAAAGTGGCGACGAGTTCGGTGCCTTCGATGGTTTTGGTGCCGGTGAAGGAGGGGGTGGCGATTTCTTGAGTGGTCCAATCGCTCTTTTGGGCGCGTTCGCGGGATTGCGCGAGGGAGAGGAGTTCACGGTCTTTCTTTTTGCCGTATTCGTCGCGGAGACGGGTGTGGCGCTCTTCGTTTTTCTGGATGAAGTCGGCCTTTTGTTCGTCGCTGATGAGGGACGTGGTGACGGGCACACTGCGTGAGGCATCGAGGACGTGGACGATGGGGCCGCTGTAGTGGGGGGCGATTTTGATGGCGGTGTGAGCCGCGCTGGTGGTGGCACCGCCGACGAGCAGAGGTTGTTTGAAGCCAAGGCGCTCCATTTCTTTGGCGACGTGGACCATTTCGTCCAGGGAGGGCGTGATCAGACCGCTGAGGCCGATGACGTCGGCGCCGACTTCGACGGCTTTGTCGAGGATCTTCTGGCAGGGCACCATGACGCCCATGTCGGTGACTTCGAAGCCGTTGCAGGCGAGGACGATGCCTACGATGTTTTTGCCGATGTCATGGACGTCGCCTTTGACGGTGGCGAGGACGATTTTACCGGCGCTGCGCTGGGCCGGGTTGGCGGCTTTTTCGGCCTCCATGTAAGGTTGCAGGTAAGCGACGCTTTGCTTCATGACGCGGGCGCTTTTCACGACCTGGGGGAGGAACATTTTGCCGGCGCCGAAGAGGTCGCCGACGACGCTCATGCCGTCCATGAGGGGGCCTTCGATGACGGAGAGGGGTTTGCCGAGTTTTTCGAGGGCCTCGGCAGTGTCGATGTTGATGAAGTCGGTGATGCCGCGGAGGAGGGAGTGTTCGAGGCGTTTTTCGACCGGGGCCTCGCGCCAGCTCATGTCGATTTCGGCTTTGTTGGAAGTGCCGGCCTGGCCTTTGAATTGTTCGGCGAAATCGACGAGGATCTCGGTGGCGTCGGGGCGGCGGTTGAGGATGACGTCCTCGACCTTCTCGAGCATTTCTTTGGGGATCTCTTCGTAAACCTCGAGCATGCCAGCGTTGACGATGCCCATGTCCATGCCTGCCTTGATGGCATAGTAGAGGAAGACGCTGTGCATGGCCTCGCGGACCTTGTTGTTGCCGCGGAAGCTGAAACTGATGTTGCTGACGCCGCCGCTGACTTTGGCGTGGGGGAGATTTTCTTTGATCCAGCGGGTGGCGTTGATGAAATCGAGAGCGTAGTTGTTGTGCTCTTCGAGTCCGGTGGCGACGGTGAGGATGTTGGGGTCGAAGATGATGTCTTCGGGCGGGAAGTTGACTTCGTCGACGAGGATGCGGTAGGCGCGTTCGCAGATGCGGATTTTCTCTTCGTAGGTGGCGGCCTGGCCTTGCTCATCAAAGGCCATGACAACGGTGGCGGCGCCGTATTGCTTGATTTTGAGGGCGCATTCTTTGAACTTTTCCTCGCCTTCCTTGAGGGAGATGGAGTTGACGATGCCTTTGCCTTGGAGGCATTTCAGGCCGGCCTCGATGATTTCCCATTTGGAGGAATCGACCATGATGGGGGCCTTGTTCACCTCGGGCTCGGTTTGGAGCAGGATGAGGAATTTGGTCATCATGGCGACGCCGTCGATGAGGCCTTCGTCCATGCAGACGTCGATGACATTGGCGCCGCTTTCGACCTGCTGGCGGGCGATGGAGACGGCTTCTTCGAGTTTGTTCTCCTTGATGAGTTTGGCGAACTTGGGCGAGCCGGCGACGTTGGTGCGCTCGCCGATCATGAGGTAGTTGGAGCTGGGCGTCAGCACGTAGGGCTGGGAGCCGCTGAGGCGCATGGTTTGGTTGTCGGCGGGGACGATGCGGGGAGGGAGGCCTTCGACGGCTTTGGCGATGGCGGCGATGTGTTCGGGGGTGTTGCCGCAGCAGCCGCCCATGATGTTGACGAAGCCACTGGAGCCGAAGTCGGTGGCGTAGGCGGCCATGTCCGGCGGGAGGAGATCGAAGCCGGTGGGGGCGAGGGGATTGGGCATGCCCGCGTTAGGGTAGGCGGAGACGAAGCAATCGGCCTTGGCGGCGAGTTCGGCGAGGAAGGGCCGCATTTTGTCAGGGCCGAGGGAGCAATTGAGGCCGATTGAGAGAGGCTTCACGTGCCGCATGGCATTGAGGTAGGCCTCGGTGATCTGACCGGAGATCATGGTCTCACCGCCGGGACCGACGGCGGCGCTGATTTGAACAGGGAGTTCGAGTTGGTCTTCCTCGAAGACCTCGCGGATGGCGACGAGGGCGGTTTTGGCGTTGAGGGAGTCGAAGATGGTTTCGACCATGAGGGTATCGACACCGCCGGCGATGAGGGCGCGGACTTGGTGTTTGTAGGCGGCTTTGACTTGGTCGAAAGTGACGTAGCGGAAGCTGAGGTCGGTGAGGTCGGGGAACTGAGAAAGGGAGACGGTCAAAGGCCCGATGGCACCGGCGACGTAGCGTTTGCGGCCGGATTGATCTCCGATTTGGTCGGCCCATTTGCGGCACTGTCGGGCGGACTCGAAATTGATTTCCCACGCAAGGTCATTGAGGAATTTGTCTTCGAGGACTTCCTGGAAGAAGTCGGGGTCTTTGCGGCGGCCTTCGGGGACTTCTTTGAAGAACTCCGCCTGAGCGATGCTGGTGCCGGAGAAGGTGTTGGTTTCGATGATGTCGGCACCGGCTTCGAGGAAGCGGCGGTGGATGTCCTCGATGATGTCCGGGCGGGTGATGGAGAGGATGTCGCCGTTGTTGAGGAGGTCCTTGTCGTTGGTGAGGAAACGAGAGCCACGGGCATCGGCTTCATTGAGTCCATAGCCACGAATGGTGGTGCCCATGGCGCCGTCGATGACCAGGATTCGCTGGCGCATGGCGGCTTCGAGTTCGGGGCGGCAATTGGGACGAGCAGGCATGGTGAAGGATGATAGCGCAGCCAGGGCAGGGGTCAAATTTGTTTCATATCAACGTATGATGATTCGTGGATGGATGAAAGATTGGGAAAAGTAGTTGAAAAGTATGGCAGTGATGCCATACTCGGGGATGAAAATGACCATGCACATCGATGAAGCCTTGTTGGAAGAGGTGATGGCGGCAACGGGAGCAGCGAGCAAGACGGCTGCCGTGCACGAAGCGTTGAGGAAAGTGGCGGTCAAATACAGGCAAAGGGAAAGGTGGAAGAGGGACTTGGGGATGAGCGCGGAAGAGTTGGTGGCCGCGTTTGATCCTGATGTCGCGTTGGGGTTGAGGGGGCATTTGACAGAGGACGAGCCTGCATTGGTGGCTGAACAGGGCAAGACTTATGGAGGATAACGTCCTGGTGGATTCGAGTTGGTTTATCCAGCGGTATCGGGAAGGGAAGGACCCTTTCCGGCTGCTGGAGGCCTCGGATTTTGACCATGAATTCTATTCGTGCGGCGTGGTGATGACCGAGGTGTGCCGGGGGGTGAGGAATCGGCGCTTGTATGAGGGCATTCGGAAAGACTTTGCCGTCATGTGTTGGGTGCCGACCACGGCGATGGTGTGGGAATTGGCGACGGATTTGGCGTGGGAGTTAGCCGGGAAAGGGTTCACCATGCAGGTGACGGATCTGGTGATTGCGGCTTCGGCGCTGACCACTGATGCGATGGTGCTGACGTTGGATTCGGATTTTACGAGGATCCCGGGGTTGCGGGTGATCGACACGCTGACGTAATTCTTGGAGGTCAGGAGCGGCCTTGGAGGAGCATGCGGACTCCGAAGACGATGAGGATGACGCCGAAGATCTGGGTGAGGCGTTCGTTGGACATGTTTTTGAGCCAGCCTGCGCCGAAGTAGGCGAAGGTGGCGGCTGAGATGGAGGTGACCGCGGCGAACTTCCAGTCGACGAGATCGTTGCGGGCGTTCTGGATGGTCGCGGTGAGGGCCGTTGGGATGATGATGGCCAGGGAAGTGGCGACTGCGACTTTTTGCGGGAGACCGAGGAGGCTGACGAATGCCGGGACCATGACGACACCACCGCCGACGCCGCAGAGGGAGGCGACCACACCGCTCAGCACGCCGATGGCGAGGGCGGTGAGGAGGGTGACTAGGGGCATGGGGTGCCGGGGTTAGGCTGGCACGCCGGCCAGATCCCCAGGAAGACCACCTTCGTCTTCACGCTGCTGGGTCCGAGGTTTGGATTCGGCGGCGACTGGAAGTGGTGGGGGAGTAGGAGGGGTTTTGGGATGGTCGGGTGGGTTGAGCATGCGACCGTGGGCCATGATGTCCTTGATGTGGATGCCATCGAGGGTTTCGAACTCGAGCAAGGCGGCGGCAATGGCGTTGAGTTGGTCGCGGTATTTGGTGAGGAGAGCCGTGGCTTTGGAGTAGGCTTCGTCGATGAGGCGTTTGACTTCCTCGTCGATTTGCTGGGCGGTGGCTTCGGAGTAGTTGCGGCTACGTGAGATGTCGCGGGCGAGGAAGACGGCGCCTTCTTCTTCGCCGTATTCGACCATGCCCATGCGATCGCTCATGCCCCAGGAGCAGACCATTTTCCGCGCGAGATGGGTGGCTTGGCGGATGTCGCCCATGGCCCCGTTGGTGACGTCACCGAACTGGATTTCTTCGGCGACGCGGCCGCCCATAGCGACGACGAGGTCATCGAGGATTTCGTTGCGGCGGAGGGTAAACTTGTCCTCTTCGGGCAGCCACATGGTGGAGCCGAGGGAAGGGCCGCGGGGGATGATGGTGACCTTGTGGAGAGGATCGGTGTGATCGAGGACTTCGATGAGGATGGCGTGACCGGCCTCATGGTAGGCGGTGTTTTCTTTTTCCTTCTCGTTGAGGGCGAGGCTGCGGCGTTCGCGACCCCAGCGGACTTTGTCGCGGGCTTCTTCGAGTTCGGCGCTGGTGATGGACTTCAAATTGTTGCGGGCGGCGAGGAGGGCGGCTTCGTTGATGAGGTTGGCGAGTTCCGCGCCGGAGAAACCGGGGGTTCCGCGGGCGATTTTGGAGAGGTCAGCGAACTCGCTGAGCTTCACTTTCTTGGCGTGGACGCGGAGGATTTCTTCGCGGCCTTTGACGTCGGGAAGGCTGACGGTGACTTGGCGGTCGAAACGGCCGGGGCGGAGTAGCGCGGGATCGAGGACATCGGGGCGGTTGGTGGCGGCGATGATGATGATACCTTCCTGGGTTTCGAAGCCGTCCATTTCGACGAGGAGCGCGTTGAGGGTCTGCTCGCGTTCGTCATGACCGCCGCCCATGCCGTGACCACGGTGGCGACCGACGGCGTCGATTTCGTCGATGAAGATGAGGCAAGGAGCATTCTTTTTACCTTGTTCGAACATGTCGCGGACGCGGCTAGCGCCGACGCCGACGAACATTTCGACGAAGTCTGAGCCGCTGATGCTGAAGAAGGGGACGTCAGCCTCGCCAGCGATGGCTTTGGCGAGGAGGGTTTTGCCGGTGCCGGGGGAACCGACCATGAGGACGCCTTTGGGGATTTTGCCGCCGAGGCGTTGGAAGCGTTTGGGGTCTTTGAGGAACTCGACGAGTTCCTGGACTTCTTCTTTGGCTTCATCACAACCCGCGACGTCTTTGAAGGTCACTTTGTTGCGGTCCTGAGCGAGCATTTTGGCTTTGCTTTTGCCGAAGCCGAGGGCGCCGCGGCCGGCGGTGCGGATTTGCTGGCGGACGAGGAAGTAGATGAGGCCAAGGACGAGGGCGAGGGGGATGAGAGGGATCAACATGGAGCTGAGCATGTTGTTCTCGTATTTGGGGCTGAGGACGAGTTCGGCCTCGGTCAGCATGGTGTTGAGTTCGTCTTTTTGGAGGTCGACGTTAACGGAGACGGTGAAGGGGATGGGTTCAGCGGCTGCGGCGGGGGTGCCGCCGGTGGCGGCTTCGGTGACCGGGGTGGCGTTGCGCTCAATGAGGCGCCAGCCACGGATGAACTGCTCCATGGAGGTGTCCTGCTGGACGAGTTCGAGGGGCTTGTTGGGATCGACTTGACCCTCTTTGACATACTTGCGGAATTCCTGATAGGAGATGCGAGTGGAACGCTGAGCGGAGGTGTTGATCATGAGCGCTGACACCACGAGAGCGAGGGTCACGCCGAAAAACAAAAATCCGCGCCAATTGAATTGCGGGTCCTGACCCTTGCGTCCGGGTCCATCTTGGCGATTACCTTGGTTATCTTCTGACATAGTCTTGAATGGAATACGCGCGCGGAGTGCGGGCAGTTGATGAGCATACACGTCCTTTTGGGGTTGCCAAACGGAAGAAAGCGGGTGGGCAAGGCTGATTTTGTGCCGATACCGTTAATTTTTGCGAATTTCGGGTGGAGACGGGTGCGTTGCTAAAAGGTGCGAGTGTAAATTGGGGCCTGAGTGACTCGGGATTCGAGGGTTTGGGCGGAGGTGCCGATGACTTTGCCTTTGGAGTCGATCACGACAAATTTGGTTTGGCGGGTGGCGCCGGGTTGATGGCCGAAGCGGTAGGTTTCGTTGGGTTTGGCGTCGAACTGGACGGCGGCGGAAGCGGAGGTTCCGGAACCGAATCCTTGGATCGAGACGGAGACGGGTCCGGCGGGGACGTTGAAGACGTTGTGATCCGCGCGCAGGACGCTGGGAGTGCGACCGTTGATTTTTAGCGGTTGGACTGGCTGGGTGCCTTCGATGGCGGGTTGGAGGACACCTTGGGCGAAGATGAGCTGGCAGGTAGGGTAGCCGGGAGGGGCGTCGATGCCATCGGTGGCGGCGCAGGAGACGAGCGCGAGGCAGAAGAGGAGGAGGGCGAAGGGCTTGAGTGTCATGGGGCGCATTTAGAAGGGGGAGAGAGCGGGTGGCAATGGTGAAGTTGGGGTGTTGGCTTCTCTGGACTGCGGTTTCACTGCGGGTGGAAAGCTGGGGATGGGAGTGGCGTAGGTTTGAACATGACCCAACCGAGTTCTGCTGTTTCGTCCCGTCGTGCTTTCATCCAAACGAGTGCTTTGGCAGTGTCTTCGCTGGGGTTTCCGGCGATCACTCGCAGTGCGAGCCCGAACTCCAAGCTGCAGGTGGCGTCGGTGGGGGTGAACGGGATGGGGTTCAGTGACATCAAGAACATTGGGGAGCATGCGGGGGTGCAGTTTGTGGGATTTTGCGACATCGACAGCAAGCGGTTTGACAAGGTGGACGGGGCGTTTCCCGGGGTGGCGCATTTTGCGGATTTCCGGGAGATGTTTGCGAAGTTGGGGGATCAGATTGACGCGGTGAGCGTGGCGACGCCGGATCATATGCATGCGGCGGTAGCGATGGCGGCGATGCGGGCGGGGAAGCATGTGTATTGTCAGAAGCCTTTGGCGCAGACGGTGTGGGAGGCGCGGCAGATGCGGTTGTTGGCGGCGAAGAAGGGGGTGGTGACGCAGATGGGGAACCAGATTCACTCGAACATTGAGTATCGGCTGGGGACGCGGTTGATTCGGGAGGGGGCGATTGGGAAGATCAAGGAGGTGCACTCATGGGTGGGGGTGACGGGCAATGAGCGCAACAAGCTGCTGGAGCCACCGGCTGCGGAGAAGGTGCCGGAGCATTTAAACTGGGATTTGTGGATTGGGGTGGCGCCGATGCGGGAGTATTCCGGGGCGTATCATCCGTTTGTGTGGCGGGACTGGCAGGATTTTGGAGGCGGGGCGCTGGGGGACTTTGGTTGCCACATTTTGGATCCTGTTTTTACGGCTCTGGGGTTGAAGGCACCGTTGACCGTGGTGGCGCAGAATAGTGGGATCAATCGGCACATTTGGCCGACGAGTCAGCAGATTCAGTATGTGTTTCCGGGGAATGAGATGACGGCGGGAGACCAGCTGAAGGTGACGTGGACGGATGGGGGGCTACGGCCGGACCGGAAGCTGGCGAAGATGCCGCCGGAGTTGGATTTGCCGAAGAGTGGGTCGTTGTTTATCGGGGAGGAAGGCAACCTGGTGCTGGCGCATGTGGCGGGGCCGAGGCTGTATCCGCTAGAGAAGTTCAAGGGGTTCAGTTATCCGAAGGAGGAGGGGCGGAACCACTGGCATGTGTGGGTGGATGCGTGTGTGAGCGGCGGGAAGACGAGCGATGGGTTTGATTATGCGGGGCCGCTGGCGGAGACGGTGCAACTTGGGAATGTGGCGACGCGGTTGGCGGTGGGTCAGGTGGACCAGAGGACGGGGCGGATGGAGACGCCGAGGCTGATTGAGTGGGACGCGGAGGCGATGCGGATTCCGAATCTGCCGGAGGCTGAGGCGTTGTTGACGCGGGCCTACCGATCTGGGTGGGAAATACAACCGGCTTGATGGGATCGATGGTGGGGCGAGCCGATGGCTCGCCCTCTGCTACCAGGGTGCAACCGAGCCGATTGCACCACAGGGTGTCTCACGCTTGGGACAGGCGTGGTACTATCGGCGGCGGCGTTGGCGGCTTGGGGCTTTTTTGTCGCGTTGGGGTTCGCGGTCTTTGCTGGCGGTGGGTTGGCCTTTGGAGATTTCGCGCCGTGGGGGGCCGCTGCGGCGTTGGGGGCGGTCCTGGCCGCGGTGGTCGGAGCTGCTTGCGCGGGGTTTGGGTGCGGGAGAGGGTTTGTCGCCGTTGGTGAGGCGGAAGTCGACTTGCTTTTTGGTTCGATCGACGCGGTGGATTTGGACTTTGACGTTGTCTCCAAGGCTAATGACGCGCCGGGTTTGTTTGCCGGTGAGGGTGGAGCGTTGGGGGTCGAAGACGAAGAAGTCGTCGGGGATGGAGGAGAGGTGGACCATGCCGCTCATGCCGAGGCGGGTGACGTCGATGAAGAAGCCGAAGTTGCGGACTTCGGTGACGAGGGCGTCATAGAGTTCGGGGGTGTCGCTTTCGAGTTGGGCTTCGAGGTAGGCGTAGAGTTTGACGTCGCGGCTGTCGCGTTCGGCATCGGCGGAGTTGCGCTCGGTGATGCTGATGTGGTCGGCCATTTTGGCGATTTGTGCGGCAGGGGCGGGCACTTTGTCGAAGAGCACGCGGTGGACGATGAGGTCGGCGTAACGGCGGATGGGGGAGGTGAAGTGGGTGTATTTTTCTTTGGCGAGGCCGTAGTGCCCGAGGGGTTCGACGGAGTAGCGGGCGCGCATCAGGGAGCGGAGGAAGCCGATTTTGAGGGCGGCGCCGATGGGCAGGGTGCTGAGTTTGCGGAGGAGTTTTTGGATTTCCTCGCGCTTGGAGAGGTTGCCGCAGGGGACGTGATGGGAGAGGACGGTTTCGCGGTATTCGGCGAGTTTTTCGTCTTTGGGGGCTTCGTGGATGCGGTAGACGGCAGGGAGGTTCAGCTTCATGAGGCGGCCGGCGACGGCTTCGTTGGCGAGGAGCATGCACTCTTCGATGAGCTGATGGGAGACGTCGTTTTCGTTGCGGTCGATGCGGAGGATGCGGCCACGGTCGTCGAGGCGGATTTTGTTCTCGGGGAAGTCGAGGTCGAGGGAGCCGTTTTTGAAGCGGGCGCGGCGGATGTGCTGGGTGAGCTGATGGGCCTGAAGGAGCATTTCCTCAAGGTGGTCCGCGGGTTTGTTGGCTTCGATGACGGTGAGGGCTTCCTGGTAGGTGAAGCGGCGTTTGGAGTGGATGATGGCGGGGTAGAACTTGGTCTTGAGGACGGCGCCGCGGGGGTCGAGGAGGAATTCGACGCACTTGGTGAGGCGGTCGACTTGTGGCTTGAGGGAGCAGAGTTCATTGCTGAGGGCTTCCGGAAGCATGGGGATGACGCGGTCCACTAGGTAGGTGGAGTTGCCGCGAAGGCGGGCTTCTTTGTCGAGCTCGCTGCCGGGGCGGACGTAGTGGGAGACGTCGGCGATGTGGACCCAGAGTTTCCAATGGCCGTCGGTGGTGGATTGGACACAAATGGCGTCGTCGAAGTCTTTGGCGTCGTCGGGGTCGATGGTGACGACGTTGTGGGAGCGGCAGTCGGTGCGATCGACGAGTTCTTCCGGGCTGGCGACGATTTGAGCGTGGGCGTCGGCGATGGCGCGGGCTTCGTCGAGGACGGGGCGAGGGAAAGAGAGGGGGAGGTCGTATTGGCGGAGGACGGAGAGCATGTCGACGCCTTCCTGGTCGGGGGGTCCGAGGACTTCGACGATTTCGCCTTCGGGGCTGGAGAAGCGATCCTGCCAGGAGAGGATTTCGACGACGACTTTGTCGCCGAGTTGGGCTTTGCGGCCGACGTCTTTGGGTTCCGGGACGACGACCTGGTGCTGCATGCGCGGGTCGTCGGGGATGACGTGGAAGACGTATTTGCCCTGGGCGAGGGTGCCGACGAGGCGGCTGCGTTTGCGTTCGAGGATGCGGACGACAGCGCCGGAGCGGGTTTCCGGGGAGGTGGCATTGCGGAGGCCGGTGGGGCGGACGTCGAGGCGGACGAGGACGCGGTCACCGTGCATGGCGGTGCTGGTGGCGTGATCGGGGATGGCGATTTCTTTGAGGCCGGGGGCGTCGGGCTGGACGAAGCCGCGGCCCTGGCGGGTGAGTTGGATGATGCCGGGGACGAGGTCGGCCTCTTCGGCGGCGATGTAGCGATTGTTTTTGGTGAGGAGGATGCGGCCCTGGGTTTCGAGGTGATCGAGGGTGGCGAGGAAGCTGGGTCGATCTTGTTCGGAGATCGAGAGCATGGTGATGAGGACCTCGGCGGTGGTGGGGCGGTAGTCCTTGTGGGCGAGGCGCTGGAGGATGATGTCCTCATGGGAGGGCGCGCTGCGGGTGGACCGTGTGGGGCGCTGGGTGGATTCGCCGCGTGAGGGGCGGTTATCGGACTTGCGGCGGGAAGATCCGCCTGCTTGATTGCTTTTCATGTTGGGTATTTCTAACTTACTAAATCGTGTTTTGATGCTTTTGTCGATGGTGGGAACGCTGGGGGCGGTTGAGCCGGTGAGCGTTGTTTTGTCGGGGAATCCGGGTCCGTATGGCGTTGCGCAGTGGAAGAAGGATTGGCCGGGGTGTGAATTTGAAGATGGGGTGAAAGAGGGGCGGTTTGGTTTGGTGGACCGTGATGGGATGCGCTGGTTGAGGGCGAACTATGGTAAAGGGGCGGTGGGACCGGATCAGGGTGGGGGTGGATGGCGGATGCCGTTTGGCGAGCGTGAGGAGGCGGAGTTGCGCTACACGGTGCGATTTGAAGAGGGATTTGATTTTAACAAGGGGGGCAAGATGCCGGGGTTGTGTGGCGGGCCAAAGACGATCACGGGGGGTGATGCGGTGAATGGGAAGGACGGGTTTTCGGTGCGATTGATGTGGCGGAAGGATGGGAGGGTACAGGCTTATGTTTATCACATGGAGCAGCCCTCGAAGTATGGGGATGAATTCGACTTTCCGGAGTCATTCCGGTTTCCGGTGGGAGTGCCTGTCACGATTCGCATGCAGGTGCGCATCAACACTCCGTCAAAAAAAGATGGTACCATCCGCATTTGGACCACGCTCCTTGGTGGTGCCGAGCAACTCCAACTGGAAAAAACCGGTCTTCGCTTCCGCCAAGTGAGGGATTATGGCATTGATTCACTGTTGTTCAACACGTTTCACGGGGGAGGCGACAGGAGTTGGGGGCCGGCGCGGGATGTGGCGGCGGATTTTGCGGGGTTTGAGGTGCGGTGAGGGGGGATTTGTGGCTCAAGCCCTGAGGGAGAGGAATTGGGGGATGCGGAGGTTGAGCCAGGAGTGGAAGGGGTGGGTGAGCAAGGCGACGTGGCCGCCGTGGGTGGGGGTTTCGAGGTGGAGGTGGGGG
>JARXAL010000144.1 GCA_029865835.1 Verrucomicrobiaceae bacterium
GAAGATGGCGTCGTGCTTGGTTCCACAAGGCTTCCCGGTTCGCAGCGGTTGCATCGATAAGATGATGCCACCCGAGAAGCGGGATGCCTTGTGGGGCCAATGACGGCGGCAGATTCGCCCTCAGCCATTTCCGTTTTTAGGATCAAACACCCTCAAACCGCCATCGCCGCCATCCGCTCCGCCGTCTCCTTGTACTGCAAATGATACAGCCGCTGATAAAGCTCGCTCGCCCTTAGCAACTCATGGTGAGGACCAATCCCCTCCACCTTCCCATGCTGCATCACCACAATCTGATCTGCCTCCAAAATCGTCGACAACCGGTGCGCAATCGCGATCACCGTCTTACCTTCTGACAAAAGCTCAATCGCCTCCTGAATGATCTTCTCCGACTCCGTATCCAGCGCGGAAGTCGCTTCATCCAGCAGCAAAATCGGCGCGTTCCGCAGAATCGCTCGCGCAATCGACACCCGCTGCTTCTGCCCGCCTGAAAGGTTGCACCCGCTGTCACCCACCACCGCTTCATACTGACCTTTGATCCCCATCACAAAGTCATGCACATGCGCCTTCTTCGCCGCCTCCATCACTTCCTCATCCGTCGCATCCAGCCGCCCATAACGAATGTTCTCCAAGATCGTGTCGTGAAACAAAAACGTGTCCTGACTCACCACCCCAATGTGATCCCTCAATGACCCCTGCGTGATCTGCTTGATGTCCACCCCATCCACCGAAATCGACCCGCTATCCGGATCATAAAACCGCAGCAGCAAAGAAAACAACGTGCTCTTCCCCGCCCCACTCGGCCCCACCAGCGCGTAAAACTTGCCCGGCTCCAAATCCAAATTCACCCCTGTCACCGCCGCCCGATCCAACCGGTTCCCCTTCGGATCACTGTAATGGAACGTCACGTCCTTAAACGTCACCGCCCCCTTCGCATCCTTCAGCACCACCGCATCCGGCGCATCCTTCACATCCGGCTCCCGCTCCAGCACATCAAACACCGTGCTCGTCGCCACAATCGCCTTCTGCAGCAAAATCTGAATCTTACTCAAGTCCTTCGCCGGCGGATAAATCTGCGTCAGCGCGATCACAATCAAAAAGAAATCCTCCGCCCCCATCGTGCCAGTCTTCGCCGCATAAACCAATCCCGCAGCGATCCCCAACGACGCCACCGTCTCCACAATCGGCCCCACCACCTCGGACGCCTTGCTCCACCGCATCACATTGTCCAGCATCGACTTGTTCGCCCGATTGAACCGCTTCACCTCATACGCCTCCCGCGCGTGACTCTTCACCACCCGGATGCCCACAAAACTTTCGTGCATCACCGACATCAGCGCTCCCGCCTCATGCTCCTCGTTCGCCCCCGCCTTCCGCACCCGCTTGCCAATCGCGATCACCGGAAAAATGCACAGCGGAAACACCACCAAACTCATCAACGTGAAGAACCAATCCTTCATGAGCAGCACCGCCAAAATCGCCAGGATCGCCACCGGCCGCTGCACAATGATCTGCGCCAAACTCACCGCATTCGTCTGCGCCACCCGCGACTGGTTGAACACCGTCTGAATCAAATCCCCAGTCTTCGACTGGTTGAAGAAGCCCAGCGACTGCTTCAGCAAACTCGTGAACACATCACTCCGCAGCTTGTACAACACCTTGTTCCCCACCCACAGCATGCAGTAGTTCCCAAAATACGTGAACATCCCCCGACAAAAGATCAGCAGCGGGATCAATGAACACGCCAGAATCAGCCCCCCCATACCCAACTCCCCGTCATCCTTCAGCGGAAACCACTGCGCCAAACTCACCCTGCCCAAAAGCGGCACATCAAATCCCTGCCCAAAAATCTTCGTCTCCCCCTTCAGCACGATCGAAAAAATCAGGTTGAAGGCCAGCAGCATCACCGCATTGAACAGCCCGCTGAAAATCCCCAGCACCACCCCCAGCGCAAACCGCCACTTGAACGGCTTCATGTAGCGGCCCAGCTTGACCACCGTCTCCTTCGTCAATTGCCACTGCTCCGCAGAACTCAGATGGATGATCTCCTTGCGGCTGACCTTTTTCTTCTTGGTAGGTTGGGACATTCTCGTGTGCACTCACCGCCAAGCCTGCTAGCCCCCAGCGGAACCCCACCCACTACCACCTCTCCCACCTTTTGTCGAGCCACCTTTCCCCACCCACCCCGCTTCGACCCCGGCCTCACTTATACCCAAAAAGCATCATTCAGATACTAAATTATAATCTCAAGCATCACATCCACAGACGTTATTCATTTTGGAGAACCCTCTTTTTGATCCCATGAACTACGACGCCCTCATCATCGGTGCCGGTCCCGCCGGAACCAGCGCCGCCACCATCCTCGCCGAATACGGCCACCGCGTCCTCATCATCGAACGCGAGAAATTCCCCCGCTACCACATCGGCGAATCCCTCATCCCCTTCACCTTCCACGCCCTCGAGCGCCTCGGCATGCTGCCCAAAATGCGCACCTCCAACTTCGTCAAAAAATACAGCGTCACCTTCGTCCAAAACGACGGCCGCCGCTCCCAGCCCTTCTACTTCCACACCCGCTACGACAAAGACACCATCGCCCAAACCTGGCAGGTCGTCCGCTCCGAGTTCGATCTCATGATGCTCGACAACGCCCGTGAAAAAGGCGCCCAAATCATCGAGGAAACCACCGTCACCGGCCTAATCCACGAAAACGGCCGCGTCGCCGGCGTCCGCGTCAAAGACGCCAACGGCGTCGCCTCCGAATACCGCGCCCCCATCACGCTCGACTGCACCGGCAAAGAGGCCCTTACCTCCAACCTCAACGGCTGGCGCATGAAGGACCCTTACCTCAACAAAATCGCCGTCTGGACTTACTACAAAGGCTCCAAACGCGAACCCGGCATGGACGAGGGCGCCACCACTGTCGCCTTCGTTCCCAACAAAGGCTGGTTCTGGCACATCCCCCAGCACGACGACATGGTCAGCGTCGGTGTCGTCGCCGAAGGCAAATACCTCACCCGCGACGGCGTCAAAGACCCCGAAGCCATCTTCAATCGCGAGATCCAGGAAAACGAATGGATCAGAGACCACCTCAGCGCTGGCACCGCCACCGGCGGCTACCACGTCACCAGCGAATATTCACGCCACTCCCGCCATTGCGCCTCCCCAGGACTCCTGCTCGTCGGCGACGCTCTCTGCTTCCTCGACCCCGTCTTCAGCAGCGGCGTCCTCCTCGCCCTTAAAACCGGCGTCATGGCCGGCGAAGAAGTCCACAAAGGCCTCCTCGCAGGCGACCTCTCCCCCGAGCGCTTCACCGACTACGGCGCCACCATCCGCCTCAGCATCGAAAACATGCGCAAACTCGTCTACGCCTTCTACCATCCCGACTTCTCGTTCAAAGACGTCGTCATGAAATACCCCGAATGCGGAGGCGAAATCACCGACTGCCTCTCCGGCGACGTCAACAAAGACTTCTCCAACCTCTGGGCCCGCATCAGCGAATTCGTCCCCCTCCCCGACGACCTCCCCTACGGCACCCCCCTCCTAGCCGCCTAGCCGCCTAGCCGCCTAGCCAAAAGCCACCGCCACTCCCGCGGCCAAACTTCCCACTACCCACGCCCTCCCCCCCGGCGTAGTACTGTCGTGTTCACGTTCGACTCCTAGTCACTGCCTACTGATTACTGATCACTGATTACTAATCCCCGCTCCCTTCCCCCAAGATGCTCCGCCTCGCTCTCAAAATGCTCTTCGGAGATACCGGCAAGTATCTCATGCTCATCGCGGGTCTCGTCTTCGCCACCTTCCTCATGGCCCAACAAGCCGCCGTCTTCTGCGGCCTCATGAGTTGGACCACCGCCACCCTCAAAAACGTCCCCGCCCCCATCTGGGTCGTCGAAAAACAAGTCGAACAGGTCAACGAAACCAATCCCCTCCTCGACACCGACGTTGCCCGCGTCCGCTCCGTCGACAGCATCGCCTGGGCCTCCCCCATCTACTCCGGCATCCAGCGCGTCCGCCTCGCCAACGGCAACTTCAAAATCATCCAACTCATCGGCATCGACGCCACCACCCTCGCCGGCGCCCCTCCCAAACTCCAACCCGGCCAGGGCCGCCTCGAAGACCTTCGCCTCCCCCACGCCGTCATCATCGACGACCTCGGCCGCAAACGCCTCGCCTCCGACAAAGGCCGCCCCGTCGAACTCGGCGATGTCTTCGAACTCAACGACCAGGAAGCCCGTGTCGTCGGCATCGCCGACGCCATGATGTCCTTCACCGGCGGCCCCTACGTCTGGACCACCTACGAGCGCGCCCTCCAATACACCCCCGCTCAGCGCAAAATGCTCTCCGCCGTCATCGCCGCTCCACGTCCCGGCGTCAGCGTCGAACAAGCCGTCGCCGACATCGAACGCCAGACCGGCCTCCGCGCCTTCACCAACCAGGGCTTCGGCTCCTCCGACAAAGACTTCAACACCACCACCGTCTGGTGGTACATTCGCAACACCGGCATCCCCATCTCCTTCGGCATCACCGTCGTCGTCGGTTTCATCGTCGGCATGGCCATCTCCTGCCAGACCTTCTACAGCTTCGTCATGGAAAACATGAAACACCTCGGCGCCCTCAAAGCCATGGGCACCTCCAACTGGACCCTCTGCACCATGCTCACCACTCAGGCCTTCACCGTCGGCTTCGTCGGCTACGGCATCGGCATGCTGCTCACCGGCCTCTTCGCCCGCGCCGCCCTCGAAAACAAACAACCCCCCTTCTACATGCCCATTTCCGTCCCCTTCGCGGTCCTCGGCGTCATCCTCTTCATCTGCAGCCTCTCCGCCCTCATCGGCATCTGGCGCGTCTCACGCCTCGAACCCGCCATGGTCTTCCGCGGCTAAAATCATCCCCACTGTGTCAGACCCCGTCTCACCGCCTCAAAAACCTCTCGCCGCCTGCATCCGCGGCGTCACCCGCAGCTTTGGCGATGGCGGCACCAAGCTCCTCGTCCTCAAAGGCGTCGACCTCGATGTCCGCTGTGGCGATATCACCATGCTCGTCGGTCCCTCCGGTTGCGGCAAAACCACCCTCATCAGCATCATCGCCGGCACCCTCGCCGCCGACGATGGGCAACTCGAAGTCTTCGGCAATGACCTCCGCAAAATGTCCAAGGCCGCCATCACCCGCTTCCGCGCCCACACCATCGGCTTCATCTTCCAGCAGTTCAATCTCATCCCCACCCTCAACTGCATCGAGAACGCCTCCGTCCCCCTCCTAATCCAGGGCTGCTCCACTCGCCTCGCCGAAAAAAAAGCCCGCGCCCTCCTTGAACAGGTCGGCCTCGGCGAACATGCCAAAAAACGCCCCTCCCAACTCTCCGGTGGCCAGCAGCAACGCGTCGCCATCGCCCGCGCCCTCGTCCACGACCCCCGCCTCATCATCTGCGACGAACCCACCGCCGCTCTCGACGCCAAAAACGGCCTCCTCGTCATGGAAATCTTCGAGCAGGTCGCCCGCAGCCCCGAACGCGCCGTCCTCATCGTCACCCACGACAACCGCATCTTCTCTCACGCCAATCGCATCGCCTCCCTCGACGACGGCAAAGTCACCGACGTCCACGACGCCGACGGCTCCTCCCCTCTCCCAGATCACATCGCAAACCTCGCCCACGGATGAAACTCGCCCTCCTCGTACGCTACGCCACCTTCATCCTCGCCATCGCAGGTGTCATCGTCATGACCTCCGTCATGCAGACCATCCATGGCCAGGACAACGCCACCATCCCGCCTCCCCCCGTCACCCCTCCCGTCAAACCCTACTCAGGAGGCGTCGCCGCCACCGGCATCATCGAGGCCCTCAGTGAAAACGTCGCCATCGGTGTCCCCGCTCCCGGCATCATCAGCGAAGTCAAAGTCCGCGTCTGGGACAAAGTCAAAAAAGACGATGTCCTCCTCGTCATCGACGACCGCGAACTCCGCGCTGCCCTCGGCAAACAAAACGCCGCCATCGCCGTCAGCCAGGCCAATCTCGACGTCTCCCTCGCCCAGCTCAAAAAAGCCCGCGCCACCCTCGACCGCCTCAAGTCCGTCACCGATCAGCGCGCCATTAGCCAGGACGACGTCACCAACCGCACCAACGACCTCGCCATCTCCGAAGCCGAAGTCCTCGCCGCCCGCGCTCAACTCGAAGCCGCCAAAGCCGATGTCGAACAAACCCAACTCCTCATCGAGCGCCTCACCGTCCGCTCCCCCAAAGACGCCACCGTCCTCCAAGTCAACATTCGCGCCGGCGAATACGCCTCCAGCCAAAACAAAGCCGCCCCCCTTATCCTCGGCGATGTCGACACCCTTCAAGTCCGTGTCGATGTCGACGAACAAAACGCCATGCGCATCCGCACCGGCCAGGCCGCCACCGCCTTCCTCAAAGGCGACTCCGCCACCCCCTACCCCCTCGAGTTCGAACGCATTGAACCCTTCGTCGTCCCCAAAGCCTCCCTCACCGGCGCCAGCACCGAACGCGTCGACACCCGCGTCCTCCAGGTCATCTACCGCCTCCCCAAACCCAAAGACACTCCCCTCTACGTCGGCCAGCAAGTCGACGTCTTCATCGCCGAAAAATAACTACGTCTACTTCGCTCCAGACCGAAACAAACTCGGCAACCGCAATCGCTTCTTCTCCTCCTCCATCGCCTTCGGCTCCTCAGTTGTCTTCGGTGCCTCCGTATTCGCCGCCCCACCACCAAAGTTCAACAACCTCGACTTCCACGCCGGATCTCCAATCG
>JARXAL010000180.1 GCA_029865835.1 Verrucomicrobiaceae bacterium
TCGTATTTCTTTTTCATTTTGGCGACTTCAGCGAGAGCGGCGACTTTGGCCGGGCTATCGGGCATCATGTCGGCTTTGTCGGAGGCTTCCTTGTAGGCGGTGCGGGCCTGGATGTAGAGTTTTTGTTGGACCTCGGTGCGCTCCCGATTTTTGCCGTAAACATCAGCGGCTTTTTTGAGGCCGACGAGGGCTTCTTCGGGGGAGAGCATTTCGACGCCGTCGGCGATTTTTTTGGCTTGAAGGATGCGCTGCTCCATGGCGTCGCGATTGGCTTGGTTGATCATGTCCGGGCTGGGATTGACGAGGGTGACGAAGGAGTCCCACATTTGTTCGGCGGACATGCGGCGAAGGAGGGGGCCGGTGAAGTGGTAAACGGTGCCGGGGGAGTGTTCGGCGCGGGTGACCTGGGCTTGGTAGGCTTTGGTATTGTAGAGGATGCGAAGGACGGCCTTCATGTCGTAGTTGGCGCTGACGACGAGTTTTTCGAGGTGTTTTTGCAGTTCTGGAATCATGGGGACGGTGGTGTCCATGAGTTCGTCAAGAGGTTCGATGAGAGCGAGACCGAAGGCGCGTTTCCAGAGGCGGTTGGCGATGACGGTGGTGAAGCGAGGGTTTTCGGGGTTGGTCATCCATTCGGCGTAGGCTTCGAGAGGCGTTTGACCGGGTTTGGTGACGGCTTCATGACCCAACATGGTGCCTGGGGAGACGCTGGATTTGGGTTTTGCGTCTGGATACTGGTAGTCGTGTGGGAGGGAAGGCTTGCGCTCTTTTGTGCTGACGGAGGTGTAGCGCATGGTATTGCGGACGTCGGTCATGGCTTCCTGATAGCCTCTTTGTTCCAAGCGGACTTTTTGGCGGGCCTGTTCGCGTTGTTTGTTCACGGCGGCGACCTTTTCCGAATAGGTCTTCAATTGGCGGGCGTATTCTTTTTCTGCTGCGTCCTTTTCCTCCTTGGAGGCCTTTTTGTCGAGTTTGGGGCGTTGGGGCTTTTGAGGATCTTTGAACGAGGCCCGGACGGTGTTTTCTTGATCCTGGAGGAGGCCGCGGACGCCTGACATGGTATCGCCATAGTAGTCTTGCGTCTCCATGCCATAGGTGAAGGCAGCCATTTTGTAGAATTGCATTTGGGTCCATTTGTCGAAGGGGTGGTTATGGCATTGGGCGCACTCGATGCGGGTGCCGAGGAAGATGCGGACGGTGTTCGCCATGTTGTCGAGGGGCATGCCGCGATCGCGCATGTAGTAGCCGATGGCGCCGTTATCCCAGGCTTTGCCTTGAGCTGCGACGAGGTCGCGGACGAACTTGTCGTAGGGCGTGTTGGCGCGGAGGCTTTCTTTGACGAAGTTGGCGTAGGCGGCACCGGTGATGGCACCGGTTTGGTTGCCATTGGAGGTGACGCGGAGGACGTCGGCCCAGTAGTTGAAGGCGTGTTGGACGTAGGCCTCGGAGGCGAGGAGTTTGTCGATCAGAGCGGATCGTTTGTTGGTGTCTTTCGAAGAGAGGAAGGCTTCGGCTTCGCGGGTGGTGGGGATGCGGCCGATAAGGTCGAGGTAGATGCGGCGGACGAAGGTGTTATCGTCAGCGGCGGGGTTGCCTTGGAGTTTGTGTTTTTCCCAGTCGGCACGCAAGATGGAGTCGATGGAAGCGGCTTCAGCAGAGACATCCGCTGGGGCAGCGACGAGGCTGAATTGGGGTAGGAGACTGAGGAGTCCGGAAAGGAGAAGGACAGAGCGCATGGGTCAACCAACGACGGACCCTATGGACGTTTTACATCGGTTACACCGATTATTAAAGAATTTGCGATATCGAAATCAGGGGAGGCTGATTTTGCGGAGGCCGAGACGGGCGATGATCAGGCCGCCGAGAATGTGGAGGAATAGGACGCTGATGGCGAGTTTAGGCTCTGCGAAATGGGTTCTGACGAGGGTGCCGATGGCATCGTGAAGCTGGCTGGGAGCCATGCTGGAGACGATGCCTGACCAACCGTAGTAGGCGGTGACAAAGGGGTGGATGAGGCTGCCGATGACTCGAGGGAGACCCAGGAGGGCACCGGCGAGGAGCATTTGGCAAAAGGCGAGAGTGAGGCACCAACTGTGGGCCCGCTCACGCGAGGAGGAGAAGGAAGAGATGGCCAGGCAAAGGGAGGTAAAGGCGAGTCCGGTGAGAGCGGGCAAAGCGAGACGGATCCAGAGGGGGCTTGGGAGGCCGCCCGCGACGATTTCAACGAAGAGGCCGAGCCAAACCGCCTGTCCAAGAACCAAGGGGAAGAGGAAAATGATTTTTGAGAGGAGGAGCGCACCTGGAGGCACGCCAGCGAGTCTTTCTCTATCGATTAGTGCACGTTCTTGAGCGATCTCCCGAGCGCCACAGCGGAGGGCGAAGAAGACAACGACCAAGGTTTGGACGAAAGCGGCCATGAGGCAGGTGTAGGCTGCGGGCCAGAGGGTTTCGGGTGGAAGCGGATTTGCTTTTGCGGTGAGGGCGGCGGCTAGGAAGGCTTTGTTTGGCCAGATGAGGAGAACGGTGATGATGGGGAGGAGGAAGAAGAGGGCGGCGAGGATTCGGGAGTCGCGTTTGGATCTGCGAAGCAAGGTCCAGCGACGTTTCACGAGCAAGGCCGTTTGGGTGAACAGGCCAGGTGTCAGGGCTGGTGGGGGGATCGTGGAGACTGGGGGGGAGGATTCTTCTTCGGGATTGCTGGCGGGTGTAGAAGGGAGGCGGATTCGGGAGGGTTCGTTGGTGTCTGTGTTTTCGTCGTCACTGGCGGCGGCGAGTTCTTCAGGGGTGGCTCCAATTTTGAAGGCGGCGTAATAGGAGTCGCGATGGCGTGACCAGGAGTCGCCCCAACGAGCGGCGGGACGCATGGCGAGGCGTGGGTAGAGGTCCTCGACGGATTTGATGGTGAAGTAGTGGGGGATGGCGCGGGCAGGGCCGTGGAAGCAGACGTGACCTTCGTGAAGGACGATGGTGGTGTCGTAGGCGGGGAGTTGGGCCAGGGATGAGGTGAGATTGATGACGATGCGGCCGGGAAGGTCGGCGGCGATGAGTTTGAGAAGGGCGACGAGTTCGCGTTCTGATTTGGCGTCGATGTCATGGGTGAAGTCCTGGCAAAGGACCAGGATGGGATCACTGACGAGGGCGGTGGCGAGGAGCAGTCGGCGGTATTGGACAGGAGCAAGGTTAGCGACGCGGTCGTTGGCGACGGTTTCGAGGCCGCAGAGGCCGAGGAGTTTGGTCGAGCGTGCGGTCACCTCACTGGGGGAGAGGTCGCGAACGCGGAGCATGATGGCGCTGGCGAGGGTTTCTTTGGCGGAGAGGTGAGAGGGCAGGCAATCCCGTTTGGAGTTGGTGACGACGCCGAGTTCGTTTGGGTGGAGGGGTTGGCGTGAGAGGTCTCGACCGTGGAGCATGAGCACGCCCTGGTCGGCCGGGCGGATGCCAGACAAGGCTTCGAGGAGGCTGCGTTTGCCGCTGCCCGTGGGTCCGATAACGAGAGTGAGTTGGGAGGCGGGGGCGGCGAAGCTGACGGATTCGAGAATGGAGCGGGAATCGACCTCCTTTGAGGAGAGAGAGCGGGAGAGATTGAATGCTTCCAACATGAGGGCTGAGTAAAGCGTGATAGGGGGTATGCACAAGGGGGTTTTCGCGAGGCAAGAAAGGGTGAGTGTATGGCAAGGGATGTGCAGCAAGCATCTCTTCCGTGTGATTGAATGGATTCATGTACCAACCTACATGCTCAAGCAGTCGGTGGTTGCTCAGCCTCAGTTTTGGGGTCGGAGTGATCGTTTCGTCAGTTGAACCCGTCCAAGCGGGCAGTGCCGTTGCATCGGGGAAGGCCACGGTGGCACCGTTAGAAGCGGTGAGCTGGAAGGAGCACACGATTGCGCCAGTAGCGAACCCGATCTTTTTCGAGGATGCGATCATTCGATCCGAGATTCGTCCGATCTTTGCCTATCACCGGATTGACGATGGTTTTTTGGGTGGCGGTGATGCGCAGCTTTATGCCGTTCAGATTCGGTATGCGATCACGGAACGGTTGGCGTTGATTGCGACTCAGGACGGTTATTTTTCGATCAACAACGATGCTGTGGGCAATCCGGATGGATGGATGGATTTGGCGCTGGGGTTGAAGTACGCGCTGATTGATGATGAGGCGTCGCGGTTTATTCTGACACCAGGTTTCACCGTGCATTTGCCGACGGGCAGTGACGAGGTGTTTCAAGGTCGGGGCAATGGCGAGGTGAATGCTTTTGTGTCTGCCCAGAAGGGGTTTGGTGATTTCCACTTGAGTGGGAATGTGGGATTGCGCATCCCGTTTGACACCACTGAGCAGAGTTTGATCGCGCATTACTCGATGATGGCGGACTATTATGTTTGCCGTTGGTTCATTCCGTTTGTGGCTTTTGATGCGTTCACGGTGTTGAACGAAGGGAACAACATCGGGCTGGCGAGCGAAGGTTATGACGTGATCAACTTTGGATCGTCGGGTGCGGGTGGGGTGACGCAGGGCACGATAGCGGGTGGATTCCGGACCCGGCTGCTGGACAATGTGGACTTCGGTTTCGCTTATCAGAAGGCGGTGCTTTCGCCTGAGGGGCTGACTGATGACCGATTCACCTTTGACATGTGCATTCGTTTTTAGTTGGTAGGTAGATCATTGGTTAGGCGCGTGGGACCGGATCCCACGCGCCTTTTTTTGGTTTGTTGGGGTGGGGTGGAAAAGTGGGGGGTTGGGTGCAGTTGGGGATTGCAAGGAAAGGGGGTCGCTTTCATGCTGGGGCGAATTCATTCACGACCATGGCTTTCATTCACGACGACTTTCTTCTTTCCTCGGCTTCAGCGAAGCATTTGTATCATTCGTTTGCGGAGTCGGAGCCGATTTTGGATTACCACAATCATTTGCCGCCGAAGGACATTGCGGAGGATCGGCAGTTTGCGAACTTGTTTGAGATTTGGCTGGAAGGGGATCATTACAAGTGGCGGGCGATGCGATGCAATGGTGAGCCTGAGAGTGCGGTGACGGGGAGCGCGGATCCGTTTGAGAAGTTCATGGCGTATGCACGGACGGTGCCGCACACGCTGCGCAATCCGCTGTATCACTGGACGCATTTGGAATTGAAGCGGTATTTCGGGATCGACACGCTGTTGAGTCCTGAGACGGCAAAGGGGATTTGGGATCAGACGCGGGAGATGCTGGCGAGCCCGGAGTTTCGGGCGCGGAATTTGATGCGGAAGTTCAAGGTGCGGGCGCTGTGCACGACGGATGATCCGATTGATGATTTGCGTTGGCATCGGCAATGCCGGGCTGACGGGTATGATGTGGGGGTGTACCCGACGTTCCGGCCTGACAAGGCGCTGGCGGTGCATCAGCCGGGGGCGTGGAATGCGTGGTGTGACAAGCTGGCGGAGGTGAGTGGAACGCCGGTGAAGTGTTTTGCGGATTTGCTGGAGGCTCTCAGCAAGCGGCATGAGTTTTTCCACAGTGTGGGCGGGCGTTTGTCTGACCATGGGTTGAATCATTGTCATGCGCACTTTGTGGAGGAGGATTTGGTGGAGGAGATTTTTCAAAATGCACGCAATGGCGAGGCGGCTTCGCCTGAGGAACAAGATGCGTTTGCGAGTCACGTGATGCTGCACGTGGGGCGGCTGAATGCGGACAAGGGTTGGACGATGCAGTTTCACCTGGGGGCGTTGCGGAATAACAACAGTCGCTTGGCGAAGCAGGTGGGGGCGGATGTGGGATGTGATTCGATCGGGGATTACCTGCAAGGGGTGCCGCTGTCGCGGTTCTTGGATCGGTTGGATCAGGAGAACAAGCTACCGAAGACGGTGCTGTACAATGTGAATCCGGCGGACAACTATTTGTTTGGGACGATGGCGGGGAATTTTGCGGATGGGTCGATGCCGGGGAAGGTGCAGTTTGGGTCGGGCTGGTGGTTTGTGGATCAGAAGGAGGGGATGGAGTGGCAGATCAATGCGCTGTCGAACCTGGGGCTTTTGTCGAGGTTCATTGGGATGCTGACGGATTCGCGGAGTTTCATGAGCTTTCCGAGACATGAGTATTTCCGGCGGACGCTGTGCAATCTGTTGGGGCGGGATGTGGAGTCGGGTTTGATTCCGGATGACGATGGATTGGTGGGGGAAATGATTCGGAACATTTGCTTTGGCAATGTGAAGGGGTTTTTGGGGCTTGAGTTGCCCGGGGACAAATAGGTCAGCTTTTGACTTTTTTTATGGTATTTATAGTGTTGTTTTGAGGTAGATCGTGAGCTTTCCGATGTGCCTCTTTCAACGGCTTTACCCTTTTGTTTTGTGCCTGTGCCTTGGCTTGACACTGGTTGGTGCGGGGTCGGTTTCGGGGCAGACGAAGTATCTGGGGGATGGGGAGCCGACGGCGAGGGAGGAGGAGATCCGGTGGCTGGTGAATCGGGCGCGATTTAGTCGGAGCAAGGAGAATGCACGGAGGGGGAGCAATTATTTGGACATCACATCGACGTGTGGTCCGCTGGCGCCGAATGCGAAGCTGACTCTTGCAGCTCGGCACCATAGTGAAGACTTGGCGAGGAAGAATCGATTTCAGCACACGACGGTGCCGGGGAGCTTTTACTACAATCCGTCGACGCATCCGAATTTGTGGGATCGAATATCGGCGGAGGGGTATGCGTGGAACACGGTTGGGGAGAACATTGCCGCTGGTTACCCTTCGGCTGCGAGCGTGTATTTGGGGTGGTGGCACAGTGCGGGGCATCGAGTGAACATGTTCAATAGGAATTTCAGAGAGATAGGGAATGGCCATTTCTATTGGGCGTCATCGACAAACCTCAACAACTATGGGTTGAGTCTGGGGAGGGCGGGGTCGCACCGTTTTTTCACGGGGACGTTGTTTCAGGATGTTAATGGGAATCGGGGTTACACGCAGGGGGAGGGTCGAGGGGGGGTGAAAGTGGAATTGGTGACTGGGGGGGTGGCTCATACGAACTATGATGTTTCGACAAGTGTGGGCAGTTTTGCGATACCGACTGGGGAGATTTATGAGGGGGCGATGGTGCGGGTGGTGCTGACCAACACGACGGCGAGTCCGGTGACGGTGAGTGTGCCGAGGAACTACGACACGTTGGAGACGATCGTGATGGGGCCGAATGAGAGTCGGCCCTGGGGTCAATTTGTTTTGGGTGATCCCGATTTGAACTATGGGTTCAGCGATGCGGAATTACCGACTGAGTTCATCACGCTGACGCCGGCGAATCGGGAGCATTCAGCGAGCGCCGGAAGCGGGTTTTCTTTTGCGGTGGATGGGAATGTGAATTGGACGGCGGCGTCGAATCAGGGGTGGTTGCGGGTAGCGGCAGGGCAGAGTGGAACGGGGGCTGGGACGATCACGTATGAGATGGATGCGCAGACGTTTGGGGATCCGCGGGTGGGACTGATCACGTTAACGGGCGAGGCGAACGTCGTGAGAACTTTTGAGGTGAGGCAACTCGGGGTGCCGACGGCGTTGGGGGTGGGTGTGGCGGATGTGAATGTGGGAGAGGCAGGAGCGAGTGGGTTGGGGGTGAATGTGACGGCGAATGTGACGTGGAATGCGACGAAGGCGGTGCATTGGATCCAGTTTAGCGGGGCGAGTGGGGCGGTGGGTGATGGGGCACTGAGTTGGAATGTGATGCCGAACACAGGGTCGGTGGCGAGGGAGGCGGTGATTTCAGTGACTGGGGGTGGGGAGACGCGGTTGGTGACGGTGCGACAGGCGGCGGGTGCTGTGAGGCGTGTGGGGGAGACGTTTGCGCTGAGTGCGGCCGAGGGAGTGGGGACGGTGCAGAAGGTGACGGGGCTACCGAACGGGATGATTTTTGATCGATTGACGGGCCAAGTGAGCGGGCGGCCGACCCAGTCGGGGACGTTTTTGGTTAAGGTGGATGTGATGGTGGGGAGTGTGGTGGAAAAGCGGGTGATGACGCTGGTGGTGAGTGCGTTGCCGGGGAGTGCGGTGGGGACGTTTGAGATGCGAGTGGGGCGGGATGCGGGATTGGGTGGGGGTTTGGGAGGCAATTTGACGTTTGTGACGACGGCGAGTGGGTCGGTGTCAGGGACGTTGAGTTTGGTGGGTAAGTCGTATGCTTGGCGGGGGGTGATCGGGCATGCGACGGGGATGGAGCCTGAAGTGGTGGCGACGGTGGTGCGGTCGGGGGATGTGCCGGTCTTGTTGAAGGTGACGCTGAAGGGGGAACATCTGGCGGTCGGCACGGCGACTCCGGGGGTGGGTGGGGTGGCGGTGGGAGTGGAAGGGTGGCGGCGAGTGTGGGCGCTAAAAACGGCGGAGGTTCAGGCGGCGAGAGTGGGGAGGATGCATGTGGTGATGGATTTGAAGGCAGGATGGGTGGGTGATGTGACGGTGCCGCAGGGGTCAGGGTATGCGGTGATGACGGTGGGGCGGGATGGGCGTGTGGCGTGGTCTGGGAAGATGCCGCAGGGATCGAGCGTGGTGCGGTCTGGGTGGATGGGGCCGAATGGGGAGAGTGGGTTTTGGTTGGCGTTGCATGGGGTGCAAGGGTCCGTCATGGGGAATGGGATCAGTGCTTTGACGGGGACGTATCTGGGTGATTTGGATTGGGTGAAGAAGGGGCCGTCAAGTGCGACCGATCGGACCTATGCGGCAGGGTTTGGAGTGGACATGAGGGGGCCGGTGGGCTTGGGGATGAAGGGTGAGATGTGGCAGGTGCCCGGGAAGGGGCAGGCGCTGCTGGATGTGCTGGCGCTGGCTGAGGTGGTGGAGAACATGCAGGTGGGGTTTGTTGGGGGAGTGCAAGCGGACACGGCGGCGCCGGTAGCGGATTTGAAGCCGACTTTGACGAGGCAGAACCGGATGGTGTTGCCGGCGAGTGGAGCGGAGGGGAACCCGAACCGGGTGATGGTTCAGGTATCGGCGACGACGGGGCGAGTGACGGGGGAATTTACGCTGACGGATCCGCCGTTGTCGGGTGTGGGAGCGGCGGTGAAGCGGCGGGTCTTGTTCAATGGGTTGATGCTGTCGAAGAGTGTGGAGGTGGGTGGGTTTTTCACGGCGCCGAAGCGGGTGACTGCGCCTCAGCCGACGGAGATTCTTTCGGGGGCGATTTGGATGCGGAAGTAGCCGGTTAACGGACGAGGTGGGAGAGGAACCAGGCGGTCATGTCGGCGTAGAGGGGGTGGGGAGTGATGAGGACGTTGCCGTGGGTGCCGCTGCCGACGTTAACGAAGGATTTGGTGGGGGTGCCGATGGCGTCGAAGAGATGGCGGGCGGAAGCGAGGGGGATGAGGGGGTCGTCGTCGCCATGAGCGATGAGGGTGGGGCAGGTGATGTTGGGGGCGAGAGAGGCGGGTTGGATTTGATCGAGAGGGATGCCGGATTGCCTTTTGAAAAAAGGCTTCAGGGTGGCGTAAAGCGGGGTGCCGAGGGTGCTGCCCAACAGGTGCGTGCTTTGTCGATGAATGACGGGGGCGAGTTGGTCGAAACTGGCGACGATGATGAGGGAGTCCCAAAGAGCGGGGGTGGCGGCGGTGGCGTGGATGGCGACGGAGCCGCCCATGGACATGCCCCAGAGGCCGGCGGGGCGAGCGGGGAAGTTGAATTTGGTGGCGGCCTCGGTGAGGGCTTTGAGGGGTAAGGGGGCTTCGTTGGGGCCGAAGGTGGCGACTGGGAATGGGTTTTCGCCGTGGGCGGGGAGGTCGATGAGGAGGCAGCG
>JARXAL010000226.1 GCA_029865835.1 Verrucomicrobiaceae bacterium
CCCTTCGCCCCTGCACCAAAAGAAACACACCCGCCCCCACCATCGCAATCCCCGCGATCGGAGACAGCGGCAGCGTCCGGGAACTCGCCTCATTGATTCTGAATGCCCCCGAATCCTCCGTCTTCTCACCCGTCAAGTGCACAACTCCCTGATAGGCCAGCAGGATGAACCCCGCCAAGAGCAACAAACTAGCGGCAATAGAGGTCTGTTTCATAGCTCGCACCTTGATCGGTTTTCATCGCAAAAAGACGGCTCTAATCTCACACTCTCGTTGGCATCGCCAGCGCCGCCCGATACTCATCAATCGCCTCCTCCACCGCCTCCCGAGTTTGCCCCGTTCGCCGTTGAATCCTCCCCAGCAGCTCATCCTGCTTGCCTTCCAAAATCGCCAAATCATCATCAGTCAGCATCGCCCACCTCTGCCTGAGTTTGCCTTTGATGATGTTCCAGTCGCCTTCAATTTCCAGTGTGTTCATAGGCGGGAAGTTAGCCACATGAGACATCGTATTCCATGGGGTGAATCCCCCACCCCGGCCCACCCCTGACTCCGAAGAAACCCATCCACCTTCGCTGCTTCATTGAAGCAGTTTAGGGAGAAAGGTGCTTCCTGGAGCGTACCTAACGGGTTACCAGAATCTAAGATGGCGCACCATCTGCCGACCCCACGAGTCCCGCGAGTGAAACGGCATGTAGTCCCTCACATTCCGCACCGCCCGCTCAGCCCCGTCGCTCACCGCGTCCACCCCATGGTCCAACCGCCTCCCCATCGGCTCCAGCGCCGCATACAGAATCTCGCGCGCCGTGTTCACCGGGTCATGCGTGAACCGCTCCTTCAACGACTGCCTCCGACTCACCGCCACCAGGCATCCGATCGCAGCGCCGAGCACGAGGGACCCGACGACGACGGGCAGGGGGTTTTGCTGCACATACCCCTTGGCACGCAGCACCGTATCCTCGACCCGGTTGGACATCGTGTGGCAAGCCTCCTTGACCGTATCAGAGACCTGGTGGGCAGCGTCCCGGGTGGCATCCGTAAGCTTGGGTAAAATTTCATCAGTTAGTGTTTCAGTGTTCATAATCGTCAGTAATGCAGCCTCCCCGATCACCGGGTCAGCCACACCCCACCTTTCACCCCTCACCCCCACATTCACCATGGGGTGAAACCCTCCCCTCCCCAATTCCACTTAACAACCCTATCCTAACTCACCCCATCACCCTACCTCCCAACCTGACAAAAAGAATCCTGAACTACCTAACACAGCCTCCAAAACCAAATCCGCCAACCGCCAACCGAGACCCCAAAAAACGACAATGACAGTTGCGCCCTACCGGGCGTCAACTGTCATGTCCAAGTCAGTTCGAGAGTTCGGTCTAACTTGAGGTCTTGGGGGAACCAGTGGCCAGGGGGTGCATCACTCTCGTCTCCCGAACTCGAGTCACACTTCACCCCCAGCCTCCTGGAAATTCTGCTTACCGGGAATGAAGTTCCTCAGCCCTTGCCAGGTGGCTCTTGAGCGTCGGGGTCATCTTATCGACCCACATCCTCAAGTCGTTGTTCTTCGCCTCTTTGGACTCAGCAACAAAGTTGTCGACACAGGTCTTGTGCCCCTTCACGACAGCCGCCAAAAACTCTTTGTCAAACTCAGCACCGCTGGCCTTCTCAAGACTTTGAAACGTCTTTGCATCCGCAGGATCAACAATGGCCGAAAGGTCGATTCCCTTGTCCACCGCCAGTTGCTTCAATTCCGCATTCGCTCCCGTATGATCCGCCAAAAGCTTTTCAGCAAACGCCTTCACATCCGAATTCTCGGCTTTCTTCGCGCCGAGTTCGGCGATCTTGACCACGCCCATCCCGGCAGCGGCTTCATGTTTCACAAACTTAACGTCCACAGGGTTAAGAGTGTCCTTCGGCAGCGCATTCACATGCGGCGTCGCCACGGCGGCAGCAAACAGGGCCAGCGCCAAAGCGGTGATAGTCTTCTTCGAACGGTTTGAGGTTTTCATGGGGGTTTCGATTATCGATGTTTGGTTTCTCATAGAACCCTCCGATAAGTCACCCACCCTCCCTTCTCCATGGGGTGAAACCCGACTCCGCCCAGCCGGGCCAAACACAACCTCAACCCATCTTCCAATATCGAAGGTCGGGCTCAATCCCCACTCCGCTCAAAACAAAACCATCTGCCGGGGCACCTCCCCCTCCGCCAACCCGAACCGCACCGGCTCCTGATGCCGCTTCGCACACTCCACCGTCGGCGTCACCTCCCGCCGCCCCGCGCACCGCACCATCGTCTGCGTCAGCCCCTTCTTGTCCAACACCTCCCTCATGTGCCGCACCGCCAAATCCGGATCATTGCAGTCATCACTCAAATGCCCCAGCACCACGTGGTGCAACATCGGATGCGCCAGCTCCTCCAACAACTCCGCCGTCTGCTGGTTCGACAAATGCCCGTGCCGGCTGCTGATCCGTTGCTTGATCGCCCACGGCCGCTTCGTGTCCGCCTCCAGCAACTTCGCATCGTAGTTCGCCTCCACAAACAAACTGTCCGCCCCCGCCAGCCGGTCCCGAATCAAATTCGTCACATGCCCCACATCACTCAAAAAACCCAACCGCGCATCCCCGTCCGCAATCACATACCCCACCGGATCCACCGCATCATGCGGCACCGGAAAACACTCGATTTTCAAATCCCGAAACTCAAACGCGCACCCCGTCTGCATCACCTTCCACGACGGCGCATTGCGAAACGGGATCTCCTTCGCCAGCACCTCCCGTGTCAACGCCGTGCACAGCAACGGCAGACTCCGATTCTTGAAAAACACCTCCAACCCCCGCGTGTGATCCTGATGCTCATGCGTCAGCAAAATCCCATCCAACTGCTCCGCCGACATCCCCACCGCCTCCAACCGCAAACAAATCTGCTTCGCACTCAAACCCGCATCCAACAGCAGCGTCGTCTCCCCCGTCGACACCACCGCACAGTTCCCCGAACTGCCGCTGCCAAGAACCGTCAAATGCACCATCCCACACCCTCTCCACCCCCCCGCCCGAGTCAAGCCCCGCCTCAGCCCCTCACAACTTCGAAGTCCTCAAGGCATCCGTTGACATGACGAACGCTCCCCTCGGCGGACCACACATCGACTGCACCGCCGCAAAGTTCGCCCGCATCCCCGCAAGCCCTTCTCGTCCCCCGGCAGCCTCCAGACGCTCTAACGCCAGCAAAAACTCTCCTCCTGTGGCCTCATGAATCTTCCCCAAGGCCAGTGTCCAGTAACGATGCAACTCGATGACCGCTTCATGCGCCACCGGCCCGAGAACCGGGAAAAGATGCGCCTCAACCCCCGTCAGTCCTTCCCACAGCCGCCTATCGTCATTCCTCGCCTCCCGCTCCAACGCCATCGCATGACTCCTCTCATGATTCAATTCCAACAGCACCGCAAAGTCACTCGCTGTGGCCCTCTTCCTCAACTCCGTGTCAATCTTCGATTCGTGCTCCAACAGGAGCTCGTCAAACAGCCTTCTCCTCTCTTCCGCATACCGCTTCTCCGCCAACCCCAACGGCCAGGCTTCTCCTGTCCATTTCGTCTCCTCCACCTCGGGCTCATTCAGCTTGCCAAGCTCCACCACGATAAATCCAACACATAGAACCGCCGCCATAAAACTTAACCCACTCAGTATGGCCATCCCGGCTCCAAACCGCGCCACCTTCTTCTCATAGCGTTCAAGCGTCACCCCAGGATCCACGAGATCCAAAAGGCTCAGCCAGCGCATGTAACACCGGTCCCTGTGCAGACTCGCCCGCAGCGCGCATCCAAACAGAAAAAGCAAAGCAAAACTCACCAAACTTAATGTGCTTACTGCCATAAAGTCCATCGAAGCCCAGAGTGCTCCATGCACCCCTTACGAACTCCTTGGGCCGAACTAAATCATACTTCGCTCCGTTTACCTGTAAGAATTGTGTGATGTTGAGCCAGCCACTCCAAACCAATCAAAAGCTCAAAACAATCTTGCGCCTCTTTTTTGAAAAACATTCCTAAGTCTCAATTCGTATTTCATGCGATCGGAAGCATTGAAATCCGGCGCAATCTTTCCACCTTCTTCCAATCGCGCACATGCCCACGCCAACGGCACCGCAGACCTCCCAACTGCCTGCACTCAAACCCGCATCCAGCAGCAAAACCCGCATCCAGCAGCAGCGTCAGCTCGCCCCGTCCACCCCGCCGCACCGCCGCACCGGTCCCCGAACGGCCGCTTCCAAGAACCGTCAAATGCATCGCCCACCACCACCTCACTCCCATTTCACCACCTCGCATTCACGCCCCAAAAGCATGCCTGCGAGGTGGCTTCAGCGACCTAGCCTGACCTATTCATGAAAGTCGTCGCGAGACGCTGCGAAAGCCCGCAGTGGCAGCCGGAGCGAAGCGGAGACAGACAGCGACGAAGGAACTGCCCGCAGGGTGCCGCAGGCATCAACGCGGGCGCCGTTTTGAGAGACGGAGTGTATGGGTTCATACTCGACGGCTTTCAAAACAAGCCCAACGCCGACAATGCGGGCTTGCAGCAGCGCATTGCCGCGTCAGCGGCGTCTGGCAAGCGCAGCCATACCGCACAGCCTGAGGAACGAAGGCACCTCGCAGTAGAGTTTCATGAATAGGTCAGGCTAGCCGCCACCCGCTCACTTGCTGTTCTCAGCAAATTGCGCATCAAAAATGATCTTCGACGGCGGGAAATCGATCCGCTTCACAAACGCCGCCGACTCCGTCGCCCCAAACTCCCGATCCATCGCTCCATCTTCCCATTCCACCGAGAGCGGACCCCCATATTCAATGTCGTTCAACGCCCGAATGATCTTCTCGAAATTGATGTTCCCGCGACCCACCGACTTGAAGTCCCAATACCGGTTCGGCTTGTGGAAATCCACGTGCCCACCGAACACCCCCGCATCCGTCGGGCGATCACTCCAACTCACATCTTTCATGTGCACATGGAAAATCCGGTCACTGAACTTGTACAAAAACTTCACGTAATCGACCCCTTGGTAGCCAAAATGGCTCGGATCATAGTTGAACCCGAACGCCGGATGGTAATCCACCGCCTGCAAGGCCCGCTCCGCCGAAGCAATATCAAACGCAATCTCCGTCGGATGCACCTCCAGCGCATACCTCACCCCATTGTTCTGAAACTCATCAAAAATTGGCCCAAAACGATCCGCAAAATCCTTGTACCCCGCATCAATCTGCCCCGGCAAGTTCGGCGGAAACGAATACACCAAATGCCAGATGCTGCTGCCCGTAAACCCGTTCACCACACTCACCCCGAACCGCTTCGCCGCCTGCGCCGTCTTCTTCAGTTCCGCCGCTGCCCGCTGCCTCACCCCCTCCGGATCCCCATCACCATAAATCGCCGGTGGCAAAATCTGCGCATGCCGTGGATCAATGTTGTCACAAACCGCCTGACCCACCAAGTGCGTCGAAATCGCATGACATTGCAAACCCGCCGCCTTGATCTTCGCCCGCTTCGCATCGCAATACGCCTGGTCCGCCTTTTCCACCTCAAAGTGGTCGCCCCAACAGGCAAGTTCCACCCCATCATAGCCAAAGGCCTTCGCCTTCTCCAGCATGGTGTCAAACGACAGATCGGCCCACTGGCCGGTGAACAAGGTAACTGGGCGTGCCATGGTCTTTTTAAAGGGGGGGTTAAAGCAGGTTGATTGACGCCACGCGGGCGGACCACGACTCTGTTTGGCAGCCCGCAAATGGCAACCAAAAAATGACGCCCCATCGCTTTCCTGGCGTAATCTCATCCTGCCATCCCCTTCTCCCCCATGCCCCAATTCATCCCCGACCTCCTCATCCCCGCCTTCGCCGCCGACGCCCTCTGCCTCGGCCCCCACTGGATCTACGATTCCACCGAAATCGCCCGCATCTACAGCTCCGGCCTCACCCGCTACGACGCCCCCCACTCCAAATACCATCCCGGCAAACGCGCCGGCGACTTCACCCACTATGGCGACCAAACCCTCGCCCTCCTCCGCAGCATCGCCACCCACGGCGGCTTCGACGCTGAGGCCTGGAAATCCGACTGGTCCCACTTCTGGTCCAAAAACACCGTCAGCTACCGCGACGGCGCCACCCGCCAAACCCTCGAACACCTCGCCCACGGCTCCTCAACCCCCTCCTCCAGCCACGACCTCGGCGGCGCCTCCCGCATCGCCCCCATCCTCGCCGCCCATCACTCAGACCCCCTCGAGTTCCGCATCACCGCCACCCGCGCCCAAACCGCCCTCACCCATGGCGATCCCCGCGTCCACGACGCCGCCGAACTCTTCACCCGCTGGGTCGACGCCATCGCCCAAGGCCAACCCATCCCCGCTGCCCTCGAATCCGCCGCCTCCGCCACCTACTCCGCGCTCGATATCGCAACCGTCCTGCAAACCGCCCGCAACTACGCTGCAGGCTCCCCCCAAGACGCCGCCGCCTCCCTCGGCCTCAGTTGCGACGTCACCGAAGCCCTCCCCCTCACCCTCTGCCTCGCCCTCCACTTCGCCGATCAACCCCGCGAAGCCCTCGTCACCAATGCCCTCCTCGGCGGTGACTCCGCCGCCCGCGCCCTCCTCCTCGGCCTCATCATGGGCGCCGCCCACGGCCAAATCTGGCTCCCCCCTGCCTGGATCGAAGACCTCACCGCCCAAAAAGAAATCGAGACCCTCCTCAACCTCCCTCCGTCAAAAGACATCCTGCTGGCCTAGACCACATCTCAAAGGCGCGCCTACACCAAGGTGGGACAAGCATCTTGCTTGCCCCCTCCCAAAACCGACCGACCAACTCACTTCGCCACATCCATGCGCAAATTGCGCCCATGCAGCTTCGTCGACCCAATCCGCTCCATCGCCGTCTCCACAAAATCATTCTGCACCAGCACAAAGCTGCACTTCGCATAAATATCGATCTTACCCACCGTCCCTTGCGGCAACTCGCACGCCCGATACAACGCCCCGGAAATCTCCCTCGGCGTCGCCCCATCTACCGCCCCGATGTTGATGAACATCCGCGTGTGATGCGGTGAAGGCGCCGCATCCGCCCGATGCTCCCTCCGCGCCGGCCGCCGATCCTCACCGCCGCCCGCAGGACCATACTCACGCGGCGCACCCCGTGCACCACGCTCCCCGCCTCCACCTTCCTGATCCCTCGGAGCCCGCTGCCCCTTCTCAGGACGCGGCCGATCCTCCAAAATCTCCTCACTCTCCCGGCCGTTCTCCCCAATCCACAAATGCATCAACGCACTGCAAATCTGCGTCGGCTCATGCCCCGCATCCAGCAACCGCTGCACCGTGTCCTCGTGATTCTTATAATTCCCCTCCTCCAACATCGCCCGCAACAGCTCAAAATACGTGTCCGCCCGCTTGCCTTCCACCTCCTCACGCGTCGGCACCTTGTGACGCTCCACATGCACCTTCGCGTAGCGCTGAATCCGCTGCATCAAAAAGATCTCACGCCCGCTCACCAGACTGATCGCCTTCCCACTGCGCCCCGCGCGACCCGTCCGGCCAATCCGGTGCACATAATCCTCCTCGTCATAAGGCAGATCAATGTTCACCACCAAATCCAGGTCATCCACATCCAGTCCCCGCGCCGCCACATCCGTCGCCACCAGCACCTCCACATTGCCATTCCGGAAATTCTTCATCACCCGGTCCCGCAGCGTCTGGTTCAGGTCACCATGCAACCGATCCACCGCAAACCCCCGCGCCATCAGCGCATCCGTCACATCATCCACCATCCGCTTCGTATTCGCGAACAGGATCGCCAACCGCGGATTCTCAATGTCCAGCAACCGGCACAACACCTCCACCTTCGACCGGCTGTTCACCTCGTAATACCGCTGCTCAATCGTCGGCACCGTCAGCGCCTTGTGCTCGATCTTCACCCACACCGGATTCGTCGTGTAGCTCTCGATCAAATACTTGATCGGCCCCGACAGCGTCGCCGAGAAAAAGATCGTCTGCCGATCCTTCGGCACCACCTTCACCACCCGGTCGATCTCATCCTTGAAACCCATGTCCAGCATCTCATCCGCCTCGTCAAAGACCAGCGTCTTCAAGTTGTCCAACCGCAGCAAGTCCCGCTCAATGAAGTCAATCACCCGCCCCGGTGTCCCCACCACGATCTGCGCCCCGGACTGCAAAGCCCGAATCTGCCTGTCGTAAGACGCCCCACCATAAATCGGCGTCGCCTTCACCCCCGGCATGTGCGCCGTCAGCTTGTGAATCTCCTCGCACACCTGGATCGCCAACTCGCGTGTCGGACACAAAATCAACACCTGCACATTCCGCTTCTGCGCCTCCAACCGCTGCAATGCCGGAATCGCAAACGCCATCGTCTTGCCCGACCCCGTCTGCGACTGCCCCACCACATCCCGCCCCTCAATGCCGGGAGGAATCGCTTGCGCCTGCACCGGCGCCGGTTGTTCGAAGCCCAGCGCTTCGATCGCTTTTAACAAGTCAGGTGATATGCCGAGCTCGGCGAAGGTTTGTTTTTCCATGATGATATCGATTCAGTACAGTTCAGTTTGATGTCCGGCGGTTGATTCACTGCCTCCAGTGCCAATAAGAGGCCCTGCGAACATCATCCTACTTTTGTACCTGGTCAGGCCCTGGTGGACCCAAACTCAAATCCACCCATCACAGGCAGACACTCCAAATCAGTCATGAACATTGGCCCCAAAACGGGGAGGCGGCTCACGATGAAGCCGGTTAAGACTCTCCCACACCCTGCCAAATACGCAAGCCTGCATTTGCCAGACCTCCCAAACCGCCGTTCAGTGCCCTCATGCCCGGCCTCTCACGCGTCCTCTCCAAACTCGGCTTCTGCTCCCGCAGCGCCGGCGCCGCCCTCGCCCGCGCCGGTCGCGTCACCGTCGACGGCGTCATCCGCCGCGACCCCGAATTCCCCGTCCAACTCGAACGCCAGGTCATCACTGTCGACGGCGAACTCGTCACCGTCGCCCCACCCACCTACCTCATCTTCAACAAACCCCGCGGCCTCGTCACCACCGCCTCCGACGAAAAAGGCCGCCCCACCGTCTTCTCCGGCCTCACCAACGCCCCCGACGCCCACCTCTCACCTGTCGGCCGCCTCGACCAGGCCAGCGAAGGCCTCCTCCTCTTCACCAACGACACCGCCTGGGCCAACGCCATCACCGACCCCTCCCGCCACCTCAACAAAACCTACCACGTCCAGATCAACCGCCTCCCCGACCCCGCCCTCCTCGCCACCCTAGAAACTGGCGTCCAAACCGACGACGGCCCCCTCTCCGCCAAACGCGCCACCCTCCTCCGCGAAGGCGAAAAAAACGCCTGGCTTGAAATCATCCTCGACGAAGGCCGCAACCGTCACATCCGCCGCCTCTTCGAAGCCCTCCAAATCGAAGTCCTCCGCCTCATCCGCATCGCCATCGGCAGCGTCACCCTCGGCGACCTCGAAAAAGGCGCCTCCCGCAAACTCACCCCCACCGAAGTCAAAGCCCTCTCTCCCAAACCGCCCCGCCCTGAGCGCTCACGCCCATCGAAACCGCGCGGCCCCCGCCCCGGCAATCCAGCCGGTCGCAAATCACCACCCCGCCGGGGCTGAGCCCCAAAAAAAAGAGAGCGGCCCTCTCGAGCCGCTCTCCGTGAATGTTAATTTGAGTCTCGCAGAACTTAGCCCTGACCAGGGCGCCATTCTTCGGTGGCAAACTTGAACGCCTGCTCCAGACCCACGAGATCCGTGCTCGGACGCAACGCGTCGAACGCCTGGCTCTCCTTCTGGATGTCTTCGGCACTGTAGTTCATCGCTTTCAAGGAAAGGCCAATCCGGCGCTCCACCTTGTCCACCTTGATCACCCGCGCTTCGACTTCGTCGCCGACGTTCAGCACGTCCTTGACCTTCGCCACGTGATCTTCGCTCAACTGGCTGATGTGCACCAGACCGTCGATGTCGTCTTCGAGCTCCACGAAAGCGCCAAAGCTGGCGATCTTCGCAACCGTGCCCTTGACGATGTCGCCCACCTTGAAGCGACCGTCGATCTCCGACCATGGATCGGTATCAAGCTGCTTGATGCCAAGGCTGATGCGCTGGTTCGCTTTGTCGATGCCAAGCACCACGGCTTCCACTTCGTCGCCCTTCTTGAGGACTTCCGAAGGGTGGTTGATCTTGCGCGTCCAGCTCAAGTCGGACACGTGGATCATCCCGTCGATGCCTTCTTCCAATTCCACAAACGCACCGTAAGCGGTCAGGTTGCGGATCGGACGGCTCATCTTCGTGCCAATCGGGTAACGACCGTCGATCTCGTCCCATGGGTTGGACTCCAATTGACGCACGCCCAGAGAAATCTTGCGTTCCTCCGTGGAAATGCCCAACACAACAGCTTCCAACTCCTGACCCACCGTCAACACATCCGAAGGACGTGCAATGCGCTTGGTCCAGGACAACTCGGAAACGTGAATGAGGCCTTCGACCCCGTCTTCCACTTCCACGAACGCGCCGTAAGCAACCAGCTTCGTGACCTTGCCGCGAACGCGGTGGCCCACAGGGTAACGTCCTTCGATGTTTTCCCAAGGGTTGTTTTGAAGCTGCTTCAGACCCAAGGAAACCCGCTCCTTGTCGCGGTTCACTTCCAGAATCACCAAATCCAGCGCCTGGCCAATCGCCACCATCTCGCTCGGGTGCGTCAAGCGGCCCCACGACATGTCGGTGATGTGCAGCAATCCGTCCATCCCGTTGAGGTCCACGAACACACCAAAGTCGGTGATGTTCTTGGCAATCCCGGTGACCTTGTCGCCAGGAGTGACGGAATCCAGAAACTTCTGACGCTGTTCGGCGCGCTCTGCCTCGATGACTTCGCGGCGGGAAAGAACGATGTTTTTGCGGTCGTCGTTGATCTTGACGATCTTGAACTCGAACACTTTGCCAACGTACTCGTTGAGATCTTTCGGTGGAATGATGTCCACTTGGCTGCCAGGCAGGAACGCTTCCACGCCCACATTGACCATCAGGCCGCCTTTGACCATCGATTTGATCTTGCCTTTGACCAGTCCGCCCTCTTGGAAGACTTTGACAATCTTCTCCCAGTTCTGCTTGTGGGCGGCTTTTTCTTTCGACAGGACCACCATGCCCTCGTCGTTTTCCAGTTTCTCGAGGAGAACCTCGACTTCGTCGCCGACCTGGATGTCTTCGTCCTCAAATTCGTTGGCGGGAATAGCGCCTTCAGACTTGTAACCGATATCGACCAGAATGACCTGCGGTTTGATTTCGAGGATGCGGCCCTTAACGATGGACCCCTCGTGGAGTTCGCGAAATGATCCTGCGATCAGCGCGGACAGTGTACTTGCACTCATGTATTTTTTTCGGGTTGTGAACGTTCAGAGAATCAACGCCGGCCACCCCCGTTCTTGGAGAGACCACCGTCCCGCCCAGACGTCAGACAAAAGTCAACCCGGCTGGAGGAGGGCGCGTAGTTTCGCGGGAAACCGCCGCAGTGCAAACAGAAAGATCACTCCTTCTCCCGCGTCGCCACTTTCTTCGGCTCGCACAAAAACCGGGGAAAATGCGCACACCGACCACACTTCCGGCACACATACCGCGGATCCGCCACGATCTCACACACCTCCTCAAAGTGCTTCTTGATCTCCTTCTTCGTCCAGTCACACAACGTCTTCGCCATCCCAAAAGAACGCCACCACCCACCCCTCCAATCATCAATTTCCGTCCCCCACCCCCTCCAAACCCAGCTTTACCAGCCCCTCTCGTCCCTCTCTCGCCCTACCCCAAAACAGCGAAAATCCCCAAGCCACCCCAAACAACCCCGTCCCCGCCACCACCACCGCCGCCGCCAACGAGCACCCCAGCCACAACCCCAAGTGCACCCCCAGCACCGAACTCAGCGCCGCATGCGCCACACTTAACCCAAAGCACACCGGCAACCGCGTGCTCAAGAGCTGCGCCGTCGCCCCCGGTAAAATCAGCATCGCGATCACCAAAATCGCCCCCACCGACTCAAACGCCGCCACCACCACCAGCGAGAGCATCGCCATCAGCGTGTAATGAATCACCCGCGGCCGAAACCCAAACGCCGCCGCCAGCCCCGCGTCAAACGAACTGATGAGCAGTTCCTTGTAAAACAACCCCGTCAGCAGCGCCACAATCCCCGTCGCCACCCCCATCACCACCACCGACAGCGGCATACCCACACCCAGCACCGTCACCTGCTCCGCCCACGGCACATGACTCAGCTCCCCATAAAGCACGCACTCCGCATCGAGATGCACCTGCCCTGCATAAACGTTGATCAGCAGCACACCGAGCGCAAACAAACTGCAAAACGTGATCCCAATCGCCGCGTCCGCCTTCACCCGACTGTGCGAGTGAATCAACTCAATCAACACCGTCGTCAGCACCCCCGCCAAAACCGCCCCCACCAGCATCGGCCCAATCCCCAGACTCCCAAATATCAAAAATCCCGCCACCAACCCGGGCAGCACGCTGTGACTGATCGCATCCCCCACCAGCGCCAATCGCCGCAGCAGCAAATAGTTCCCAATCAACCCACAAGCCGTCGTCACCAGAAACGCCATCAACATCATCCACCCGTAAAGCGGCAGATCCACCGTCCACGGATCCACCACCACCTTCTGCCAATCAAACGCCGGGATCAAATCCAGCATCGCCCCTGTCGCAACCGGCTCGCTCGCCGCCAGCCTCCAAGTCAAGCCACCGGCTTGCCCCACCCCACCAAGTCCACACAAAGCCATCATTGGTACCCCAGCCCCCCTTTCTCCCCGACCGTGCCCACCCCATGAATCGCATCCACCGTCGGAATCGGCCTTCCATGCGGATCCACCTCAGGAAAGTCCAACCGCCGCGCCAACTGCCTCACCGTCTCCTCACCCAGCACATGCTCGATCTCCTCCGCCTGATCATGCACATGATCCGGTGAAAAGCTCGCCGCATGAGTCAAATACAGCTCCCACAGCCGATGATTCCGCACAATCGCCCGCGCCCGTTGCTCGCCCGCAGGCGTGAAAAACAAAGTCTCCCCGTCCTGACTCACCGTCGCCAGCCCCGCCCCCACCAAGTCCCGCACCCTTTCCCCGCTCTCCCCCACCGACTCCCGCCGCTGCGCGCTCAACTCCGCCAGCGTCACCCCTTCCCGCACCGACGCCCCCGCTAGCCCGTGATCCTCCAGCACCCGGTGCATCGCCTTCAGCGTGTTCTCCCGCTCCGCCCGCGCCCGCCGCCGATGCTGCCTCACCACCCGCGTCACCCAACCATGTCGCGGACTAAACAAAAACGCCCCCGCAAAAAACAGCGCCCCCGCCAGCACCATCAGCGGCCCCGTCGGCAGATTGTTCCCCAGGAACGACCCAAACGCCCCCAACCCCGCCGCCGCCATCCCCAACACCGCCGACAGCCCCAGCAGCCGATGCATCCGATCCGTCAGCAAATACGCCGTCGCCGCCGGAATGATCAGCATCGCCGACACCAAAACCACCCCCACCGCCTGCATCGCCACAATGATCGCAAACGCCGTTAACAGCATGATCACCCCATGCAACAGCCCCATCTTCAGCCCCAGTGTTTGACCAAATCCCCGATGAAAACTCAACGCCAGCAAATCGTGATAGAACCACCCCACCAGCACCAGCGAAAGCACCGTCGCCACCGCCATCATCATCACATCGTCCGCCGAAAGCCCCGCCGCCTGCCCAAACAAAAACTTGTCCAGCCCGCTCTTCGCCCCGGTCGGCAAATTTTGCACCAAACCCAGCAAACAAATCCCCACCCCGTAAAACGAAGCCAGCACCAACCCCTGAATCGCATCCGGCTTCAACCGCGTCGTCCGCGCCAGCAACGCACTCACCCCCGTCGCCGCCGCCCCCGCCAGCAGCGCCCCAATCAAAATCGCCACCGGATCCTTCGTCTGCGTCCACAGGAATCCCAGCACAATCCCCGGCAACACCGCATGCGAAAGCATGTCCCCCACCAGCGCCATCCGCCGCACCACCACATACCCACCCAACAACCCGCAGTTCAACCCCACCAAAAGCGCCCCAGCCAAAGCCAACCTCAAACTCGCATCCTGAAACGAAAAAAACCGCACCGCCTGCCCCCAAGCATCCACCTCCCCCGCATCCCCAATCCGCGCCGCATTCGCAGTGGTCGCGAGCGTGAGAGTTAGGAGGAGGATGAGGCGGGTGAACATGATAGGAAGTGATCAGTAATCAGTGGTCAGTATTCAGTTAGAGCACGGTTCATCACCGTCACCATAGATTGATGCATCCTCTCTTAAGGCATCTTCATCTCCGGAGAACGATTCTGACTTTCGAATCATGGAATTCAACATTCGACCAATCTCCTCACAAAGCCCGATTAAAGAATCAAACTGCTCTTGGTTGAGGTAGTTGGCATCCAAAGCCTCCATAGTCCAGTGTTGGGTCTCCAATTGCTCACCATCTGCATCAGTCAGCTTACTCACAAAGTGCTTGGGGTATCGCCTCTTCCCCCAGGCCTCCGCTATCTGCGCTCCAATCGACCGTGAAGATCTTCGTATCTGATCTGTCAGCGAATAACGTTCCTCCGCAGGAAACCGCTTTGTAAGCGAAAAGACCTCTCTCGAAAGTTCCCTCTGCCTCTTATAAACCTCCAAATCCCGAAAGTGCTTCACATAGTTCAGTTGAGTCCCCATAAATTCATTCACTTAGATTTGACTTCCTAACATCTCCACTATCGGCTGATTACTGATTACTGATTACTGATTACTGATTACTGATTACTGATTACTGATTACTGATTACTGATTACTGATTACTGATTACTGATTACTG
>JARXAL010000057.1 GCA_029865835.1 Verrucomicrobiaceae bacterium
CTCCACCACCCCTCCCCCCACCCCCCCCCCCAAAACCCCCGACGACCACACCAAACACCGTGGCGTCGGGAACCTCATGGTCACCAAACTCCACACCGCCGGCATCCACACCTTCCGCCAACTCGCCCTCCTTTCCGAATCCGAACTCGCCGCCCTCGACCAGACCCTCAAACTCAAAGGCCGCGCCTCACGCGAAAATTGGCAGCAACAAGCCGCCACCCTCCATCAGGAGATCCACGGTTCCCCACCCTGATCCCAAATGAAACTGGACGCCCTCAGCCGCCTTGAACGCCACGCCAAACGCCTGGCCGAAATCACCGGCATCCTCGGCAAATACGGCCTCTCCAACCTCTTTGGCGACCTCAAATTCCCCTGGATCGCCGACAAACTCCGCAGCTCAGACGGCCAGGCCCTGCGCTCTCTGAACACTCCTCAGCGCGTCCGCATGGCGCTCACCGAACTCGGCACCACCTTCATTAAACTGGGCCAAATGCTCAGCACCCGCCCCGACCTCCTCGGCCCCGATCTCACCGACGAACTCGCCGAACTCCAGTCCAACGTCCCCGCCGACAGCGCCGAAATCGCCCGCGCCACCATCGAAGAAGATCTCGGTAGCAACCTCGAATCCCTCTTCGCCTCCTTCGAAGCCGAACCCCTCGCCGCCGCCTCCATCGCCCAAGTTCACGGCGCCACCCTCACCAACGGCACCCGCGTCGTCGTCAAAGTCCTCCGCGCCGGCGTCGCCCGCCAAGTCGAAACCGATCTCGAAATCGTCCAACTCCTCGCCGAACTCATGGAGCGCCACTCCACCGTTCTCCGCCCCTACCAGCCCGTCGCCATCGTCCGCCAGTTCCGCAAATCCCTCCTCCGCGAGCTCGACTTCACCGTTGAACGCACCAACCTCGAACGCTTCGCCGAACACTTCGAAAACGACCCCTTCGTCCACATCCCCCAAGTCTTCCCCGAACTCTGCAGCCGCCGCGTCCTCACCATGGACCGCCTCGACGGCATCCCCGGCACCGACACCGCCGCCCTGCAATCCTCCGGCGAAGACCTCGAAACCTTCGCCAGTCGCGGCGCCAGCATGTACCTCGACATGGTCTTCCGCGACGGCTTCTACCACGCCGATCCCCACCCCGGCAATCTCCTCCTCCTCCCCGGCGGCATCGTCGGCGTCATCGACTGCGGCATGGTCGGTCGCATCGACGAACACCTCCTCGAAGACATCGAAGGCCTCCTCTTCGCCGTCGTCGAACGCGACGCCACCGAAGTCGTCACCCTCCTCATGAAACTCGGCGCCGCCAGTCATGAAATCGATCGTGACCGCTTCATCGGCGATATCAGCGACTTCATCGCCGACTTCGTAGGCCGCCCCCTGGCAGACATCCAGATCGGCGAAGCCCTCTCCGCCCTCTTCAATATCATCCGCCGCTTCCAGGTCGTCCTTCCTCCTCCCCTCGCCATGCTCCTGCGCACCCTCATTCTCCTCGAGGGCACCTCCCGCAAGTTCCATCCCGACCTCAGCCTTGCGCAGCTGATGGAACCCTACTACTCCCGCATCCTCCGCCGCCGCATGTCTCCCGTGCGCATCGCCAAAAAGGCCCGCCGCATGTACCGGGACTGGGACCGCCTCCTCGGCCGCCTCCCCCGCGATCTCCGCGACCTCCTCGAACGCTTCAGCGACGGCACCCTCACCGTCCACCTCGACCACCGCCACCTCGACCCCATCATCAACCGCCTCGTCCTCGGCATCATCGCCGCCGCCATCTTCCTCGGCTCCTCCCAACTCTGGAGCAGCCAGGCCCCACCCCTCCTCGGCGGCGTCTCCATCTTCGGCGCCCTCGGCTACGCCACCTCCATCTACCTCACCTGGCGCGTCCTCCGCGCCGTCAAAAAATCCGGCAACATCAACTCCAAAGACTAACGCAACGCCCATCAAAAGGCACGGCCAAGTCCTGAGAACCAACGTCTTAAGCTCAATCCCATGCGCACCTGTCTCACCTGGACCTGCCTCTCTCTCGTCCTCCCATTCTCCCTCGTGGCCGCCCCCAAACCCCTCTCGGAAGTCACCGACTCCTTCGCAAAAAACCTTCCCGCCGGCTGCATCGTCACCGCCGAGTTTCGCGACTCGAACGCCACCTTCCACCTCGCCGGCAAAGGCCTCCCCAACCTCGCCCCCGAACAACACCTCTTCGAAATCGGCTCCATCAGCAAAGTCTTCACCGGACTTCTCCTCGCTCAATCCGTCTCCGACAAAAAACTCTCCCTCTCCACGACCCTCCGCGATCTCCTCGGCCCCGACTTCACCTTCGCCGATCCCAACGTCGCAGCCATCACCCTCGAACAACTCTCCACCCACACCAGCGGCCTCCCCCGCCTCCCCCAAAACATCGGCCCAAACCCTGACACCAGCACCGACCCCTACGCCGCCTACGACCGCACCGCCCTCCACGACTTCCTCCACGTCGCCACTCTCCCTGGCCCCGCCCCACACCCCTCCGCCTACTCCAACCTCGCCGTCGGTCTCCTCGGCGACCTCCTCGCCGCTCAAAACGACACCACCTGGGAGCAACTCGTCATCGACCGCATCGCCAAACCCCTCGGCATGACCGACACCCGCGTCACTCTCGATCCCGATTCCCAAAAACGCCTCGCCCCTCCCTTCGAAGGCGCCAAACCCGGCACCAACTGGACCTTCAAAGCCCTCGCCGGCGCAGGTGCTCTCCGCTCCAGTGCCTCCGACCTGATCCGCTTCGGCAAAGCTCTCCTCAACCCCGACTCCACCCCTTTCCCCAACGCCATCCGCCTCTTGCTCACGCCCCGCGCCGATTTCTCCGGTGAGTCCTCCAAAATCGGCCTCGGCATCATCCTCTCCCGCTTCCTCAACGAACCCGCCTGGGAACACGACGGCGGCACCGGCGGCTACCGCACTTCCTTCCAAGTCCAGCCCGACTCCAAAACCATCCGCGTCATCCTCATCAACAACGACGCCCTCCCCCCACCCCTCGTCCTCGCCGCCATCGACCCCCAACCCGCCACCAAAAATCGCCCCGAACTCCCCATCACCCCCGAAGCCGCCCGCGAATACACCGGCGTCTTCGAACTCGACGCCAATAGCCGCTTCACCGTCATCCAACGTGGCGACCACCTCTGGACCCGCCTCACCGGCCAACCCTTCTTCCGCCTCTTCCACTCCGGCAACGACCGCTTCTTCCTCAAAATAGCCGCCGCAGAACTCCAGTTCGAACGCACCAACGGCCAAATCACACACGTCACCCTCTTCCAAAACAACCGCGAACAACGCGCCACCAAGTCCAAACAACCCGCCCCCAACCTCATCTTCCGCCCAGCCAAAGACCTCCAACCCTTCGTCGGCATCTACGACCTCGCCCCCGGCGTGGCCTTCACCCTCACCGTCCACAACCAAACCCTCTTCGCCGAACTCACCGGTCAGCCCAGCGTCCCCGTCTTTGAAACCAAACCCAACCACTTCGAATACGATGTCGTTACCGCCTCGCTCGACTTCAAATTCGACCCCTCAGGTGCCGTCACCACCCTGATTCTCAATCAAAACGGCACCCACCTTGCTCCTCGGCGATCCACAACCTCGAAATAACCCCTCATACCCGCAAGATACCGCATCAAAACTCCCTATCCTTTTCCTCCAAAGTTCTTGCCCCCGGCCCTGATAACGCTTTGTTGAAGCATGCTGTCTGGCACGAAGTTCCTCATCCCGATGTCCTGCCGCCCGATTCTCCTCTGCTTCCTCTCCCTGATTCTCTGTGTCACCGCCTCAGGCTTTGACACCGTCGTTCTGGATGCCGGCCACGGCGGTCACGATCGCGGCGCCGCCATCGGCTACGTGTATGAAAAGCACCTCGCCCTCGATACCGCTCGGCGCGTCGAGGAAATCCTCCGCCGTGAAGGCATCAAAGTCATCATGACCCGCAGCCGGGACATCTTCATCCCCCTCGCCGATCGCGCTGCCGTCGGCAACCGCTACCGCAACGCCCTCTTCGTCAGCCTCCATTACAACTACAACCGCAGTGGCAGCGGCGCCGGTGCCGAAACTTACTACTACCACGCCACCAGCAAAACCCTCGCCTCCTACATCCAGGCCTACCTCGTCCAGCGCACCCGCATGACCGATCGCGGCGCCAAATACGCCAGCTTCCACGTCATCCGCAACACCACTCGCAACCCCGCCGTCCTCGTCGAATGTGGCTTCGTCAGCAATCCCACCGAACGCGCCCGCATGCTCACCGGCGAGTTCCGCGCTCTCATCGCCGAAGGCGTCGCCCAAGGCATCCTCGCCTACAAAAAGGCCAGGTAACCTTCAAACCTTCTCCCATCGTGCTCGTCTCGTGCCGCCAAATGCAGGAAATCGAGCACCAAGCCTTCGCCACAGGCATCTCACCCGCCGACCTCATGGATCAAGCCGGAGCCGGCATCGCCCAGGCCATCCAGCAATTCCATCCCCGCCCCGGCACCGCCATCCTCTACCTCGGCAAAGGCAACAACGCCGGTGACGCCCTCGTCGCCGCCCGCCACCTCCTCGCCAAAGGCTGGCGCATCTGGGCGCGACTCGCCTTTCCCCTCGGCTCCTTCAAAAACCTCCCTTCCGACCACTTCGCCTCCCTCAAAAAACAGATCACCACCCAGCCCCACCCTCTCCATCCCTCCGATCTCCCCTCCGGCCCCGTCATCCTCCTCGACGGCCTCCTCGGCATCGGCGCCACCGGCCCCCTTTCCCCCTCGCTCGCGGCCATCACCGCAGAGATGAACGCCCTCCGCGCCTCCGCCCACGTCCAAACCATCGCCATGGACCTCCCCAGTGGCCTCGATGCCGACTCCGGCATCCCCCACCCACACTGCCTCCAGGCCGATCTCACCCTCACAGTCGCCCAAGTCAAAGCCGGCCTTGTCGCCGACACCGCCACCCACCACGTCGGCCGCCTCGCCCTCATCCCCCTGCCCGACCTCATCGCCACCTCCGGCGACCCCGCCGAACTCATCACCCCCACCTTCCTTCGCCCGCTCCTCCCCCGCCGCGCCTTCGACACCCACAAAACCCAGGCCGGACGCCTCCTCATCATCGCCGGCTCCACCGGCCTCCTCGGTGCCGCCGAACTCGCCTGCCTCGGCGCTCTCCACAGCGGCGCCGGCATGGTCACCCTCCTCGTCAAACCCAATCTCTACCAGCTCCTCGCCTCCCGCCTCCCTCCCGAAGTCATGGTCAAATCCGTGACCTCCTACACCGCTGCCCTCGATCTTCCCCACGACGCTCTCGTCATCGGCCCCGGCCTCGGCCGCGCTCACGATCCCGAAATCCCCGATCTCCTTTCCAAAAACACCGCCCCCACCGTCATCGACGCCGACGCCCTCAACGCTCTCGCCCCCATCCTCGCTTCCTTCTCCCAACCCGGCCC
>JARXAL010000105.1 GCA_029865835.1 Verrucomicrobiaceae bacterium
CCCGCAGCGGCACCCCCTTCTTGATCCACTCCCAGTTCTTCGTCCCCCCCTGCAAATCACGCTTGTCCACATGCACCCGCAACGGCTCACCCGCGTAGGTCTGCGCCCGCAGCGTCGTCGCTAGCGCCTCACACGCATCGATCACTTCCTGCCTCGTATCAGGCTTCGGTGTCACTGGCAAAATCACAATCTGCGTCGGCGCCATCCGCGGCGGCATGATCATCCCGTCATCATCCGCATGCGCCATGATCATCGTCCCAATCAAACGCGTGCTCACCCCCCAGCTCGTCGTCCACGCATGCTGCCGCTGATTGTCGCGACCCAAAAATTGAATGCCCGACGCCTTCGCAAAATTCTGCCCCAGGAAATGCGACGTCCCTGCCTGGATCGCCTTCCGATCCTGCACCATCGCTTCCACCGTGAACGTGCTCACCGCTCCCGGGAACCGCTCGTTCTCCGTCTTCTCCCCGGGAATCACCGGGATCGCCAAATGATCCCGCAGGAAATCCGCATACACCTTGTGCATCAGCTTGGTTTCAGCCATCGCCTCCTCCGCCGTCTCATGCGCCGTATGCCCCTCCTGCCACAGGAATTCCGCCGTCCGCAAAAACAACCGGGGCCGCATCTCCCACCGCATCACATTCGCCCACTGATTGATCAGCAACGGCAAATCCCGATAGCTCTCCACCCAGCGCGCAAACGCCGCGCCAATGATCGTCTCCGACGTCGGCCGAATCACAAACGGCTCCGCCAACTCCCCCGTCGGAATCATCTTCGTCGTTCCATCAGGCTGCTTCTGCGCTTCCAAACGATGGTGTGTCACCACCGCGCACTCCGTCGCAAAACCCTCCGCATGCTCCGCCTCTTTCTCCAGGTAACTCAACGGAATCAACAGCGGAAAATAAGCATTCACATGCCCCGTCTCCTTGAACTTCACGTCCAGCTGCTTCTGAATGTTCTCCCACAGCCCATAACCCCACGGCTTGATCACCATGCACCCCCGCACCTCCGAATTCTCCGCCATATCAGCGGCACGAACGACCTGCTGATACCACTCCGGAAAATCTTCTTCGCGACGGGGACTGATGGCGGATTTGTCTTGGCTCATGGCAATAAAAAGGCCTTCAGCATAAAGCCTTCCCGCCTCAGGTCAACGAGCGCCGCAAGTCCCGGTCGCATTTCATCGTTTACTCGCGCGACACTTTCCGTCATCCTCCCTTCCACGCCATGTTCCGCCCCCTCCTTCTCACCCTCCTCGCCGCCGCCACCCTCGCGCCCGCTGCCGACCTCATCCAGCTCCAGCGCCTCTACCCGGAACTGGAAACCCCCTTCCCCATCACCGTCCAAATCCCCAACGACGGCACCCAACGCCAATTCCTCGCCCTCCAGCGCGGCCAAATCCTGATCCTCCCCGATGACGAATCCGCCAAGTCCGCCCCCGTCTTCCTCGACCTCAGCTCCCGCGCCATGGAAGCCCCCGATGGCAAATTCGAGGAAGGCCTCAACGGCCTCGCTTTCCACCCCGACTTCAAAGCCAACGGCAAGTTCTACCTCTGCTACACCCAGCAGCAGCCAAAGCGCCTCCTCGTCACTGAGATGCAAGTCTCCAAGTCCGATCCCAACAAGGCCGACCCCGCCTCCGAACGCGTCCTCATCGAAATTCCCCTCGTGAACTGGAACCACCACGGCGGCAACATCGTCTTTGGACCCGACGGCTTCCTTTACATCGGCGTCGGCGACATGTCGAAGCGCAATGGCGAACTCCGCCTGTCCGAAACCAATGCCACCCTCAACGGCAAAATCCTCCGCATCGATGTCAATAAAACCGACTGGGCCGGCCGCTACTCCATCCCCACCGACAACCCTTTCGCTGACGGCAAAAACGCCCTCCCTCAAATCTACGCCTTGGGCATCCGCAACCCCTGGGGCCTCACCTTCGACGCCAAAGGCAACCTCTGGTGTGCCGATGTCGGCCAGGACCTCTACGAAGAAATCAACTGGATCACCAAAGGTGGCAACTACGGCTGGAGCTATCGCGAAGGCAAAGGCACCTTTGTCCTCCGCAACGAAAAAGACCCCGAAGGCGCCCAGTTCATCGACCCCATCCATCAATACGATCACGCCACCGGACTCAGCATCACCGGCGGCTACATCTACCAGGGCAAAGCCCTCCCCGACCACGCCGGCGCCTACATCTACGGCGACTTCATCATCGGCAAAATCTGGGCCCTCCGCACCGACGACACCGGCAAAGTCACCAGCGACACCCTCCTCTACACCAGCCCCCAAGGCGAACCCACCGGCCCCAAAAAGAAACCCTCCGTCCTCGTCAAACCCACCGCCTTCTGCCCCGACAAAAACGGCGAACTCCTAGTCCTCGACTGGAACGGCGCCCTCTACCGCGCCCAAAAATAGACCTTGGACTGCGGCAGCCCTCCGCAGGTGAACGACTCCCTTCGCTAAAGCCCCCTTGGACTGCGGCAACCCGCTGCCGCTTTCCCTCAGCCAGCCTGCTGGCGCCCAAAACGCGGCCCCGCCGCCACTACCAAAGTACCCGTCGCCGCTCCGCGAACCGACCGAAGGGAACCGAAGCGCAGCGGAGATAGCCGAAGGCAAATAGCCAGCCAAAGGCTGCCCGAAGGGTGAAGCGCAGCGAAAGCAAACGCCCCTTAACCGTCGCCCCGTCCAACCTCTCGTCATCGTCACTCAATCCGCAATCCGCAATCCGCAATCCAAAATCCGCAACCCGCAATCCAACAATTCCCCCTCGCCAAATCCCCGATCTGAGCCTTCAGTTCCTCCATGGCCGAGCCCACTCTCTTCTCCCGTCTCTCCGCTTCGTTCGCCCACCCCAGAACAGCCCTCTCAGCGCTCCTCCTCATCTTCTTCGCCAACACCATCTCCGTCGTCCTCCGCCACGACGACCAACTCATCTGGGACGAAGGCCGCTACGTCGAATGCGCCCTCAACCACCTCGGCACCCCAGTCCCCACCTTCGACCCCAACGACTTCGTCAACGGTCCCGGCTACCCCTTGGTTCTAGCACCCTTCGTTCTAGCGTCTGAATTCCGTTTCGATCAACAGTCAGCGACTTCCAAAATCAAAAGATCCTTCGGTCCCCTCTTCCTCGCCCGCCTCCTCAACGCCTTCTTCATGACCGGCGCCGCCGCCTTCGTCTACCTCACCCTCCGCCACTACACCAACCCCATCTGGGCAACCCTCGGCGCCCTCTGGACTGGTCTCCATCCTGCCATCCTCTGGATGAGCTTCGCTCTCATGACCGAACCCCTCGCCCTCTTCTGCCTCACCGGCTTCCTGTGGTCCTTCTGCCAAACCCTCCGCTCTCCATCCACCCCCTGGCGCTGGCTCACCGCCGCAACCGCCTTCCTCGGCTGGCTCACCCTCACCCGCGTCTTCTTCGGCCACGTCATCGTCGCCACCGGCCTTCTGTCCCTCATCGCTTGGCCAATCCTCAAAGCCTGGCGCCCCGCCCTCCAACGCACCCTGCTCATCCTCACCGGCGCCTTAATCATCTGCGCCCCCTACCTCCACCACACCTGGAAAGTCACTGGCACCTTCCCCTGTTGGTCCACCAACAGCGGCGAACTCCTCTACTGGATGACCAGCCATCACCCCGGCGAAAACGGCCACTGGTTCAGCTACGAAGACGCCCAAAACGATCCCCACCTCGCCCCCAACCACCGCGCCTTTTTCAAGTTGGCTCTCTCAAAGCCCGTCGCAGAACGTGAAGCCCTGTTCAAATCGGAAGCCAAACATCAATTCACCCCTCCCGCCTTCGCCTACAACTGGCTCTGCAACCTCTCCCGCCTCGCCTTCGGCTTCCCCCGCTCCTTCCAAGCCGAAGAACTCCTCTCCCTACCCTTGATCTTCCTCCACCTCCCCCTCATCCTCGCCACCCTCCTCGCCGCCTTCATCGCCCTCCGCTTCTGGCGCTCCATCCCACCCGAAATCTGGATCCTCGCCGCCTTCGCTACCTTCTACCTCGGCGGCACCTCCCTCGCCTCCGGCCTCCCCCGCTACTTCGCCGCCATCACCCCCATTCTCTTCATCGTCACCGCCACCATCCTCCACCGCCACCTCCGCCTCCAATTCGGGTCGCCTCCAAAATAGCTCCGCGTGGTAGCATTCGCCAGAATGCACCCTCCGTCTCCATTCCCAAACCCTCGAGGCTCCCTCAAAGGCCCCCGCTCCAAACCCCATTCCCACCCCCCATCACCTCCATAACTGCCGACTAATTTAGAATTGAATCGCATTAATAATAATTTTCACATTTTTGCTTGATCTATAAAAGTAGGAGTGATTTATTGTTATTATGGTTATTCAATTTCCGTCCGCCGCCACCGCCTCTCGCGTCCTCTTCTGCTTCGGAACCCGGCCCGAAATGATCAAAATGGCTCCCCTCATCCATGAGGTCCGACGCCAGGGCGGCCACCCCATCGTCGTCAATTCCGGCCAGCACGCCGACCTCCTCACCCCCCTCTTCCAGCTCTTCAACATCCAGCCCGACCACGATCTGGCCGCGATGTCCCCCGGCCAATCCCTCAACACCCTCGGCGCCAAAATCATCGAGCGCCTCGACCCCATCCTCGAACAGGAAAAACCCGATTACGTCATCGTCCAGGGCGATACCGCCACCGCCCTCGCCGGCGCCATGGCCGCCTTCAATCGCAAAATCCCCGTCGGCCATGTCGAAGCCGGCCTTCGCTCAGGCAACCCTTTGAGCCCCTTCCCGGAGGAAATGAATCGCCGCCTCATCTCCCAAATCGCCTCCCTTCACTTCGCCGCCACCCAGCACAACCGCTGCACCCTCATCCTCGAAAAAGTCTCGGATCACACCATCCACGTCACCGGCAACACCGTCGTCGACGCTCTCTTCCAAACCCTCGCCACCACCCAGCCCGGACCCGAAATCCACTCTCTCCGCGACCAAGTCCGTGGTCGCAAAATGATTCTCCTCACCACCCATCGCCGCGAAAACTTCGGCGACACCATGCGCACCCATCTGCGCACCCTGCGCGCCTTCACCCAGGCCCACCCCGACCTCTGCGTCGTCTTCCCCGTCCACCCGAATCCCGCCGTCAAAGAAGCCGCCGTCCAGGAACTCATGGGCTGCGACCAGGTCATCCTCACCGCCCCCATGGGTTACGCCGACTTCGTCCACCTCCTGTCAGACGCCTGGCTCCTCGTCTCCGACTCCGGCGGCATCCAGGAAGAAGCCGCCTCCCTCGGCAAACCCATCCTCGTCCTGCGCGAAAACACCGAACGCCCCGAAGGCGTCCAAGCCGGTGTCGCACGCCTCGTCGGAGAGCGCGCCGACGACCTCGCCCCCCTCCTCGAAGAAGCCATCGCCGACACCGACTGGTTCGAACACGCCCGCCGCGTCACCAAAGTCTTCGGCGACGGCACCGCCGCCCAGCGCATCACCCAAATCCTCCTCCCCCAACCCGAACCCGCCCGCCTCTCCGCCTAAATCTCGTCCTCGTCCTCGTCCGAAATCCGCATTCCGCATTCAAAAATGTCCCCCGCCAGCGTCTCCCTCGATCTCGATAACCAATGGGCCTACCTCAAGACCCAGGGCATCGACGGCTGGCAGGACTTCCCCTCCTACCTCGACCTCGTCACCCCCCGCATCCTCAGCCTCCTCTCCGAGCTGAATCTCCCCATCACCTTCTTCGTCGTCGGCAAAGACGCCTCCCTCGAAAAAAACCACGCCGCCCTGCGCAGCATCACCGAAGCCGGCCACGAGATCGCCAACCACTCCTTCCTCCACGAACCCTGGCTCCACCTCTACAGCGACGCCGAACTCCGCGCCGACTTCGAGCAAACCGAAGCCGCCCTCCTCACCGCCACCGGCCAGCGCCCCCGCGGCTTTCGCGGCCCCGGCTTCAGCACCTCCCCCGCCGTCCGCAGCCTCCTCGTCGAGCGCGGCTACACCTACGACGCCTCCCTCTTCCCCACCCTCATCGGCCCCCTCGCCCGCGCTTGGTTCTTCCTCACTTGCAAACTCCCCCCAGAGGAAAAAGCCAAACGCTCCAAACTCTACGGCTCCCTCTCAGACAGCCTCTCCTCACTGCACCCCTACGAGATCCAGCCCAGCCTTGTCGAAGTCCCCGTCACCACCACCCCCTTCTTCCGCCCCCCCATCCACCTCAGCAACCACCTCTTCCTTTACACCGTCTCCGAGCCCCTCGCCCGCCTCTACTGGCGCATCGCCATCACCCTCTGCCGCCTCACCAGCACCGCCCCCTCACTCCTCCTCCACCCCACCGATTTCCTCGACGCCACCGACGTCCCCGCCATGGCCTTCTTCCCCGGCATGAAACTCCCCTCCGCCCGCAAAATCGCCCTCGTCCGCCACACCCTCACCACCCTCCAAAAACACTGGCACCTCGGCCCCATGCTCCCCCACGCCCAGTCCGCACCAACCTCGTCCTCGTCTTCATACCCGTCCCCAATCTCCTCGCCCCCTCTCCAATCCGCAATCCAAAATCCGCAATCCGCAATCTCATGAACCCCATCAACGACATCGCCATCGTCCTCCCCGCCTTCAACGAAGAGCAGGACCTCCCCAAGCTCCTCGCCCGCATCGAGGAAACCCTCTCCAACCAACCCTTCCGCTACCAGGTCATCGTTGTTGACGACGGCTCCAAGGACCGCACCGCTGAGATCGCCCGCGAGGCCTCCCTCCGCATGCCCGTCCGCCTCATCCAGCACCCACAAAATCGCGGCCTCGGCATGGCCATGCAGACCGGACTCCACGCCGCCGCCACCTCCGCCGACGCCGTCATCACCATGGACTCGGACAACACCCACGACCCCATCAACGTCCCGGCCATGATCAACCTCATCCGCAGCGGCACCACCCAGGTCGTCATCGCCTCCCGTTATCAAAAAGGCAGCGTCATCCAGGGCGTCCCCTTCTACCGGCAGATCCTCAGCCTCGGCTGCTTCGTCCTCATGAAGACCGTCGTTCCCTTCAAAAACGTGCGCGACTACTCCGCCGGCTTCCGCGCCTACGACGCCTCCATCCTCCAGCGCATGATCCTCGCCTACGGCCAGGACAAACTCGTCGAGGAAAGCGGCTTCGTCTGCATGCTGGAAATCCTCCTCAAACTCCGCGCCATCGGCGCCACCGCCGCCGAAATCCCCTACACCCTCCGCTACGACCTCAAAGCCGGCGCCAGCAAACTCCGCATCTTCCGCACCCTCCGCCGCTACCTCGCCGTCGTGAACCGCTACCGCGCCAAACTCCCCACCCCCTCCCTCCCCAACTCCCT
>JARXAL010000013.1 GCA_029865835.1 Verrucomicrobiaceae bacterium
GCGACGGTGAATGATCCGTCGGTGTTTGAGGATCCGCATCACTATGCGGAGGGGTTCAGCGCGGTGCTGGTGAATGGGGTGCCGGTGATTGAAGCGGGGGAGATGACGGAGGCGCGGCCGGGGGTGGTGGTGCGGCGGGGGATGTGATCAGTAATTAGTAATCAGTAATCAGTATTCAGTGCAGGGGCGGTGGGGGTTCGGGGTATTCGAAGACTTTGCCTTCGTAGTTGCGGATGAGGGTGCGTTGTTCGTCGCGCATGAGGACGTAGTCGGGGTTGACGGGGACTTTGCCGCCGCCTCCGGGAGCGTCGATGACGAACTGGGGGACGGCGTAGCCGGTGGTGTGGCCGCGGAGGGATTCGATGATTTCAATGCCTTTGTGGACGGAGGCGCGGAGGTGGGAGGAGCCTTGGATGAGGTCGCACTGGTAGAGGTAGTAGGGGCGGACCCGGCACATGAGGAGCTTGTGGACGAGGGACTTCATGATGTCGGGCTCGTCGTTGACGCCACGGAGGAGGACGCTTTGATTGCCGAGGGGGACACCGTGATTGGCGAGTCGCTCGAGGCCGGCGCGGACTTCGGTGGTGAGTTCGCGGGGGTGATTGGTGTGGATGCTGATGAAGAGGGGGTGATACTTTTGCAGCATCTGGCAAAGCGCGGGGGTGATGCGCTGGGGGAGGAAGATGGGGACTCGGGAGCCGATGCGGATGAACTCGATGTGGGGGATGGCGCGGAGGCGTGAGATGATGCCCTCGAGTTTGGCGTCGGAGAAGAGGAGGGGGTCGCCACCGGAGAGGAGGACGTCGCGGATTTCGGGGTGGGATTCGAGGTAGCGGAAGGCGGCTTCGAATTCGGTGTGGAGTTCCTGTTCGCCGGCACCGGAGACGACGCGGCTGCGGGTGCAGTAGCGGCAGTAGGCGGCGCAGCGGTCGGTGACGAGGAAGAGGACGCGGTCGGGGTAACGATGGACGAGACCTGGGACGGGCATGTGGGAGTCTTCGCCGCAGGGGTCGGCCATTTCGGAGGGGTCTTCCCAGGTTTCTTCGATGCGGGGGATGACTTGGCGGCGGATGGGGCAGCCCGGGTCGGTGGGGTGGATGAGGTTGAAGTAGTGGGGCGTGATGGCCATGGCCAGCTTATTGCCGGAGAGCAGGACGCCGGCGCGCTCTTCTTCGGAGAGCACGAGGTGCTGTTCGAGCTGAGCGAGGGTGGTGACGCGGTTCTTGAGTTGCCAGGTGGAGGAGTCCCATTGGTCCTGGGTGACGCCGGAGTTTTCCCAATAGCCGAAGCCCGGGCTGGTGAAGGCTTTTTCGGGGAGGTCGGCCGCCGGACGGGGACCGGAGAGGGAGTGTGGCTGTTCGGACCTGGTTTCAATCGGGGCCAAGCCATTCAGCAGGAGCGTGTCAGACATGTAAATGGGGGTGCTGAAAAGGTGGAGCGTACATAGAGATTTGGCTGCCTGTCAAATGAATGGAGAGGTGGAGTCAAGGGAGAATTGGCTTAGCTGGGAGCTTGCGCTGAGGTTTCAGGGTGATAGCATCGGGTAACCTGAATTGTTCAGGCTTAGGGAATGAATGTTTTGCCGCTGCTTCGAGAGATTGTTCATGCCCCTGTGTTGGACATCATTTTGCATTTGAAGCACTCGACGGGCATGTCCGTGAATGAGTTGTGTCAGGAGATGAAGATGAGTTACATGGGGGTGAAGCAGCATTGCGTCGACTTGGAAAAGAAACGTCTGCTGGACACGTGGCGGCGCCCTAAACCGGCGGGGAGGCCTGAGAAAGTGTATCGGTTGACGGCCAAGTTGGATCCTTTGTTCCCGGAAATGGGCAATGACTGGACGTTGAGTTTGTTGGAGACAGCGGATCAGGTCTTTGGTGAGCGGGCGGCGGCGAAGTTGTTGTTCAGTTATTTTCAGAAGCGGACCGAGCGCTGGCAGAGGTCGTTGAGGGGGGCAAATGTGGCGGGGAGGGTGAAGGAATTGGCCAAATTGAGGTTAGGAGAAGGTTATTTGACGCTGGTCAGGGAGATGGATGGAGGGTTGGAGATGGTGGATCATCATGATCCATGCGGGGTGGTTGCGAGTCGATTTGAGTTGGTGCACGAATTGGATCGGGCCGCGGTGGAGCAGTTGCTGGGGGTGGAGGTGGAACGAAGGGTGGAAGAAGCGAGTGGTTTGAGACGTGTTATTCACCGAGTGCTCATCCCGACCGAATAGGGTCGGTTGGTCAGCCTGAATCACTATGACTGGCAAAGTAATGAACAAGAGGATGGGATGGGGTTTGAGGGGAATGGGATTGATTGCATTGATGGCTCTTTCGAGTTGTGTGGTGCAGCCGGTGACGAAGCGGAGCAAGGGAGAGGCTTGGCAGCGCACGGATGCGGGGACGCCGCAGTTGCTGGTAAGGGCCTTCTATGGGACGCCAGAGGAAGTGCAGGCCATTTTGGCGGAATTGGGTGATGTGGTGAGACCGGTGAGGAGGTGGGCGAGACAGGGGAATGGGGCGGTTTCCATGAGGTTTGTGGATGAGCGGGGTCGGGCGCTGCGAACGGTGGAGAGCGGGGGGCATTTGGTTGTCGAGGGTCGGCCGGGACAGGTGTATGCGATTCGAATACGAAACGAAACGGACGTGCTAATGGAAGTGCTGCCGATGGTCGATGGATTGGACTTGGAGACGGGGCAGGTGGCGGAGTTGGGGAGGGCGGGCAAGATGGTGGGGCCGAGGAAGGAAGTGGTGTTTGGGAGTCGCGCGGTGACAGGCGGGAAGGGTGAGGCTTTGAGTTTTCGGGAGAACGAAGGCGCTGTGGCGCTGCATCGCTGGAGTCCGACGGGGACGGCAGGGAGCGTTTTGGTGGCTGTATTCTTGGGGCAGGGGGATGACAGTTTTGAGGACATGCCGGCGCGAGAAAGGGTGCGTCCGGTATCTGTTGGGAATCAGGGGACGTTTCCACAGCCGCGGGCTGAACCGATGCGGTTGCCTTATCAATATCGGTGATTCGATTGTGTTTTGAGTTTGACAATACCTTTGCTTTGAGGGACAACTTTGGAAAAAGCGAAGATATGTTGACTCAACAGCACCTCAATTACCATCATCTGAGATACTTTTGGGAGGTAGCCAGGCATGGCAGCCTTCGAGTGGCGGCGGCGAAGCTGGGGGTATCGCAGCCGACGATCAGTGCGCAGGTGAAGGCCCTGGAGGAGTCTTTGGACCGGCAATTGTTCAGTCGATCAGGGCGGGGGTTGAGGTTAACCATGGCGGGGCGCACGGTGATGGACCATGCGACGGAGATTTTTGGGCTTGGGGGGAGGCTGGTGGAGGTATTGAACGGGGCGGAGTCGAAACAGCCTGCGAGATTGAATTTGGGGATTGCCGATTCGTTTGCGAAATTGTTTGCGTGGAACTTGATCAGGCCGGCGCTGAAGGAGCATCCGGGATTATTCGTGGCCTGCTACGAAGGGAAAGCGCCGGAGCTTTTGGGTCAATTGGTGACGGGCAAGCTGGATGTGGTTTTGTCTGACGAACCTGCGTCTGCCTCCCTGCCGATCAAAGCCTTCAACCACCATTTGGGCGAGGTTCCGGTGGTTTTTTGCGCGTCTGAGGTGTTGGCGAAGGAGTTGAGACCCGGGTTTCCGAAGAGTCTGAATGAGGCTCCGATCTTGTTGCCGGCAGCGCAGACGGCGTGGAGGCATCACCTGGATCATTGGTTTGAAATGCAGGGAGTGAAGCCGCGGGTGGTCGCTGAATTTGATGATTCGGCGTTGATGAAAACAGCGGCGGCGGATGGACTTGGTGTGGTGGCCGTTGCTGCGCCGGTGGTGGCCGAAGCGAAGGTGCGTTTTGACCTGCACTCTATCAGTGAAGCATTGAATTGCGGATTCCCGAGTTACTTGATCACGGTGGAAAGGTCGTTGAAGCACCCGTCAGTGAGGACGATCGCCAAGGAAGCCCGGCGGTACTTCAAACCGAGTACGTCTGGAGTGCAGTCCGCGAGCCAAATTCAATTTTCCAGCAACTCTGACGATCATCGGGTTTGAATTCTGCCAGAACCGAATGATTGAAGTGGTATGAGTTTTGATCTGCTAGGTTTGCTTGCCAGTTTTACGTTTCCAACTTCGCCTGAGTTGGTGGAGGCGATCCCGGTGATTTTGGCGTTGATCGTGATCGAGGGGTTGCTGAGCGTGGACAATGCGCTGGCGATCGCGGCGATGGCGAATCATTTGCCGGGGAAGCAAAAGTATTTGGCGCTGAAGTATGGCATTTTCGGTGCCTACTTTTTCAGGGGGCTTTGTTTGGCGTTTGCGGCCTGGATCATTGAGAATCCATGGCTGAAGATTTGCGGTTCGGCCTATCTGATTTACCTCATGTGCGAGCACTTCACGGGTGGAGGTGACGAGAATAATGATGGTCAAGCGGACAGTCCGAATCAGCGGGGATTTTGGTCAACGATCCTGGCGATTGAGGTCATGGATTTGAGTTTGAGCGTGGACAATGTGGTGGCGGCGGTGGCGATGAGTCCGAAGTTGTGGGTGGTGTGCGTGGGGGTGTTTATCGGGATCTTAGCGCTGAGGTTTGTGGCGGGTGCGTGCATCAAATTGTTGGAGCGGTTTCCGATTCTTGCTGACACGGCTTTTGTGTTGATCGGGTATGTGGGAGGTATTCTGCTTTATGAGCTACTGAGCAATCCGGCGAGTGGCTTTCAGGTTTTTCCGGGTCCTGTGCACGTGACGGCGGGGGAGAAGTTCATTGGGATCGTGATCATCATAACCCTGTCGATTTTGTATTCGAAATCGAATGCGATTCAGAAGGCGCTATCACCGCTGCTGAAGGTATCGCAAGCACCCATGCGTGTGGTGGCGATTGTGGTGGGGCTCGTACTGAAAGTGGTGGTGCTGCCGTTCAAGCTGGTCTTCAAGGCGTTCAAGCCGAAGGTGGCGGGGTCGAATCCAGAGATCTCCTGATGGGATTAAACTCCTGTGGGGAAGCGGAGTTCGGGGGAGTTGAGGATTTGGTGGAGGTGGATGCCGTATTTTTGGCAGATGGCGCGGGCTTCGGAGCCGGGGTAGGCTTCGTGGAAGTAAACTTCGCGGACGCCGTAGGCGCAGAGCATTTGCATGCAACTGGTGCAGGGTTCGGTGGTGCAGGCGACGAGTTTGACGTTGCCGCGAGTGAAGAGGCTGCAGAGGTTGACCTCGGCATGGATCATGAAGCTGCGGCGTGCGTCGCGATCCGCCCAGAATTCGGGGGAGGCGTTGTAGCCTGGGGCGAGGCCATTGTAGGCGGTGCCGATGACACGGTTGTCGAAGTCGAGGGCGACGGCGCCGACTTTGCGGAAGGGGTCCTCGGAGCGAAGGCTGGCGACATGGGCTAGGGCCATGGCGTATTCGGGGATGGCGAGGCGGGGGAGAGGAGCCGAGGGGTCTAGCAGAGACATGGTGCTCTTTTAGCGAGGGGGGAAAGGTGGTCAACCTTTTGCGCCTGTGCCGAGGACTGCGGGAGCGGGAGAGGATTTGCCGAAGGGCGATTTGGACATGAGCCAGACGGCGATGGTGTGGTTGTCTTCGCGGATGGAGCCACCACGGCGAAAGAGGGTTTGCTCCATGTAGCCGATTTCGAGGCGGGTGGTGGCGGTGAGTTTTTGGCCGATGCCGATGAAGGCGCGGTTTTGGTCGAAGTCGTTGCCTTGGACGTTGGAACCGAAATTGAAGAAAACTTCGTTCCAGAGGGCGATGTAGGTTTTGCCAGAGTCGGTCAGGGGAATGGAGGTGCGGAGCATGTAGCGGATGCGGTTTTCGTAGCGCCAGTTGGCGAGGTCGTAGTCGTCGCCAGCGGTGGTTTTGGCCATCTCACCAATCCAGCGTTGTTCGAGGCGGAGGCGTTGGGTCCAGTCGAGGCCGAGGAACTTGAAGTTGTGCTGGATTTGCTCCCAGGCGCGGTGTTCGGGGAATTCGGCGAGAGCGGGGTAGTCGCCATAGGGGTAGGTGCGAACGTAGGCCCAGCCGGCGCTGACGCTGATGGTGGGGCTGATTTGGTAGTTGATGCCGGGGCGGATGAGGAGTTGCTGCCACTCGTCACCGAGGTCGGCACGGCGATTTTGGACTTCGAGGTGGAGTCCCCAGGGGCTGTTGCCGAGGGGGTGATCGCCGACGTAGTTGAGCCAGAGGTTGGCGTTGGAGTCGACGTTTGCTGCGCGTGAGTCACCTGGACAGGATACGGCGATCAAGGCGAGGTAAAGCAGTGGAATAACAGGCTTCATAAGGTGCCGTGATTGGGATAATAGCTGGCGTTTGATTTGAAGTGCTGAAGTGAGACAGAATGGCAAGGATGCACATCAGGAGCAAGGTCTGGTTTAGGTTGACTTGTAGATCCTTGACGGAATCCTTGGGCACGACGAGTGATTCAAAAGTATTTATGCCCGTAAAAGCCGTCACCATTCTCCTCGCCGATGATCACGCAGTCGTTAGGAGCGGATTTCGGCGAATCCTAGATGCTGAATGGGACCTAGAAGTTGTCGGAGAGGCTGCGAATGGTCGAGAGGCAGTTGAGATGGCGGAGGCACTCAAACCGGCTGTGGTTGTCATGGACGTGACAATGCCGGATTTGAACGGAATTGAGGCGGCGAGGCGCATTGCGAAGACTTTGCCACGCACAAGAATACTGGGTTTGTCGATGCACAAAGACGCGGTTTATGTCAGGGAGATTTTGCGTGCCGGAGCGCATGGATATTTGTTGAAGGATTCGAACCAAGCGGACTTGCTTGCGGCAGTACGATCCGTAGCGAATGGCAAAGGTTGGTTGAGCCCGGAAGTGTCTGATGTAGTGCTGGATGACTACAGGAAGCAGGTCACCAATCCGATTGATTTGCTTACTTCCCGAGAGCGCGAGGTGCTACAGATGGTCGCCGAAAGTCGAACCAACAAAGAGATTGCCGGTTCATTGCATTTAAGTGTCTACACAGTGGAAGCGCATCGGGGCCGGATTATGGAGAAATTGAATTTGCATTCGGTGGGGGAACTGGTGCGGTTTGCGATGCGCAACGGGTTGATTGACTGAAACATAGGACATGAGCAGCGCATCATGGTTCGCCTTTAAGCGTTCGATCACCGGACGGACCGTTTTGGTGGCACTAATTACAGGATTCGGGGCGGTGATGCTATTGTTAGGTGCGGCCGGGCTCGTTGCGGTTCGAGAGGGGCGGGCGATTCGAGTGAGTGTGGCTGACTTGGTGCAGGAACAGGTGCGAATGACACGACTTTTGCACGAGGCACAGGTCGAAGAGGATGCGCTTTCGTTGGTGTTACAACGAGTGACGCGCGGTGTGGATCTGAAAGAACGCGAGGCGCAAATTGGGCTGTTAGAGGAGGTAGATCGGTCGATCAAGCGTTTGGCCCAAGAGGCACAGGACTCGCCTAAGAGGTTGCGCTGGACTGAATTGGAGAATCAAACCCGAGTCTTTTCGGAAGGAATTCGAAAGGTTTTGGATACCGAGATGGGAGCCTCAGAGATTGAGATGAAAGAATCGATCCAAGCGCATGGTCGCGTGGTGCAGTTGATTGATGAGTTGATTGCTGAAGGAACCGAACACCTTGAGGATGTAGACGAACAGATCGGGAGGCAGTTGCAGGAATTTGCCGACGAGTCAGCCATTTTACTCGGGGCAAGCGGGGTGCTCGCCGCCTTGTGCGCTGCGGGCACGATCACGTATGTGAGACAAACAATCTACCGAATCGAGGCGCAGTCAGCGGAGTTAATCGAGGTATCCTGGCACATGCTGCAAACTCAGGAAGAAACCGCTAGGAGATTTGCCCATGAATTGCATGATGAATTAGGCCAATCGTTGGCGGCGGTGCGTGCCAATCTTGGGAGGTTGCCCGAAGATGGGAAGCGCTCAGATTGTATTCAGCTAGTTGATGAGGCGATTGCGAACGTGAGGGAACTCTCGCAATTGCTGCGCCCCGTGATTTTGGATGATTTTGGGCTGGATGCAGGGTTGCGCTGGCTAACGGAAGGCTTTGCCACGAGAACGCGGATTGAGGTGGTTTATGATTCCAATTTGGACATTCGGCTTCACATGGAACTAGAGACGCATCTGTTCCGAATCGCCCAGGAGGCTCTGACTAACATCGCTAGACACTCGGGTGCGTCACGGGTGGTCATGACCTTGAGGGTGGATAATCTTTGGATAGGACTACGAATCGAAGACAATGGGCATGGCTTGAGAAATGAGGCGGTGCCGCCGCGGCAAAGTTTGGGGCTCAGTGGGATGAGGGCGCGTGCAAGAGAGTGCGGGGGCTCGTTGACCATGGAGAACGGAGTGCGTCGTGGATTGACATTAGTGGTGAATGTTCCGCTACGCCAGGCGGTGGAACCCACAGCCTAATGCGTTTTAAAATCAATGTCCTGCGCCTTCGAGTGAACGCTTATCGAGCGTTTTGAGGGCCTGCATCTGCTTGATGGTGCGTTCCATGCCTTCGTTGGAACCGTCGAAGAACATGATGTTGCCTTTGCCGTGCTCGGAGATGTATTTCATGCCGTCGAGCCACATGGTGAAGAGCATGAAGCCAGGGGGGACATCGCCAGCCTGCATTGTTTTGCCGGCGTTGGCGAGACCTTCGGCGACTTGCTCGCGGAAGCGGGCGTTGCCGGCACCTTTGAGCTCGGAGGCTTCTTTTTCGGCTTCGGCTTTGACGCGGATGGCGCGGGCTTCGGCTTCGGCGGCGCGGGTTTTGATGAGGTATTGGGCTTGGGCTTCGTTTTCGGCGGCCATCTTCATGTTGTTGCTGGAAACGACCTGCGACATGGAGCGCATGATGGCTTCGTCGAACGAGATGTCGTTGATCTGGAGGTCAAGGAGATGGAAGCCCCAGCTATTGAGGGATTCTTCGAGGTGATCCTTCACGGCACCGATGATCTCGGAGCGCAGCACGAGGATTTCGGCCTGCTTTTTGTTCGCCACATAGGAGCGGATGCTGCCCTCTACGCTGCGGACGAGGGTCTGCATGAAGCTCTTTTCGTCGATGAAGCGGAAGGCGATCTTTTTGATGGTCTCTTCACCGGCGTCCTGCGCGGAGTACACGATGAGCGATTTGAAGTTCACATAGGCTTGGTCGAGTGAGATGGCTTCGAATTCGAGTTCGATGGACTGGTTCTGCGTGGAGATGCTCTTAAACACACCTTCAAGTAGCGGCAGCTTGAAGTTGAGGCCGGGCAGCATGAGGCGCTGGTATTTGCCGAAGCGGGTGACGACTCCGACGTGGCCCTGTTTGATTATGGAGGCGCTGAGGAGGATGAGAACGATAAGGATGACGGCGGCGGGGATCATGGGGCTTGGTTTTGTTGGATGTTTTTTGGAAAGGCGATGTCTGGAGGCTAAATTAGGCGGGGAATTCGGAGGAGTGGTGCTCGAGGATGAACCAGCCGGTCTTTTCCTTTTTGCAGACGAAGGAGTAGCGGGCGGGCACGCTGATGAGTTCCTTCTTGCGCTTGAAGGTGAAGACGTACTTGCCGGACTGAATGTAGATGTCCTTGTATTGGCGTACCTCGCCGGTCTCGAACTTCACATGCACGTCTTCCAGTTCGAAGAGGTGCTCGAAGTAGCCTTTGATCTTATGGTGACCTTCACGCAGCTCTTTGGCAAAGGTGCCCCAGAGTAGGCCGTTGATATCGTAGCAGCCAACCACGGCGCTCATGCTGTGGCTATTGATGCCAAAAGCCCAGTCGTTGATGAAGTCGGTGAGGTTCTTCTTCTCTGCGGCATTGTGGCTGATGGTGCTGTAGCGCAGGCCGCCGATCTGTTTGTCCTTGTGAACGAGCATGGTGTCCGTGCTGCGTGGATCGATGTCTTCACCAAAGCGGTGCGCGAAACGCTTCATCATCTCGATGAAGGGAACGTGATCATGGCGGAAGATGACGAAGTTAATGAAGAGGTGGATGCCGAGCACGACGATAAGTCCCTCGAAGATGCCGACGGTGTAGGTGAGGATGCCGCAGAAGAGCGCCAGCAGCAGCGCGTAGCTGCCGTGGGCAGCCACGTGCGTGAGGCCGATGATCATCTTCCAGCCGGTGAAGATCATGAGCACGGCGAGCGAGAAATAAGGCAGATGCTCCAGCAGATGTGGATCGAGGATGAAGATGAGTAGGACGAGGCCGGTGAAGAGGTTCGACATCTTCGTGACGGCGCCCGCGAGGGCATTCGTGGCGCTTTTAGCGAGGCCGTCGAGGTTCGTCATGCCGCCGAAGAAGCTGGAGCCGATGTTCGCGAGCCAGATGGCGAGCAGGCTGTTGTTTGTGTTTGCCGGACGTCCGAGCGGATCGAGCTTTTCGATGGCCGCGTTGCTCATCACCTGCTCGATCACATCAATCAGTGCCAGCATGAGTGCGTAGCCGATGATCTCGGCGACCATCTTGGGCGGGATGACATCGAAGTCAGGGAATGGCAGCGCCAGCTTCAGCGGAGTGTGCTCGATGTGGAGCATTGGGATGTGCATGTACATGCCGGAGATCACTCCCACGACGACCACGGCGACATAAGGCACGGCGGGATACTTGGCTTTGTATCTGCCAAAGAGGTGCAGGAATAGCCCCAGTGCTCCCAGCGAAAGCACGATCATCTTGATCCGCTCCATCGTGAACCATTCGTGGCTCTCGCCGACGATGCCGTAAGTGTAAGGCAGGAACTTGAGCGCGATCTTCAGCCCGATACCTGCAAGCAGGCCTTCGATGAGGTAACTCGGGATCGCTTTGAGGATGAAGCGCTGGAGATTGAACTTCCACGCCACGGCCTGCATCACCGAGGTGCAGAAGATGAGGAAAGGCATGTTCTCCATCCCGAATTTGTGAACGCTCATCGCCAGCACCGGCGCAAGGCCTGCGGCGACTCCAGGAACACCAACGTAGTTGCCCGGACGAAACAGGAAGGTCACAAAACCGATCAAGCATGCGAAGAGCACGGTCATTAGACCCGTCTCGATCGGATACTCCGACATGAGGCAGATGCCCACTGTTAGTGGCACCGCGATGAGGCCCGTGATGGAGCCCGCTAGCGCATCGCGGCGAAGATTGTCGAGCGTGAAGATCGCAGGCTTCTTGGCCTTTTCCGCGATGAGCAGATCACTCGCCAGCGGCTTCTTCCGTTTCGGCGGATGCGGATGGTAATCAACCACCGAGGCTGTAGTCGGGTGAACAAGGGCGGGTTCGGCAGGGTGAGACATTACTTGGGGAGAGGCGTGATGGCCTTGTCTTCAATAACCACCTTCAACCCGCCGAAACCCATCCCCTTGAGAGGGTATTTTATCCCCCCACATCAGGGGGTAAGTAGTGCAGAGCTTAGTTTGTCTCGTGCGCATCCACCCAGCCTTTTTCGCTGTGACCGCGGTCCAGCCAGCGGTGCAGCAGGGCATAGAGCAAGATGGCGGAAACCACGGCGGTCATAAACCCTGCCACCGGGACCATGATCGCTGTATAGAGCATTAGTGCGATGTGGAATTTGTTCATGGCGAGCACTTCCTTCACCTCCTGGCCTTTGACCATGCCGGAAGAGACGTAGAGCAAGATGCCCCCGATGCAGGCCATCGGCACCTGCTCAAGATACGGAGCCATGAAATAGGCCAGCAGCAGCTTGAAGGTGAACTTTGCCACACCCGCGAGAGGCGAGACTGCGCCGAGCTTCACATTCACCGCCGTGCGAGCCAGCGCCCCGGTGTGGGGAAAGCCATTCATCAGCGGCGTACAGATGTTCACGATGCCCTGGCCCCAGAGTTCTTTGTTCGCGTTGTATTTGTAACGTGTGTTTCCCGCTAGCCGATCCGCCATGCGTGAGCATAGGAGACTCTCGATCGCTGCCACGACATAAATGGCACCCGCATACCAGAAGAGATCAAACCACACCTTGGTCGTCCACTGCTCTGGCAACTGCGGAGTCGTCACGACAAAGAAGTCACGCGGAATGCTACCAAACTTGTCCTTGATGAGGATCAGGTCATGCCCGGCAAAAAACGTCTTCGCGGCGATCAAACCAAAGACCAGCGCAATAAGTGGCCCGGGTATGAAGGGAGATACTTTAATTGCGAATTTGCAAAAGAAGAAGGTGATCAGTGCTAGTGCCACGGCATACAGGTTCGCCTGACCGATGTAGTTGTAGAGCACGCTTAGTTGATCCATCAGCGCATAGCCGACCTTCTTGTGCAGGCCGAAAATTTCTCCCACCTGCGAAAAGGCGATCACAATGGCGATCCCGATGGTAAAGCCCACCACGATGGAATGCGGCACCTTCTCCACGATCCTGCCCAGTTGCAGCAGGCCTGAAATCATCAACATCACCCCGGCAATGCAGGACACCAGCACCAGGAATCCATGATTGTAAGTTGCCATCAGACCCGCGATCACCGGGATGAAAGCCGCCGTTGGTCCATAAACTTGATATTTTGAGCCGCCAAACAGCGCGCCCATCAGCCCCGCCACTGCGCCGCCCACGATTCCCTGTTCAGGCCTAAGCCCCGAGGACATTGCAAAGCCCATTGCCAGAGGGATCGCCACCATGGCCACGACCAAGCCCGCCGTGAGATCTTTGATCACATTCTGTGTCACCTTGCCCGAAGTGAGGTCTTCGTATCGACCATCAAAGGGGTTCATGAAGAATTTCAGTCGGCGGTAGAAGGAGTTTTGCATCGGGTTCGGGTGGGATGTGATTGGGCTAGTCTAGTCTTTAACGCAGTCTTCGCGCCAAAAGATGTAGCCTGTGTAGGGGATTCTCCAGCCCCTACTCACGGGTCAGGCGCAACGGTTATTAGCAACTAGAAAAACGACAAGGGATGCAGGAAGATCGCGGTGAAGACACATTGGTAGGGTGAGTTTAGGCGAAGAAAGACCTATCGCCAACTCTGAACGAGATATTGGGTCGCTTTGTTCCAGCAAAGCGTCTGAGTGCGAGATGACTAGACGCCGGAAACGGCGGTATGAGCTCCGGCTAGATGAGGCAGGTCGCTAGATGAGCTTTCGCGTTGATGGAACTCGACTTTGCCCGTTTTGACGTCGTACATCCCACCGACGATTCCCACGGTGCCCGCTTCAATGAGCGCCTTTAGGGCCGGGCTATTGGCCTGGATGTAATTCATAACGGCAGAGACATTCAAGGCGGCGACGCGGTCAACGTAGCCTTCGTTTTTGCTGGTGCGGTTTTCTTTGGTGTCGTGCTCCATGCGGATGGCCTCGCCGATGGGTCCTGTGAGGGCACCGAGGTTGGTGAGGCCAGTGGCGGCGGCGGGATCGGTGTTTGTTTCGACCAGGTCGCAGGCGGCTTTGACGGCACCGCAGCGGGTGTGGCCGAGGACGACGATGAGTTTGGCTCCAGCGACTTTGCAGGCGAACTCCATGCTGCCGAGGATCTTGGTGCCAGCGATGTTGCCGGCGACGCGGCAGGAGAAGATGTCACCCAAGCCGAGGTCGAAGACCATCTCGGTGCCAACACGAGAGTCGATGCAGGCGAGGACGACGGCCATGGGGTGCTGGCCATCCGAGGTGGCGTCGACTTGGCGGATGAGGTCGCGGTTAAGGCGCTGGCCTTTGACGAAGCGTTCATTGCCGTCCTTGAGGAGTTGGAGGACTTTTTGAGGGGTGAGTTGGGCCTGGATGTCGCGGGTGCTGACATCGACGTATTGGACTTGGTCGCCGATGGGGTATCGGTCCTTGAAGCCGGTCAGGCTGACCTGAACGCCACGGATAGGCGCTTGATCGTCCTTGAACTCGCGGATGACGTTGAGGATATCCGGGTCGATGTAGTCGGTGGTGCGTGCGTCGAGGATGACGTGATCCCCTTTTTTGAAACTGGCAAGGGTGGTGGCGAGTTGGGCGCGGTTGAGAAAGCTGACCTGGTCGGCGAACTCGAGGCGAGTGATTGGGCCGCCGACATGGCTTTCCCTGACGACGTGGAAGCCACGCTGGAAGTTGCTGTAGAGGATGAACAAGAGGCTGACGCCGAGGCCGATGAGGATGCCGATGAGGAGGTCGGTGAAGACGATGGCGAGGAGGGTAATGATGAAGGGGAGAAATTGGTTGCGGCCCTCGGAGGCCATTTCACGGAAGAGTTTGGGATTGGCGAGTTTCCAACCGGTGACAACGAGGATGGCGGCGAGGGCGGCGAGTGGGATTTTGTTGAGCCACTGGGGAAGCAGGAAAACGCTGGCAGCGAGGAGGATGCCATGAGTGATGGTGGACAATTTGGTGACGCCGCCTGCGTTGGCATTGACGGTGCTGCGGACGATGACGGAAGTGACAGGCATGCCGCCGATGGCACCGGCGATCGTGTTGCCGATGCCTTGAGCAATCAGCTCGCGATTTTGCGGGGCGAAGCGCTTGTAGGGGTCGATTTTGTCGGTGGCCTCGATGTTCAAGAGCGTTTCAAGTGAGGCGACGATGGCCAGTGTGAAGGCACCGAGGTAGATGGTTGGATTCTTCCATTGGCTGAAGTCTGGAAAGTGGAAGATGTCCGACCAATTGGTGTCGCCACTGAGGACGGGGACTTGGACGAGGTGGGAACTGGCAATGGCCCAACCCGAGCCAGTCGCGACAAAGATCTCGTTGAGAGCGACGCCGATGAGGACGGCTGCAAGGGGAGCGGGGAAGATGCTTTTTTTCAGGCGCGATTTGTCCCAGAGAATCAAGAGGACGAGGCAGGACAGCCCAACGAGTGCTGCTCCGGGCAGAAAGCGTTGGAACGCGACCATGATCTCGGTGAATGTGTTTTCGCCGTCGGGCTGAGAGAAGCCCATGTCGCCTTCAAAATCCGGGTCATGGCCGATGAGGTGGGGTACCTGCTTCATGATAAGGATGACGCCGATGGCGGCGAGCAGGCCTTTGATCACGTTGGTTGGAAAGTAGTTCGCAAGGAGGCCAGCGCGGAGGAGGCCGAAGACGACCTGCAAGATACCGCTGATCATGACGGCTAACAGGAAGGCCTCGAAAGATCCCAGTTTTTCAGTTTGGGCGAGCACAATCGCAGTCAGGCCAGCGGCTGGTCCAGAAACACCGATCTGGGCGCCGCTGAGGGCTCCGACGACGATGCCACCGATGATTCCAGCAATGACTCCGGAGATAATAGGGACACCCGAAGCGTTGGCAATGCCGAGGCATAGTGGAATGGCGACCAGGAAAACGACGACGCCAGCTATGAGGTCCTTTTGAATGTAGTTCGGGGGGAGTCGATGAGGCATAAGGTTTCAGTTAAGGTGAGCCTTTGATTTGACTTATACTCAGGCGAATTTGAGGACGAACAATTCGTTTAAAGCTAATGAATGCTTCGGTGAGAGGAAACAGTCAGGGAAGGGGCAACCGACACCCGATCGCGGCTGACCAGCCGTTTAGTGGCACGTTTTGGCAAAGGGTGCTGGCGACGAAGACAGTCCCGAACGTGTGGAATTAGGTTTCGAAGTAGGTGTAGCCGCGCATGCCGGCTTCGAAGGCGTCCATGATTTCGCGGCGTTCGCGGGCGGTGATGCGGTTGCTGTGGACGGCACTTTCGGCGAGTTGGCGGAAGCGGCTGAGCATGTCTTTGGGCTCGTATTCGCAGTAGGTGAGGACTTCGGAGACGGTGTCGCCTTCGATTTCCTGGGTGTATTTGAGTTTGCCGTTCTCGATGCGGACGGAGACGACGTTGGTGTCGCCGAGGAGGTTGTGGAGGTCACCGAGGGTCTCTTGATAGGCGCCGACTAGGAAGATGCCGACGACGTAGTCTTCGCTGGTGTTTTCGAAGTCGATGTCGTGGAGGGGGAGGCTGTGGTTGAGTTCGCCGGAGTGGGCGAACTTGTCGATTTTGCCATCGGAGTCGCAAGTGATGTCGGAGAGGACAGCGTTGCGGGTGGGTTTGTCTTTGAGGTGGTGGATGGGCATGACCGGGAAGATCTGGTCGATGGCCCAGAGGTCGGGGAGGCTTTGGAAGACGCTGAAATTGCCGTAATAATAGTCGGTCATGACCGTGCGGACGCGTTCCATTTGAGCACTATCGACGCCCATGGCTTCCTGGCATTTGGCGACCCAGGAGAGGAGTTCCCAGTAGAGTTCCTCGCCTTGGGAGCGCTCGCGGAGGGAGACTTTGCCGTAGCTGAACTCGCTGCGGAGTTTGTCGCGGTAGTAGCAGGCGTCGTTGTAGATTTCCTGGAGGCGATCCATGTCGGTGGAGGCTTTGAGGCCTTTGCCGTTGCGGGTGTCTTCCTGGAGTTCGTAGAGGTTGCGGACGAGGGGAGGGGCGTTTTCGGGGACGCTGACCTGGCGATGGGGTTCGAAGCGGTTGACGTCGAGGATGTTAACGAGGAGGACGGAGTAGTAGGCGACGATGGCGCGGCCGGACTCGGTGATGATGTCGGGATGGGGGACTCCAGCTTCACCGGTGACTTCGGAGACGGCTTCGATGATGTCGGCGCAGTATTCCTGGGTGCCGTAGTTGCTGCTGGCTTCGGAGGTGCCTTTGAAGCCGTCGTAGCTGATGGCGAGACCGCCGCCGAGATCGAGGATGCCCATGCGGGCGCCTTCCTGGACGAGGCCGACGTAGACGCGGGTGGCTTCGGTGACGGCCTGGCGGATGGCGCGGATGTTGGGGATCTGGGAGCCTTGGTGGTAGTGGAGCATGCGGAGGCAGTCGAGCATGCCTTCTTCACGAAGGTGGTCGACGACGTGCATGAGTTGGGAGATGTTCAGGCCGAAGACGGAGGAGTCACCGCCGGAGCCAGCCCAGTGGCCGGCGCTTTCGGTGGAGAGGCGGAAGCGGACGCCGAGGGTGGGGCGGACGCCCATTTTTTTGCAGCGCTCGAGGATGAGTTTGAGCTCGCTGGGCATTTCCAAGACCATGATGACTTGGAGGCCCATTTTTTGGGCGTAGAGGGCGAGGTCAATGAACTCTTCGTCTTTGTAACCGTTGCAGACGATGTAGGCCTGCGGGTCGTGCATGTAGGAGAGGGCGGCGATGAGTTCGGGCTTGCTGCCGGCTTCGAGGCCGTAGTGGTATTTGCGGCCGTAGCGGGTGATTTCCTCGATGACTTCCTGTTGTTGATTGACCTTGATGGGGTAAACGCCGCGATAGACGCCCTGGTATTTGGCTTCCTTAATGGCGGAGTTGAAGCCTTCGTTGAGTTCATCGATGCGCCAGCGGAGGAGGTCGCCGAAGCGGAGGAGGACGGGGAGTTGGGTGCCGCGTTCGCGGAGGCCGCGGGCGACCTGGATGAGGCTGACGGGTTTGGTGGAGTTGCCGTCTTTGAGGTTCACGACGACCTCGCCTTTAGGGTTGATGTCGAAGTAGCGATGGCCCCACTCGCGCACGCCATACATTTGGGCGCTTTCTTCGACGCTCCAAGGGGGGGAGGCGGCTTTTGAACGGGTGGTGGAGCGGGTGCGTTTTTCCATTGAGGTCAGGGGGCGGGGATAGGGCGCGCAGTATGCCTTTTATGGGGAGGGATGCAATGGGAATGAGAGGGGGGCGATGAAGGGAAGAAAAAAACGCCCGCTGGACCGGGTGACGGCTCAGCGGGCGTTTGGGAGGGATTCGGATGAGGGGATTAAGCGACGAGCGGGTGCAGGTTGTCTTTGCACCACTGGCCGTTTTGGATGGTGACGCCATCGGGGTCTTCGACGGCGATGTGGGCTTCATCTTCGCAGATGATCCAGCCTTCGTAATTGCGTGCGACGAGCCACTCGGTGATTTTGTGGAAGTCGAGCTTGCCGGTGCCCATTTGCGCCCAAGGCTCCGGGCCGTTGCCGGAGTAGTCCTTGTAGTGAATGTGGTTCACGAGGTGCTGGAATTTGTTGAGGGTGGCGATGACGTCCATGCCGCCGCGAATGATGTGACCGACGTCGGGGGTCCAGCCGGTGACTTTGGGGTCGAGGCTGGAGAGGACGACGTCGTAATCTTCCTGGGTGCGGACGAGTGAGGGGGGTGGGCTGTTGGGGTGATAGGAGCACTTGAGACCGGCGTCGTGGGCGCGCTTGGAGACGGCGTTGACGTTGCGGGCGACGTTGAGGCGACGTTTTTGGAGGTCGTTGGTGCGGCCGCTGGGGAGGGTGACGGTTCCTAGCATGGAGCCGGGGAAGTGCTTCAAGAGGTCGATGGTGAAATCGGCGGCGGCCCGTTCGTTGGGAGCTTCTTCATCGCCATCCCAAGCGCAGACGAGGGCGAGGCCGGCGAGTTGGACGTTGTGCTCTTGAAGGGCGTCTTTGAGTCGGATGGGGTCGCAGAAGTCGCCGAGCCAGTATTTGCCGCAGCCGAGGGCGCTTTCGGAGATTTCGAGGACCATGGGTTCGATGCCGGTGAAGCCGGCCTGGCCCGCGATTTTGATCATGTGATCGAGTTTGTTGTCGTAGCCTTTGCCGGTGCCCTGCATGAACCAGGTGTAGACCTGTGAGCCGAATTGGATTTTTGCCATGGGTTGTTGGGGTGGATTGAGGTTAAGGAATGGTGACCCGTGTGAATTGGGGACTGAAGAAGAGCACAGGGGTGATTGTTTTGTCTAGAAAGAAAGTGGGGAATGCGGGAGGAATTGCGGGATAGGACACAAGATGATGAAAGGCGTGGTACATTTGAGCCGAGATCATGGCTTCTTGGGGTTGCGCCGGGTTCCGAGGGGGTGATGGGTGTGGTAGTGGTCGAAGAGTGAGAGGAACCACCAGCGACCTTGGGGGTCTTGGAAGCAGCCGCAGGTTTGCCAGAGGAGGAGCCTGCCTTGTTTTTGGTCTTTGAAGTGGAGGGTGCACTCGACTTCGGGGGTGGTGAGGACTTGGGACCAGATTTGGAAGGTGTAGGTGGCGGTGGTGGTGTCGGTGAGGAGGCCGAGGAGGTATTTGTTTAGCTCGTCGTTTGTCCAGTCTTTGGAGGCGTAATGGACGGTGATGGTTTGGACTGAGTCACCGAGATGTTTGGCGAGGGTACCTTGGTCGTGCGGGCCGGTTTTGGTTTGATTTTGGGCTTCTTTTGGGATGCCGTGGATGGTGGGTTCGGGTTGTTTGGCGAACTCGATTTCGGGGTCTGCGGCGTGGGTAGCTGTGACGAGCATGAGTGCGGTGAGGGTGGGTCTCATGTCGACTGGTGCCGGGTTATGGGAGAGGGCTTTTAGCGTTGTACTTTGGCGTCGGCGCCGGCGATGAGGGATTGGACTTCGGGGAGGGTGGCCATGCTGGTGTCTCCGGGGGTGGTCATGGCGAGGGCGCCGTGGGCGGCGCCGAGGTCGAGGGCTTGTTGGGGGTCGCCGGAGGTGAGGAGGCCGTGGATGAGGCCGGCGACGAAGCTGTCGCCCGCACCGATGCGGTCGAGGATGTCGAAGCGGGGGTAGTTGCGGGAGCGGTAGAATTCGCCCTGATGCCAGGCGAGGGCGCCCCAGTCGTTGATGCTGGCGGTGTGGACGCGGCGGAGAGTGGCGGCGATCGTTTGCAAATTGGGATACTCTTTGGCGAGCTGGGTCATGAGGGGGCGGAGGGCGGCGCACTCGTTGTGGAAGAGGTCGGCGGCGTGGGGATCAGCGGGGCCGGCTTTGGGTGGGGAATCGGTGAGGACGCCGATCATGACGTCGACGTAGGGGGCGAGGCGGTGGTTGAGGTCCTGGGCGGCGGCGAACCCGCCGCGTTCCTGCCAGAGGGAGGGGCGGTAGTTGAGGTCGTAGGAGACGGTGATGCCGTGGCGTTTGGCGGCTTCGCAGGCTTCGATGGTGAGTTCGGCGGTGCTTTCGGAGAGGCCGGCGAAGATGCCGCCAGTGTGGAGCCATTTGCAGCCGGTGGCGGTGAAGAGGGTGTCCCAGTCGATGTCGCCGGGCTGCATCTGGGAGGCGGCGCTGTGTCCGCGGTCGACACTGCCTTTGGCGCCGCGGACACCGAAGCCGCGTTCGGTGAAGTTGATGGGGTTGCGGACGCGTTTGCCCATGCCGTCGTAGGGGACCCAGTTGATGTGGGAGGTGTCGACGCCGCCCTGGAGGATGAGGTCTTCGATGAGGCGGCCGATTTCGTTGTCGGCGAGGGCGGTCAGAATGCCGGTGGGATGGCCGAAGCAACGGCGGAGGCCGCGGGCGACGTTGTATTCGCCGCCGCCTTCCCAGGTGGTGAAGTGGCGGGAGGTGCGAATGCGGCCTTCACCGGGGTCGAGACGGAGGAGGACTTCACCGAGGGAGAGGAGATCGAGGGGCATGATGGGGGAATGGTGGCGAGGAGGTGGGGGGAGATCAATTGGAGATTGGGGGAGAGCGGGAGAGCGGGAGAGCGGG
>JARXAL010000166.1 GCA_029865835.1 Verrucomicrobiaceae bacterium
GCTCTGCGGAGCTTGGTTAGCGACGAACTGGGATGCTTTTACTGCCACTGTGAGCCGTCGTGTTTGGGTGGGAGGACTGATTGTCTTCGGGGTTGCAATGGCATTTCTATTTACGCTTCGATACCTTCAATACCCTGCTTGGTCTGTGCACATGGGTTCGTGGGTGGCTCTTCCAGGGATCTTTTTGTCCCTTGCGGGTGCCCAGTATTTTGGTCTTGGAAACGCGTCAGACTCGGTTAGAAAAACATGCCAATGGCTTGGGCGGTTCAGCTACCCTTGCTATTTGCTACACTTTCAACTCCTGCACCTCCTAGATGAATTTGGAATGCCTCTTCTTCCCAACGCCTGGAGTGCATCCCCCTTGATTCGGTTTGGCGTCTATTTGATTGTGCTTCTTCCCATTCTGGCCTGGGTTGGGCCGCCATTAGAGGGCGCATTGATGGCGTGGCGAAGTCGACTACTGAAGAAGAGAAATCAAAATTCTTTGCAGGTCGCAACATGATATTTGCAAGTTCAACGGTTTCGGTTTGGAATGGGGCCCAGGAATATGGTGATCGGGGTGCAACCGTTGGCCAAGTGGCGGCGGCGATCGACGCGCTACAACTAGGCGCAGGCTTTGTGCAACGTGGGGACAGGGTGGTTATTAAACCCAACTGGGTGAAAGAGCATGATGAACGCTTTCCCGGACCGAATCAGTGGGAGCATGTGGTGACTCATCCCGATGTGATCGAAGGGGTGATTCACTGGGTAGCCCCCAAGTTATCGGAAGCCGGAAGCATCACGATATGTGATGCCCCGCAAACAGACTCTTCGTTTGCAGCGTTGAGAAGGTACTGCGAGCTGGATGCCTTGCTTGAACGATGCCGCAATCGGTGGCCTACATTGACGATTGAGATACTTGATCTTCGTCCAGAAGAATGGCAATCGGTGGATGGAGTTACTGTATCGAAAGCCGAGTTGCCGGGTGATCCACTTGGGTCCACTCACATTCGATTAGACTCCGACAGTGAGTTCGTCGGATTTCAGGGTTTAGGCCAGTTGTATGGGGCTAGCTATAACATGGCGGAGACAAACGAACGACATCATAAAACGACTCACGAATACATGCTTTGCCGCACGCCGATGAATGCGGATGTGCTTATCAATATTCCCAAATTGAAGTGCCATAAGAAGGTGGGCATGACTTGTGCGCTGAAGAATCTCGTTGGTATCAATGCCAATAAAAACTGGCTACCACATCATACAGAAGGCACCCCCGAGCAAGGGGGTGACCAGTTTCCTGCCGGGACCCTTAAGTCGAAACTTGAGCATTCATGGATGGGACACATTAAACGGTTTTTGTTTGGCAAGAAATTGTTGAGCAGGCTTTTTGTTCCCATCAAAAAGGTGGGTCGATTGGTCTTTGGCGATACTCAGAAGGTTGTGCGAAGTGGCAATTGGCACGGCAATGATACGTGTTGGCGCATGGTGGTCGATTTGAACAAATGTCTGTTCCACTACGACGGACAGGGGCAGTATCGAACTAAGCCCATAAGGTATTTGGCCGTGGTGGACTGTATTGTTGCAGGGGAAGGCAATGGTCCGATGTCTCCAGATCAAAAGCCATGTGGAGTTATTGTGGCAGGTGCGAATCCCGTTGCCGTAGATTCAGTCTGTTGCGCCTTGATGGGCTTTGATTGGAGGAAGATTCGGCTTTTGACGGGTTGTTTCGCGGTAACGAAGCTGCCCATTGTTGATTTCGCTTATGAGGCAATTCAGATTGTTTCGAATCACTCGCCGTGGAACGTGCCATTGAGCGCGTTTAGTCGCGAAGATGGATTTAACTTCAGGCCCCATTTTGGTTGGGTAGGTGCAATTGAAAAGGGCGAGATAAAGGCGTCCTAGTTTTGATCGGAGTACCAGGAGCAAAAAAATGACCGCAAAGCCTATGAAGCTTCATCTGGGGGCGTTTAACGACCCAAAAGCCGGGTGGCTCAATACCGATATCACACCCCATATCTGGGTAGCGAAGGTTCCGGGTCTTGCCTGGCTCCTTTACAAAGCAGGCCGGATGACGAGTGAGAGATTTCGTGAACATGAACGCGGGGTCTTCAAAAACCTGAATTACATGAATGTATGCAGGCCACTTCCGTTACCAGACGCAAGTTGCAGCAGCGTCTTCAGTTCACACATGATGGAGCATTTGTTCAGTTGGGACGCAGAATCTTTGGTGAGAGAGATCTATCGTGTCCTGCAGCCAAGAGGTGTTGTTCGGATCGTTGTTCCGAGTCTTCAGTATTGTGTTAATCTATACGACCCGGAAGATCCTTCGGCAATGCTACAAGGCATTTTTGAGTGCAGTCTATCGAGCGCGAAGAATCGCCATCAATGGATGTACACTGAACGATCGATGTGCGACTTGCTGGGTCGGAATGGATTTATTCATGTCAAAGCGTGGGAATACAGACAGGGGCGTTGCGAGGATGTGGAGTTGATAGATAACCGTCCAGAAAACAGTATCTACATCGAGGGGGAGAAGCCGGGAGCATTCGGTGCATGAGACATGTCGATTGACGATCGGCTCTATCCGTTGCGAAGGCTTTATGAGGGTGCTCCTCAGATAGTCAAGACGAGTATTGGATTGGCCTATCGTCAGTTGCCTCCAGGATGGAGGCATGGAAGAAACTTTGGCAGGTTCGCAAAAGAAGCCACTGAGTCAGAAGACTGGTCAATGGAAGCTCGGATTGCGTATCAGACCGAGGCGGTCAGGAGATCTCTACGTGCCGCAGCCTTGAGCCCATATTATCAACGCCGTTTCTTAGAGCATGGAGTTGATCCATTGCGATTTGAAGATCTATCCGAGTTGGTGGAGTATCCGATGCTCTCAAAAGAAGACCTGATTCTTCATCGTGACGCGATGCTCAATCAGCGGATTGCCGCTTCGTCCCGGCTTTACATGTCAACGGGAGGGTCGTCCGGTGTTCCCGTGGGGTTCTATTTGCATAAGGGAGTCAGTCGAGCGAAGGAACAGGCCTATCTGGAGGCTCAATGGAGGCGAAGAGGTTATCAATCGGGAGATCCGACGGCAGTCATTAGGGGGGCGGTGACGAGCCGTGATTCGGATGGGAGTGTTTGCTACTACGATGCCGGTCGGAATTGGCTGGTGCTATCATCTTATCACCTTACTCGGGAGCGATTTCCCGAATATTTGAGTGCGCTGAACCGATTCAAGCCCAGGCATCTACATGCCTATCCCAGCGCTGCTCTTGCGCTTGCTCAAGGAATGTTGGAGCGAAATGCGAAACTGGAATTTCGTTTCACGTCGATTTTGTGTGGGTCTGAAAAGTTGAGTCCCGAATCGCAGACATTTTTAGAGGCACACTTCGAGGCGCCCGTTTTTCATTGGTATGGGCATAGTGAGAGGGTTGTTTTAGCGGGTCAGGGGCGGCGTTCCAACCACTTGTATTTCTGGCCGGGTTACGGCTACGTCGAGTTTGGTCCTCCAAACGAGACTTCTCACCGAGAGATCATTGGGACTTCATTCCACAACGATGTCATGCCCCTAATTCGTTACCGGACGGGCGATTATGTCAAGATACCAGATGAGATTGAGGGTGAGTTGCCGATGACTGAAGTCGGTGAAGTCGTGGGGCGTGAGTACGAGTTTATCGTGAGTAGTAAGAACCGACGGGTGTCGTTGACGGCGATCAACATGCATGACGACATTTTTGAGGGTTTGCTTGCGGTCCAGTTCTTCCAGTCGATTCCGGGTTTAGTTGAGTTTCGATATCAACCAGGAGCCCATTGGAGGTCGGCGCGGTTGGTGAGTATTCGTGATGGATTGAATGCGAAACTCGGGGAGGATTTTGATCTCAGGTTGGTCGAGGTGAAGGAGGTGGAAAAGACGGCGGCTGGCAAACATTGCTGGTTGTTGTCGCGATTGGGAAAGGAGGTGATCGGATGAAAGAGCAGTTGGTTACGGGGCAGGTCTTGGGTTGTGGATTAAACATTGAATCCTACGAGTCTGCGACCAAACTTCTGGTGTCGATGACACAAGATGGAGTGCCGCATTTGGTGGCAGCAGCCAATACCCATCTGGTAAGCGAGGCGCACGAAGATCCGGAATTTGGGAGGGTGCTTGAGCGTTTTGATTTGGTATTGCCGGATGGCATGCCTTTGGTGTGGGCCTTACAGATGGATGGTCATGTCATTCGAGAAAGAGTCTACGGACCGTATTTGATGGACTATGTGATTCGGCACGCGCCGATCGAATTGAAGCACTATTTTTTCGGAGGTACTGAGCAATGCTTGCTGGCGTTGCGAGACCAACTGGTGAAATGGCGCCCCGGGCTTCAGATTGTTGGAATGGTATCTCCGCCTTTTGGAAAGTGGGATCCATTGACGGAGAATCGCTTGATCCAAGAAATCAATCGTTCTGGGGCGGATTTGATTTGGGTCGCCCTGGGTGGAGTGAAGCAAGAAAAGTGGTTAGAGGCACATCAAGGTGAATTCAAGGCGGGAGTCTTTTTGGCGGTAGGTGATGCATTCGTGCTATTAGCTGGTCTGAGGACTTTTGCTCCGACTTGGATGCAACGAATTGGGATGACTTGGCTGTATCGATTGGCGCAGGAACCGAAGCGTTTGATGGGAAGGTATTTGAAGTACAATGCCCGATTTGTGATCTCGTTTATGAAGGAACGATGGGTGCTGGCACATGGTCAGAAATTGAGAGCGAAAAAATGAAGCAGGTTGCGCAATACCAAGATGGCCGACTTGAGTTGCAGGAGGTGCCTGCTCCTCAGCTGGTTCCTGGCGGCGTATTGGTTCGAACCACATGCTCGATCATTTCTCCAGGCACAGAGAAAATGAAATTGGAGCAGGCGCGAATGTCACTGCTGCAAAAGGCCCGCGCGCGGCCTGATCAAGTCAGGAGGGTTTTGGACACAGCGCGGACGTTAGGCTGGAAGTCAGCCTACGAGAAGGTGAAGAACCGATTGGAGTCACCGACGCCGCTGGGATACTCTGCTGCGGGAATCGTCGAAGCAGTCGATCCGCTCAACAGGCGGTTTCGGGTGGGGGACAGAGTGGCATGCGGCGGCGCCGAATGTGCTTTTCACGCTGAATACATTTCTGTTCCGGACCTGCTTGCTTCGCCTATTCCGGAGGGCGTCGAAGATTGGCAGGCCGCCTACACGACTTTGGCCGCCATCTCGATGCAGGGTGTTCGCCAGACGGATTCCAAGATTGGAGATCGAGTTCTCGTGATTGGACAAGGACTGGTAGGTTTATTGGTGACCCGGTTGCTGCAACTCTCGGGCGTGCGAGTGCTTGCTTCGGACTATGACAACGATCGATTACGGATCGCCGAAACAATGGGTGCTGAGCGGGTCGTGAATCCAGGAGTGAATTCGATCACGGATTGTGTTTCGGAGTGGACTTCAGGCGAAGGGGTCGATGCGGTGGTTATCTGTGCTAGCGGTAAAGGCAAGGGCATCGCTGATACAGCGATCGAGAGTGTGCGGGAACGCGGATTGTTGGTGATTGTGGGGAATCATGATGCAGAGCTTTCATGGAAGACGGCTTACATGAAGGATATTCAGGTTCGGTATTCAAAGAGTTACGGGCCAGGACGGTACGATCCAAGTTATGAATGGGGCGGGATAGACTATCCGATTGGACATGTCAAATGGACGGAGAACCGGAATTTCGAGGCATGCCTGCAGTTGATGAAGGCTGGGCAACTTGACTTGACGGCATTAACGACACGGCGTGCATCCTTTGATACTATATTGCAGGTTTATGAGGAGCTGGTGCAACCTGGGAATACGGATGTTGGGGTAGTCCTAGAGTATGGTTCCTCGGTGCCTGACTTGGTGGGTGAAGGACGGCAGATCGGCGGACCTCTGGAGAAACTACCTGCGATAACCTTGAATGAGGTCGACCGAGTTCATGTTCTTGGTGCGGGAAATTTTGCTCGAACCATGCTGCTGCCGCATTTAAAAGGGCCTCTCCGTTTTGGCACGGTTGTCAATGGAACGGGGCTAAGTGCAAACCACGTGAGGGACAAATTTGGTTTTGAAACCGCAGGAACGGATCCTGGCGTGGTATTTGGCGACAATCGAGCAGCGGTGGTGATCGCAACCAGGCATCATCTGCATGCTCCCTTTGTGTTGCTTGGACTAAAGTCCGATCAACATGTCTTTGTTGAAAAGCCATTGTGTCTGGACCGAGATGAACTTGAACAGATTGACGTGGCCATGACCAACAGTCGGGGCAGCGTGATGGTGGGTTTTAATCGCCGATTTGCGCCTGCGACGGTTGAGGCGAAGAAGCTACTAAGCTTACAGGCCGGACCAAAATCGATCACCTACCATGTGTTTGCTGGCGAACTGTCAAAAGAGCATTGGTATGCCAATATCGATGAGAGTGGGGGGCGCATTCTGGGTGAAGCCTGTCACTTCTTTGACTTTTTCACTTACATGATTGGGAGCCGACTGATGACCATTTCGGCACTTCCGATCGGGAATGGGAATGGCACAGACTGCTTGTGTGCTCAAGTGGGCTTTGCAGATGGGTCAACGGCTCAGTTGCTGTACACTGCTTCAGGAGATCATGCCTTTCCGAAAGAGACTTGGCGTGTTTTTTGCGGAAACTCGGTTGTTGAATGCGACAACTTCCAGAAGCTGACCATCTATCATCGGCGAAAGAAGCAGGAACACAGTTTCTCCTCGAAGGGTCATGCGGAAGAAATGAGAGCGTGGCGTGAATTCTTGATCGGTAAGGTCGAGCATCCCTTGCCCTATTCGGAGTCTCGCAGAAGCATGCTGCTTACTTTTGCCGCCTTGCGAGCGGTTAGGGAAAACAGAACCATAGGCCTCGATTTGCTATGATTGGGACTCAAAGCATGAGTTGGTATTGGCATCGATTGCGGGCGATGGATGGCTCGGAGATTGCTGGTCGAATTGTTGAGAAGGGCAGAGAGCTTGGCGGGCGAAGATCGCGGGATCAACTGTCAGGCTTTCGGCTTGGCCCAGTGAGTTTTGAGACCGGAAGACTCATGCCTGATCCCAAGCAAGCATCGGAATTGCTGCGCTCAAATCTTCGCGCCAAAGCGACAGCGATTCGAGAAGGGCGATGGATTTTGTATGGGTGGAAAGAGGTGAAAATGTCTGACCCGCCGCGCTGGGATTGGGACGCTGTGCATGACCGCACCGCCCCAATGGATGAGCCTTCGGCTTCCGTTGATCATCGCCAATTGAGAGGCGGCGCTGACCCCAGAAGTGTCTGGGAGATCAATCGGTGGTCAGAACCAGTCATTCTCGCGCAAAATGCTTGGTTGAACGGGGAGGTGGAAGACGCGCGAAGGGCGCAGCGGTGGATGCGGGACTGGTTGGAAAAGAATCCAATTGGAGAGGGTATCAACTGGACAAGTTGTCTCGAGGTGGCCTTGAGGTTGATCAATTTTACTTGGGTTGATCAGTTATTACGGCTTTCGGACGATGCACAGGTTCGGGCTGAGCAAGAGGCGTTGGCTTTGAAGATTGTGCCTGAGCACACTTGGTGGGTATGGCGGCACCGATCTTTTGGGTCTTCGGCAAATAATCACCTTCTGGGTGAACTCACGGGATTGATACTCGCTGCCCGTCGATGGCCAAGTTTGATCGGGATTGCATGCTCGGCGGAAAAAGCGTGGCAGCAGATGCAAGAGCAAATATTGATTCAGTTTGCGAGTGACGGTGGGAATCGTGAGCAGGCCTTGCACTATCATCTGTTCGCATGGGAGATGGCTTGGCAAGCGCAGCGAGTGATGGGTGGAGGGCGACCCGAGTTTGGTACAGTGATCAATCGAGCGGCCGTTTTTTTTGCGGTCCTGGCACAGGCTGACGAGCCTTGGGATTTCGGGGATAGCGATGACGCTGAGGTTACGCCGTTGACGGGAGATCGCCGTCGCTCTGTAGCGGAGTGGCAGGGCTGGATTCAGCATTCACCTGTTGGCGAAAGTCTTGCCTTTTGGTTGGGGCATCCGCCGAAGGTTGAAATTCCAGATCTGCAGGAATGGCATGTCTTTCCCGAGAGTGGGCATGCCGTCAAACAGGCTGGTCCTTGGAGAGCGCGCTTTGACGCTTCACCGTTGGGGTTTGGAAAGATGGCGGCCCATGGACACCTTGATGCCTTGCATGTGTCGCTTTGGATTGGGGGCAAGGCGGTTTTGATTGATCCAGGGACGGGTGCTTACTACAGCGATGCGAATCTGAGGGCAAGATTAGCGGGCTGGGAAGCCCACAACGGTCCAGTGCCGGAGACTGGCCGGCATGGTCCCGAGCGAATGGGACCATTTCTTTGGGTTCGTCATCATGAGGCTCCGCGGTTGCGTTTGGAAGGGGATGCTGCTGTTGCGTGTTTGGCTTGTGATGGGCCATTTGTGAAACGCGAAGTTCGATTATCCGAAGAGAGGGGCGTAGAGATCCTGGATCGAGTCTGCAACAGTCTGCGGCACAACGTGACTTGGATACTGGCTCCTGATTGGAAGATAGCGCCATTTGGGGATGGTCGGTTTCGATTGATTCATGAAGATGGAACTCGGTTGATGCTTGAGTTTGATGGGCTTGATGCGTTCAAGGTTGAGTGTCTTGACGTAAACGTGTCACCTCATTTTCTTGAGGTCCGGGCGAGTCGTGCTATTCGGCTTTGCTTTACTCGCGAGGTTAGAACGCGGATTCAACCTACCCTTTGAATATCGATTCTTTTTTGATCAATGGATGTCTCAATTTTTGGACTTGGATATGTGGGGGCCGTAACAGCGGGCTGTCTGACTGAGGGTGGGCACCGAGTGGTTGGAGTGGATGTTCAGATGGTGAAGGTTGAAGCTTTCAATGCCGGCAAGTCGCCCATCATTGAGCCTGAGTTGGACGAGATGTTGAGCCATGCGCGCAGGGTTGGCTTACTGAAGGCGACGGTGGATGTTAGGGAGGCAATTACTGAAACTCAACTAAGCATCGTGTGTGTTGGAACGCCTTCACTGGCCTCCGGGAGGCTGAATCTCGATTATGTTCGCAAGGTTACTCAACAGATTCGAGAGGCCCTTGTTCTTCTGGGAAAGAGCCACACACTGGTGTTCCGGAGCACGATGCTACCGGGGAGCACCCGGCAAATGGTCTCCGAGTTTTTGGCGGATCTGATTGAGGGGGGACGGTTGAAAGTTTTTTATTGCCCGGAATTTCTACGTGAAGGGACGGCTGTGAGCGATTTTCGCGAGCCTTCTCTATCGGTTCTCGGCACCCATGATGGTTTAGCTCCCGCAGACGTTGAAATAGCCAAGTTGCTCGGAGGGGATCCCGAGTTTCTGAGCTGGGACGGGGCAGAAATGATCAAGTATGCGTGCAACTATTTTCATGCGATTAAAGTGGGTTTTGCCAATGAAATTGGGCGTTTGAGCAAGTGTCTGGGAGTGGACGGTGCACGAGTAATGAACGTTGTTTGTCAGGATGCAAAGTTGAATATCTCCCGCTATTACATGCGGCCGGGGAATCCCTTTGGGGGATCGTGCCTGCCGAAAGATGTGAGCGCGCTGAGTTCATTGGCTCGGATGGAAGGGGTGAGTATGCCATTGCTGGACAGCACGTTGAGTTCCAACCAATCTCATCTGGATGCTCTCATCAAACAGATCACCCAGCATGAAACGCGGCGGGTAGGGCTTCTTGGTTTGTCATTCAAGGAAGACACGGACGACCTTCGAGGCAGTCCGATGGTAGCGGTGGCGGAGACGTTATTGGGGCGCGGCTATCAACTCCAGATTTATGATCCTCAGCTAAATCTGACTCGTCTAGTGGGTGCGAACGAAGCTGAGATTCAGCGACGCATGCCTCATTTGGCGAGTTTATTGCGTAATTCGGCGGTGGATGTTGTGGCCGCAAGTGACTTGATCATCGTCTCGCAGGCATGCGCAGATCCGAATGAGTTATTGCCTCACATCAGGCCCGATCAACGGATCATTGATGTCAATGGATGGGCCTCCCTCAGAGATCTTCCATGTCATTACGAGGGTTTATGCTGGTAGCAGGATTAGGCTGATCTTGATCGATGCGAGTTCTCATCATTGTTGAAAATCTCCCGGTTCCGTTGGACCGCCGTGTTTGGCAAGAAGCCTGTGCTTTGAGGGATGCGGGTCATGAAGTGACCGTGATTTGTCCCCGGATGCGGGGATTTACGGTGGCGGAGGAGGAAATCGATCGCATCAATATCTATCGGCATTGGATCAGCGGGGAAGCGACAGGGATTCGAGGTTTTCTTGCCGAGTATTCGAGTGCCCTTCTTGGGGAGTGGCTTTGCGCACTCAAAGTCTGGCGTCGACGGGGTTTTGATGTGATTCATTTGTGCAATCCACCGGATTTGCTTTTTCTGGTGGCTCTGCCGTTCAAATGGATTGCGGGAGTGAAAGTGATTTATGATGTGCACGACCTTTGGCCGGAGATGTTTGAGGCCAAGTTTAAAAGGCGGGGAGTTTTCTATTGGGCAGTGCGGTTAGCAGAACGGGCGACGCTGGCGATTGTGGATGGGGTTATTGCCACGAATCAAAGTGTGCTAAACGTTGTTCAAGAACGAGGGCGGAAGACCGAGCCGATCGTGTCCATTGTGCGCACGGCACCGCACCTGCTTGATACGCAAGCGCCGATCGAGCCAAGGCTAAAAAAGGGGCGTTCGTTTTTGGTGGGATACATTGGCGTCATGGGGGATGCTGACGGGGTTCATTTTCTGATTGAGGCCGCGCATCATTTGGTGGGCACAAGGGGCCGGACTGACATTCAGTTTTTGCTTATGGGGGCAGGACCAGAATATGAGAACTTGGTGCGTTTGCGAGATGTTCTGGGTTTGGCCGAGTTTGTGGACATGCCAGGGAGGGTAAGTGATGCGTTCCTCTTTTCAGGACTTCAGACGATGGATCTGGGCGTGGCCTGTGATCCGATCAACGACTACAACAACCATTGCACCATGAACAAGACGCTGGAGTATATGGCGTTTGGAAAGGCGCAAGTCATGTTTGGGACAAGAGAGGGGCAGTTTTCGGCGGGTGAGTCTGCCCGGTATGTGATGGAGAATTCAGCGACTCAACTGGGAGATGCGATTGCGGAACTTCTGGATGATCGAGAATCCCGAGAGAAGATGGGGCGAATCGGACTTGCGCGTTTAAGCCAGGAACTCAACTGGGAAAAATCGACGAGGAATCTTCGGGCGGTCTATGATCGTCTTGCTGATTGACTAGAATTGGGTGCTTTTTATGCCACGCATTGCGTTAGCACTATTTGTTTTCGCCAGTCTGCTCGCGGGTGTGGTGGGCACTGAGACGCGTTTGCTTTTCTTTTGGCCTACGTGCCTGCTGTTGGGGTTGGCGGGTATTGGGGTCGTGCTAGGGCCTCGAGTTCGAGTGCCGTATCCCCCAAGTGACATTTGTTTAGGGTCTGCGCTTTTGGTGGCCGGTTATTTTGGGATTCGGGCTCTTTGTTCCCCTGTCATTGAGCATGCGAGAGAAGATTTTTTTGTGATTGGAGCTTCGCTGGCAAGCTACGTGGTGATGTCCACTGTGGCGGCCCGCCCAGGAGGTAGAATGGCCTTTCTGACGGTCCTATTGCTGTTGGCTGTAGGGAATCTGGCCGTGGGATTGATTCATTTTGGCGGGAATTGGGATTTTCATGTCGTCCCACAATTTGTGCGCTCGTTCGAAGCGGGGAGAATTGGCGGGTTTTATAACAATCCGAATCACCTGGCAGCGTTCTTTTCGTTGGTTGTGTTCACGGGTCTTGGGCAGCTGTGTTTTGGACGGGGATCTGCAACTTGGCGGTTGGTGCTTGGATTTGTGATCGTGTCGGCCACGTTAGGGATGGCATTGACGATCAGTCGTGGCGCCTTGCTGGCCCTGGGTTTAGGGGGGGCGGCGTTTGCCGGGATGGGGACTTGGATGGTCTGGAAGTGCCACAGGTATTTAGCGGGGCGTTTGCTCTCGGCCTGCGTTGTTCTTGGGTTAGTGTTGGGTGCGGTCCTGTGGAAGGTGAATGAGGACTATCTGAGAAAGCGGGTGGTGGATCAGTCGGCATCCCAGGACGTTCGGGCGGATATCTGGAAGGCGGCGCTGATGCAGCACGGTGAACAGCCTTTGATTGGAACGGGGGCGCGCTCATTCTATGATGGAGGTGTTCGGTATCGGCAACCGGGGGTGGCGGCGTGGATTGGTGAGCCTGAGTTTGTGCACAATGAATACCTTCAGGCCTTGGCGGATTACGGATGGATTGGGCTTGGGTTGCTCTTAGTGGCCCTGGGAGCGCATCTCCAAAATGGATGGAGCTATGTGCGCTGGTATGTGAAGGAATGTTTCCCGCGAACAGGAAGTTTATTGAGCGCCAGGCTGGCTTTGGTGATTGGGGCGCTTTCGGCGGTCTTTGCGTCGGCGGTTCATGCTTTTGTGGAATTTCAATGGCATGTGGGTGGGCTAGCTGTTTTGACGGCTGCGCTCGCAGGGATTCTGGCCAACCCCGGGTTTGAAAGAGAAGAAAGGGTGCCGATTCGGATCCTCGGGGTAAGGCCGGCATTGAAATTCACTTGGCTAGCTTACTCTGTCTGCCTGGTGGCTGGCAGCGTTGTTTGGGGCCGTGCGGATTGGATTCATGCCAAAGGGTTGATTCAGGCGGAGCAAGGAGAACTTGAGTCCGCGTTGGCCTCGATGGAGCGGGCCGGAGTATTGGACCCGCAAAGCGCTGGTAAAGCGGTGGATCGAGCGGACGTCAGTCTTCAACTCCAGATGCAGACAGAGTCGGGAGGGGAACGAAAGAGGCTTCTGGACGAAGTGCGGGCAGATTTGGAGCAGGCGGCAGTGCGGAATCCGTTTGATTTTCTGACAGCGACAAGTCTTTCGGACGTTTACATGGCTTTTGGGCAACCCGAGAAGGCACTTTCGGAGATTCGTCGGGCGTTGAGCTTAGCGCCGATGTATGAAGAGCCGAGGCTTGCCTTGGCGTTGTTTCATCATCGGAGGCAAGAGTTTAGGCAGGCTGAAGAGGCCTATTTGTGGGCATCCAAGGCGGGTGCGGCGAATGCAAAGGGGACGGTGACATGGTTAACGGCGTATCGGCAATTGTTAATGGATGTCGGTAGTTTGCCCGCTGCGGGAGCAGGCGATCCATAGTTGTTTGTCGATTCCTGGCCTTCTCATTTGACGGCGGGCACATGCCCGCCTTTTTGTTTCCCATGCACGGAATGCTCAAAATCCTCAGTGGAACCGCCCACCCCGAACTCACACGCCGAATTTGCGCGAACATCGGCATTGAGCCCTGTGCTGCCACGGTCACCAGTTTTCCGGACGGGGAATCGTTTGTTCAGATCAATGAAAACATTCGTGGATCGGACGTTTTTATTGTCCAGCCCTCATGTCCTCCGACGAACCAAAACTTGATGGAGCTCTTGATCATGGTGGATGCGGTGCGGCGGGCCTCGGCGGAGCGGATCACGGCGGTGCTGCCGTTTTTCGGCTATGCGCGCCAGGATCGAAAGGATCGCCCTCGGGTTCCAATCACGGCCAAGTTGGTAGCGAATCTGTTGGTTGCAGCCGGAGTGCAGCGGGTTCTGACCGTTGACCTGCATGCCGGCCAAATTCAAGGGTTTTTTGATATTCCGGTGGATCATCTTTATGCGGCGCCTGTTTTGATCAAGGCGATTCGCGAGCGGGGGTTGGAGGACTTGGTGGTCGTGTCGCCCGATGTGGGGGGAATCAAAATGACCCATGCCTTTGCCAAGACTCTGGGTGCTCCGATGGCGATTGTGGCGAAAAATCGGGTCAGTGCGGAGGAAGTGGAGGCTTTGAACGTGATTGGGGATGTGAATGGCAAAAATGTGCTCCTGGTTGATGATTTGACCGAAACGGCGGGGACTTTGACGGCGGCGACCGGATTGCTGATCAAACATGGTGCCAAGGCCATTTATGGGGCGGTTAGCCATGCTGTTTTGGGTGAAAAAGGGCTGAGCCGGCTTGAAAATTCGCCGATTGTGGAGCTTTTCGCGACGAACAGTGTTCCCCAGGCGCAGGGCCCGAAAGTAACGACTTTGGACATCTCGCCGCTGCTGGCGAAGGCGATTGTTCGTATTCACGACAACGAGTCCGTCACTTCTCTCTTTGACATCCGGGACTAGGCGTGTAACCTCCACGCCCTTTTTCAATCCCCACTTATTCTCACAAGAGACACAACGGTCATGGCAAATATCCTCGAACTCACAGCTCAAACCCGCGAACTCAGCGGGTCCTCATCCGTCCGTCGCATGCGCAAGGAGGGGCAAGTTCCCGCCGTTGTTTATGGCAGCAAGACGAAAAATGCAAACCTCAAGGTGAGCACCAAGACGGTAACCCAACTGTTGAAGGAAAGCGCTTCAGAGAACGTCTTGGTCAATCTTCAGATTGACGGGACTAAGACGCAATTGGCGTTGATTCAGAAAGTACAGCACGATCACCTCAAAGGCGGCATTTTGCACATCGATTTCCATGCTGTGGACATGAATGAACCCATCCACGCGACCGTGCCGGTTGAAGTGGTGGGTGACGCAGAGGGTGTGAAAGCGGGTGGACAGCTGGACCTGATGCTTCACGTTCTGGAGGTTCATTGCCTTCCGAAGGATCTTCCTGAGAGAATCGTTGTCGATGTCACGCATGTCGGTCAAGCCCAAGGCGTGCATGTGAAGGACTTGAAACTGCCTGAGGGTGTTTCCGTGCACCTTGACGGTGAAGTTTTGATTTTGTCGATCACTGAACCCCGCGTTGTCGAGACTCCTGCCCAAGCTGCTGCGGCGGCCCCGAAGGCGGCAGCGAAAAAGTAACTCTGAGCGGAGCTGCCCTCTCGAGGCTGACGCGCCCGGAAACCTGACCACCCAGTGGAGAAGACTTCGGCAGAAAGCGCCAGCGTTCCAGAGAGCCTTATTCCCCGCCTCATCGTTGGACTCGGAAACCCTGGCAACTCCTACCAAGACACTCGGCACAATATCGGTTTCATGGTCATGGATGTTCTGGCAACAAGACTCGGTACGGCGTTCCAAGTTGAAAAACGCTGGGAGAGTCATGTGGCCAAGTTTGCGGGTGGCTTTTTGGTCAAACCCCAAACCTACATGAACCTGAGTGGTCGCGCGGTCGGCAGCGTGGGGCGGTTTTACAAGATTACACCCCAGGAGACCTTGGTGGTTTTTGATGATGTCGACCTGCCGTTGGGGCGCTTGCGGTTGAGAGCCTCTGGCTCGGCTGCGGGTCACAATGGGCTGAAGTCCCTGATATCGACGTTGGGGACGGATCAGTTTCCGCGAGTCAAAGTGGGGATTGGAGCCGACAGTGGTCGCCCCGCGGGGGATCGGCTTGTTGGGCATGTTCTTGGCAAGTTTAGTGAGGATGAAAAGGCCGCTGTTGCTCAGGCGGTGGACCGTGCGGCCGACGCCGTCATGGGGGCTCTGAAGAGCGGCTTAGGTGCCGCCATGAATTTTTTTAACCGCAAAGAAGGGGCTTAAAGGCCTTTCAATCACCAGAAAACGAACCGAAACCAAACCGCATCTACCCACATGACCCGTAAATACGAAGCCACCATCGTGCTCGACACCAAAGGCAAAGAACAGTCCATTGAGGAACTCGTCGGCCAGATCAGCAAAACCCTCGAAACTTCCGGCGCCCGCCTGGAGCAAGTCGACCAAATGGGCAAACGCGAGTTTCCCTTCAGCCCTCGCCACGTCACTCACGGTTACTTTGTGAACGTGAAGTTTGAAGCCGAGCCAACCGTGCTGGATACCGTGTCCGCCAAGCTGAAACTGAACGATAACGTGTATCAACAGTACTATCAGCGCTGCGACTGATCGGCAGCCGATTTATTCCCCCCAAAACCTGGAGTCATCCAGATTTAAAGCCGTCCAGCTAGGCTGTGACGGCTTTTTTTTGCCCACGATTAGCAGGGTTAGGGACGGATGAGGGGGCGGTTTTTGGGGGGAGAGCGGTTTTTTTTGAGACTTGTTGAAAAGCTGTCATGGTGGCGGTTTCCGAAGCGGCATGTGGGAGTTTTTCAAGATGCATTGGCGTGACGGCGTGGAGATTTACATCCTCGCCGCTTTGGCCTATTACCTGTTTCTGTTTTTTCGAGCGACACGTGGGGCACGGATTTTGACGGGGCTGCTGGTGCTGTTGCTGAGTTTGACGCTCATTTCGCGG
>JARXAL010000237.1 GCA_029865835.1 Verrucomicrobiaceae bacterium
TTGCAACACCATCTGCGCAGATGCCTTCGGTGGTGATGCCGGCGGCACCGACAACGGCAAAGACCACCTCTGGCGCTACTTCGACCCCACTGTTGTCAGCCTCACTCCCTGCTCTTTCCTTCAAAAACGCGCCGCCGATCCCCTCCTCGCCCCCGGTGGCTCCACCTACTTCGACATCACCTTCGCCAACGCTGGCAACCTCACCCTTCCAAACGTCCTACTCAGAGACACCCTTCCCACAGGCCTTTCCTACATCAGCGCAACGCCATCCCCCACCTCCATTTCAGGCAACATTCTCACCTGGAACGTAGGCACCGTGGCTCCAAAAGAGGTCCGAACCGTGCGGGTCTATGTCAAAGCCACAGCCATCGGCTCCCTCAGCAACGTCGTCACCGCCACCAGCGGCGGCAATCCCCTCGCTACCGCCGAAGAAATCATCGAAGTCAGCACCCGCGCCCTTCTCCGTTCCGAAAAAACCGTCACTCCCTCCTCCGCAGCACCCGGCACCAACGTCCAATACACCATCACCGTCTACAACGAAGGCACTGGCCTCAATGGCACCCCGCTCGTGCTAACCGACTCCCTCCCTCCAGGCTTCACCTTCGTCAATTTCGTCAGCGCCACGCTCAACGGGGCCGCCATCAGCCCACCCACCATCACCACCAACTCCAGCAACAACACCACCCCCATCTTCACTGTCAACCAGGCGATCCAAGCGAAAAAAACCCTCACCATCACCTTCACGGCTAACATTGGCCCCACCGTCAGTCCAGGCACCTACTTCAACCAGGTCGAAATGTCAGTTGAAGGCAAACGCATCCCCCCCATTCCCCAAGCTCCCGTGACCGTCGGCGGCGGCCAAATCGGCGATACCGTGTTCCGCGATTGGAATGGCAATGCCTCGCAAGACCCCAACGAAGAAGGCATCCCCAGCCTCTCCGTCCAACTCTACGATGCCACCGACTCCACCCTCATCACCTCCTCCACCACCAACACGACCGGCCAATACCTCTTCACAGGTCTCCAAGCCGGCACCTATCAAGTGCGGATCCCTTCTCCTCCCTCCGGCTACACCCCAATCTTCGACCTGGACGGCATCGGCACCACTAACCGAACCGCCGTCACCATCACAAACAATCAAAAAAATCTCACCGCTGACTTCGGTTACGCCCCAGCTGGCACCGGCTCCATTGGCAGCCGCGTCTTCGAGGACCTCAACAACAATGGCCTCCGCGACTCCGGCGAACCCGGCATTCCTAACACCATCGTCAGACTGCTAACTCCAAACGGCGTCGAAATCGCCACCACCACCACCAACGCCTCCGGAGTCTACTCCTTCACGAATCTCGCTCTCGGGCTCAACTACTCGGTGATTTGCGACCTCGCCGGACCCGCCACCTATTTTGCAGCCGATCCCTACACCATCACCACTTCCAATCCCCGCACTGTCACTAATCTCACCGGCGGCGTCACCACGATCAACTTCGGCTTCTATCGCAACCTCCCGGCAACTCTCGGCGATCAAGTTTACTTCGATGCCGACGGCAGCAACACCTTCAATGCTGGGGATTCCCCGCTCGCTAACATCACCGTCAACCTGTTCGCCAGCAACGGCACCACGCTTCTGGCCACCACGACCTCCGCCAACAATGGCACCTACCAGTTCACTGGCTTGGTTCCCGGAACCTACGTGGTCAGAGTCGATACCTCTGATACCGACATCCCCGGCAATTACTCCGCTACCACCAGCCAATACCTCGGCGTCGTCCTCACCTCAGGCCAAACCGACCTCACCCGCGACTTCCCCTTCATCGCCACCCCCTCACCCCTCTCGAAAACCGTCAACCTAACCAACGCCTCTCGCGGCTCCAACCTCACTTACACCCTCATTCCTAACTACACCGGTTCAAACATCCTCACCAACGTCCAGATCATCGATCCCGTCCCCGCCGGTTCCACCTTCGTCAACCCCTCCGCCTCCCCCACCCCAAGCTCACAACCTGCGAATGGTGGCACCGGCAATGTCACTTGGAGCCTGGGCTCAACCTCCGCCGCCTCCAACGGATCCCAAAGCTTCTCTTCATCAGCACCAGCCACCATTGAACTTCGCGCTTCCTCTCCCGTCGCCGTCGACAATGGCACCACCGTCCTCACAATCGCTAAACCTTCAGGCCTTCAAGTTGGCGATGTCATGATCGCCAATTTCGCCATGCGCGGCACCAGCACGGTCGATGTGACGGGAAGCGGTTGGACACTGGTTCGGGGCGCTGCTTTTGAAACCTCCTTAAAACTCGCGCGTGCCACCCTTCTCTATAAAGTCGCCAATGCGACAGATGTCGCAGCTCCTGATTTCGATTTCACACTCGCAGGCAGCGGCGGAAACCACGGTGGTTGCGGCGCCATCACCGCTTTCTCAGGCGTCGATGCTACCGGCGGCTTCACTCCAAACGGCACTCCTGGAGGCCCCTTCGACGTCACCCCAAATTCCATCTCCGTCGATACAGCCGGAAGTGCAAACCCCACCGCCACCGCTCTGACCACCGCCTCGGCCAATGCCGCAGTCATCATGTTCGTGATGGCCCAAAACAATCCCACGTCTTCAGGTTGGACCACCACCTCTCCAGGGGCTTTGACTGAACTGTATGATGGTGGACAGCCTGGCACCAATCGAAGCCAAGTCAGCGCCGCGTGGGCAAGAAAGACCTCACCCGGCTCCACGGGCACCGGTAACGTCACCATGACCAGCACCAAGTGGGGCACCATCCTGTTGGCCCTCAAACCTGGAACAACAACCGCGTATACCTACGACACCACCACCGCCCTCAGTTCCAATCGCAGCATGGTCAAATCGGGCGACACCATCACCGTCACTCTCACCACGACGATCTCCAACGCCACCGGCTCCCCCTTCCCCGTCACCGTTACCCCACCCACTCTTAGCGTTACAGGAACCAACGGTTCCTCAGCCGTATTCGGCGCCGCACCCGCCGCCCAAACCCTCAACAACAACGGCTCCCTCGTTTTCACCTATGTCTCCACTTCCGTCACCGCAGGCTCCTCCCCAGGCATCCTAACATTCCGAGCCACCCCTTCCGACAACAAAGGCGGCACCTGGGGCCAAGCCACCGCCAACACCGTCATCGCCACGCCCACTCTCTCTTACACCGCCAGAATCAACACCATTAGCCCACCACTCGCCGTCCATAACATCGCACAAATCACCAGCACCAGCGGCATCCCCTCCGGCAACTCCAACCAAGTCACCACCCTCGTCGACGGCAGCATCGGCGACTTCGTTTGGGCCGACGAAGATGGCGACGGCTTGCAAGCTGGTGAGTCCGGCATTCCCGGCGTTCGCGTCTTCATCGACCTCGATTCCAGTGGCACCTACAACGCTGGCCTCGAACCCTTCGCCATCACCGACTCCACCGGCTTCTACCGCATTCAAGGACTCTCCGCCGCCACCTATTCCGTTCGCTACGACTACAGCACCGTCCCCGCTGGCTACGTCCCCACCACCCCTCTTGCCCTCTCTGTTGTCTTGGCCGCCACCGCTCAATACAGCGCCGCCGATTTCGGCCTCCTCCCTCCTCCCCCCCTTGGCCCGACCGTTTCCGAAATCGGCGACACCCTCTGGATCGACACCAACGCAAACGGCCTCGTTGATCCCTCCGAAACCCTCCTTCCTGACATCGATGTTCTCCTCTACGCCGACCTCAACAACAACGGTCTCGTCGATTCCAGTGACGTCCTGCTCAATACCACCAGCACTGATTCCACCGGCAAGTATCTCTTCACCGGCCTCAACGCCGGAAACTACATTGTCGATGTCGTCGAAGCCGATCCTCAATTCCCCGCCGGTCTCGTGCTGATCTCAGGTGGCACACTCATCACCAACCCTCCAACCAACAACGTCTGGAAAGTCAGTCCCGCTTCGGGCCAAAGCATCCTCTCCGCCGACTTCGGCTACAAGTTCCCCGGCAGCATCGGCGACTTCCTCTGGTATGACACCAACGGCAATGGCCTCGCCGACGAAACCGATTTCTCAGGTGGTCCCCGCCCCGTCCCCAATGGCACCGTCGTCCTCTACACCGACGCCAACGCCAATGGCCACGTCGACCCTGAAGACTCCATCATCCGTGTCGAAGTCACCGGTGATGGCTCGCCCGCCTACCCCCTCGCCCCGAACCGCCTTCCCGGCCAATACCTCTTCGAAGATCTCCCCCCAGGAAACTACATCTCGAAGGTCTCCGAACAGGAAGTCCCCAGCCCCACCTCCGGCATCACCAGCACCATGATCGTCACCACGGGCGAATACCTCCCCGTCACCCTCGGCACCGGCCCAGGCCAGTCCATGCAAAACCTCACCTCCGACTTCGGATTCATCGAAGCCGCTCTCGTCGAAGGCCTCGTCTTCCATGACATCAATCAAAACGGCGTCTTCGATACCAGCGAACCCATCCTTCCTAACATCACCGCCTTCGCCTACAGCCCCGGCACCGATGGCCAACTCGGCACGTTGGATGACGTCCTCGCCTCCACCACAACGACCGACACCAATGGCGAGTTCCAATTCATCCTCGATCCAGGCCCCTACCGCATCACCTACAACACCACCCAAATCCCTTCGTCACTCAGCGTCGTTACCACCACGCTCGAATACCAAATCGTCGCAGTCGCCGGAACTGAAACCACCGGCCTCAACTTCGGTGTCGATAACAACGGCCAAATCGGCGACACTCTGTTTGCTGACCTCAACAGCAATGGCTCCCTCAATTCCGGAGAACCCACCCTCTCCGGCATCACCGTCAACCTTTACCTCGACCTCAACGGCGACGGTGCCATTGATCTCCTTGCAGGTGATCTCCTTCTAGACACTCAGGTCACCAATGCCACTGGCAACTACCTCTTCACCGGCCTCGCCGACACCGTTGGAAGCCAGCGCTACCTCACTCAAGTCGTCACGTCCACCATTCCCCCAACCTATCAAACGCTCCCCACCGCCTTCCCCTTCGGTGCCGTGCCCGCTACCAGCTCTTACAGCACCACGCTTACTGGCGGCCAAACCATCTCCATCGTCGACTTTGGTTACCCCCTCGTCCCAGACATCTATCACTCCATCAGTGGCACCGTCTATGACGACAATGGCGCAGGTGGCGGAGGCATCACCAACGGCTCCCAAGGCGGCTCCGAACCCGGAATCGCCAATGTCCAACTCACCATCCAAGTCGACTCCGATGCCAATAGCACCTACGACCAATCTTACGTTGTCTTCACCGATCCCTCCGGCTTTTACTCCCTCGGCGGCATCAAAGAAGGAGCCAACGTCCTCATCACGGTTGACCCCAACTCCCTCCCCAGCACCGCTTACACCATCACCGGTGATCCCGATAGCTTCCCGCTCAGCGAAACCTTCGAAATCATCGATCTCCAAGCCCCCGCCAACGATCTCGACTTCGGTTACATCGAAGTCCTCGGCAGCATCGCCGGAACCATCGTCAAAGGCGGTGGCAATGGCATCGCAGATTCCGGTGAAACCACCATCGGCAATGTGACCGTCTCTCTCCGCTTCGCCGGTGCCGACTCCATTCTTGGCACCTCAGACGACGTGTTGACCACCACCACATCGGCCTCAAATGGCACCCACTTCTTCGAAAACCTCCTCCCCGGCCCCTACGAAATCACCACCACCCTTCCTTCGACCTACCTTCTCCTTGCCGACACCGATGGCGGCAACCCCAACAGCATCAACGTCTCCCTCTCTCTGGGCAGCACCGTTCTCGCCCGTGACTTCGAATACCAAGCCGCTTCCATCTCCGGAACCGTCTGGACCGACGCCAATGCGGACGCCATTCGCCAAGGCACCGAACCCACTCTCGAAAACGTCCGTGTCTTCCTCGACCTCAACACCAATGGTAGTCTCGACATCGGTGAACCTTCCACCCTTACTCAGCCAAACGGCACCTACAGCTTCACTCAACTCGTTGCCCAAACTTACGCTGTCAGCATCGACCCCTCCACCCTTCCTTCCAATGTGTTAGGTAGCTATGACGTCGATGGCATCAGCACTCTTCACCTCGCCACCATTGCACTCGGCATCAATGAAGACCGCTCCAGTGTAGACTTCGGTTACTACCAACTCGGTGCCATCTCAGGCACCGTCACTCGTGACATCGACAACAACAACTCCGGTGATCAACCCCTAGAAAACGTCACCATCACGCTCCTCGACAACTTAGGCGCAACCATCACAACCACCACCACCGACGCTTCCGGCAACTACTCGTTCTCCAACCTCACTCCTAGCAACTACACCGTCGTCGAAACCGACCTCTCTGACTACCAATCCGTCACGCCTAACACTTTACCCGCCACCGTCATCTCAGGCCAAACCACCACCGCCGATTTCATCGACGAACAACTTGCCACCATCAGCGGTTCCGTCCTCGCCGACCTCGACGGCGACAACATCACCGACACCCCGCTCCCCAACGTCACCATCACCCTCAAAAACAACCTCGGCGCGACAGTCGCAACCACCACCACCGACAGCATAGGCTCCTACGAGTTCCTCGACGTCCCTGCAGGCAACTACACCCTCGAACAAGCTCAACCCAGCGGCTACACCAGCCTCGGCGACGTCGACGGCGGTGATCTCAACATCATCGGTGATCTAATCCCCATCGTCCTCCTCCCTGGCCAAAACCTAACCGCCCAAAACTTCACCGAAGCCATCTTCGGCGCTATCTCCGGCACCGTCACCCGTGACATCGACAACAATGACTCCGGTGACCTCCCCATCGAAAACGTCACCCTCACCCTCCTGGACAACCTCGGTGCAACCGTCGCAACCACAACCACCGACATCGATGGCAACTACGAATTCCTGGACGTCCCTGCTGGCAACTACACCGTCGTCCAAACCGACCTCTCAGGCTACCAGTCGGTCACCCCAAACAGCCTCCCAACCACCGTCATCGCAGGCCAAACCGCCACCGCCGATTTCGTCGACGAACAACTCGGCACCCTCTCCGGTTGCGTCCACCAAGACCTCGACGGCGATGGCGACGGCGATCAACCCATCCCCAACGTCACCCTCTCCCTCCTCGACTCCCTCGGCGCCACTGTCACCACCACTCTGACCGACGCCTTCGGCATCTACACCTTCACCAACGTCGCCCCCGGCGCCTACACCATCGTCCAAACTCAACCCAGCGGCCTCAACTCCACCTCCGACGCCGACGTCACCGCCGACCTCCCCTCCTCCCCCGTCGACGCCCCCAACGCCGACCCTCTCGACAACCTCATCCCCGTCACCCTCGCCTCAGGCGAAACCGATGACGGCAATGACTTCGTCGAATACGCTCCCGCCACCCTCTCCGGCTACGTCCTCGCCGACACCACCAACGACCTCTCCGGTGACACCCCCATCTCCGGCGTCACCCTCACCCTCCTGGACAACAACGGCGCCCCGGTCGGCTCCCCCACCACCTCCGATCTCAACGGCTTCTACCAGTTCACCAACCTCGCCCCCGGCTCCTACTCCGTCGCTCAAACTCAACCCCTCGGCTACATCTCCATCGCCGACAAAGACAGCGGCAACCTCGACCTCATCGGCGACCAGACCCCCATCGTCCTCGCCCCCGGCGCCTCCAGCTCCGACAACACCTTCGTCGAGCGCGTCGCCCCCAGCTTCATCTACAACGCCATCTCCGGTCAAATCGTCTCCGGCGCCTCCGTCTCCGTCACCGGCCCAGGCAACGTCCTCCTCATCCAGGACGGCTCCTCCGGCTCCTACGCCTTCATGCTCGATCCCGCCAACCCCATCGCAGGCTCCTACACCATCACTTTGACCCCGCCCGCAGGCTTCGTCATCGACCCCACACGCCCCGTCGCAGGCCCCTCACTTGACCCCACCAGCGGCCCCAACCCCGCCACCCTCGGCTCCCCAGCTTCCAGCGGCTCCCTTGTTAACTTCACCGCTGGCGCCAACCCCTACTACCTCACCCTCGACCTCGCCCCCGGCGACCCCGTCGTCGTCCAAAACAACCTCCCCCTCGTCCCCGCCAAACCCACCACCTGGGCCGCTTGGCAATACTTGAACCCTCTCGGCGGCAGCAACGCCCCCACCGATAACCCCGACCGCGACCGCTACGACAACCTGCAGGAGTTTGCCTTCTGCTTCAGCCCCGCCACCGGCCTCAAACCCCGTTGCCCCATCTCCGTCCTCATCGACCCCGCCACCGGCCGCGCCGATGTCCGCATCCTTCGTGTCACCGGCATCACCGGCGTCACCTACACCCTCGAAGCCATCACCACCCTCGACGCCTCACCCGCCGGCTGGAGTGACGTCACCTCCATCCTCCCCACCATCACCTACAACACCGACGGCACCGAATGGGCCACCTACTCCGACGTCGGCTCCCTCGCCCCTGCCTCCACCACCGGCTTCTTCCGCGTCCGCCTCGAACTCGACACCGACCTCAACGGCACCCCCGAGTCAACCTCCCGCACCGAAGCCGCTGGCGTCGCCCGCCGCACCTTCGCCACCCAGTGCGAAACCTTTGCCATGCCCTTCATCAAGTGCGACCTCTTCGGCGGCTCCATCGACGCCGTCATCGGTCAAGCCCTCTCCATCACCTCAAGCATCGGCACAGGTGACTTCGCCGCTGCCCTCGTCTCCGGCACCCAATACTACGTCGAAGTCCTCTCCGGTGACCATGCCGGCCACCGCTTCGAAATCAACGAAGCCGCCTCCCTCCCCAACGCCATCGCCATCGACACCGCCAATCCTCTCAACACTCTGCCAACTCTCCCCGCAACCCTCGCCAGCGACCTCATCGCCGTCCGCGCCCATCAAACCCTCGCCGAAGTCTTCAAAGTCACCGACTTCCCTGCTACCAACGACCCCGCCACCTCCACCCGCATCCAGTTCCACTCCGGCAACGCCTTCACCACCTACTGGCTCTTCCTCGCAGGTGGCAACCCCTACTGGGCCACCGTCGGTGACAACACCGCCGCCAACGTCAACACTCTCCTCGTCCCCCCTGCAGCAGGTCAGTTCGTCCGCATCAAATCCGGCACCCCCACCGCCACCTTCAGCGGCCTCGTCCGCTCCAACCCCATGGCCGCCCCTCTCATCGCAGGCTCCAACCTCGTCGCTGGTGCCTGGCCCATCGATCAATCCCCCGCCACCCGCGCCATGACCCCCGCCAACGGCTTCACCGGCAGCAACGACCCCGCCAAGGCCGACAAACTCCAAATCTGGAAAGGCGACTCCACCCCGAACCTCAGCGGTTACGACGGCTTCTTCCTCCTCCAAGCCGGCGCCTTCAACCAGTGGAGCCCGGAGCAAAACGCCAGCCTCTCCAACGAGAACACCACCCTCTTAATGCCCTCCCTGCGCTCCGCCTTCATCCGCTCCCGCGCCGGCAACGCCTCCTACATCATGCCCAACCCCTGGACCCCTTAACACTCCAGCCCATTAAAAACACTTCTTGTTAATCAAGACTTCTGTATTAATTTATCAAGATTATAGCTTTTACTGCAATGAAACACCTTCTCTCACTCCTCACGCTCCTCCTCTGCGTCGGGTTC
>JARXAL010000004.1 GCA_029865835.1 Verrucomicrobiaceae bacterium
CCTCGCCCTCCGCGCCTGCGCCGGCGGCTTCGCCGTCTGGTTCGTCACCTTGATCTTCCCCTTCCAGTTCGACCGCGAGTGGCTCACCCTCGCCTGGGCCTTGGAAGCCGCCGCCCTCTGCTGGCTCTTCACCCGCCTCCCCCACGACGGCCTCCGCCTCGCCGGATTCGGCCTCGCCACCGTCGCCTTCGCCCGCGTTTTCCTCGACCTGAACCTCAACTACGAAACCCTCCCCCTCCACCTCCCCATGGCCCTCTGGCTGCTCATCAGCTTCGGCCTCTGCGCCACCGCCATGCTCTTCGCCGCCCTCCAACTCAAACCCCCGCATCACCGCTGGGACGGCCTGCCCATCCGCGCCATCCTCTTCACCTTCGCCGGCATCCTCTACTTCGCCCTCGTCAACCTCCAGATCGCCAACGCCTTCACTCCCGATGGCACCCGCTACCTCACCCTGGACTTCGGCGGCGACTTCGCCCGCGACATGTCCTACAGCATCGCCTGGGGCCTCTTCGCCCTCCTCCTGCTCATCATCGGCTTCTGGAAAAACACCGCCGGCGCCCGCTACGCAGCCGTCGGACTCCTCCTCGTCACCCTCGCCAAACTCTTCCTCCACGACCTCGATCAAGTCGGCAGCATCTACCGCATCGGCGCCTTCATGGCCGTCGCCATCATCGCCCTCGGCGCCTCCTTCCTCTACCAGCGCGCCGGACGCAAAAGCGATCCTACTTCAGATACAACGCCTGCGGATCCGCCGCCGCCAAATCTCTGAAATACCCGCCGATCTTCCCCGCCAGCACCTCAAAATACCGCGCCCCCTTCTCCGCCGTCGCCTGCCGCGGATCCCCCGAACCCGTATCCTCCGTCGCCTGCGTCCACGCCCGCTGAGCCCACGCCCATTTCTCCCGCATCGCCGGAATCGCCCATCCATGGTCCGTCCCCGAACCCCACTCCTCCTTCGGCAGCACCCACTCCGGCGTCAGATGCAAAATCAGGCTCGTCTCCCGCTCATCCGCATGATCCCCCACCACATCAAAAATCGCCTCCCCGCGCTCCACCTGAAACCATGACACCGCGCTCAAAAAAATCTCCGGATGCCGCCCCTGCAGCTCCCTCAGCATCTGCTTGAAATCATTCCCCCCGTGCCCGTTGAGCACCACCAGCTTCGGCACCCCGACCCCCACCAAACTATCAATGACATCCTCCAGCACCGCCATCTGCGTGCTCGGATTCATGTTGATGCAAAACGGAATGTCCAACTGCCCCGTCTGCACCCCGAACGGAATCGTCGGCAGCACCGCCACCTTCGCCCCCGCCTCCCACGCCAAACGCCCCGCCTCCTCAGCGATCGCCGTGACCTGAATGTTGTCCGTCGCATACGGCAAATGCCAGTTATGCGCCTCCGTCGCCCCCCAAGGCAGCACCGCCACCTCATACGCCATCGCCTTCACCTGCTTCCAGTTCGTCTCAGCAATCATCCAAGGTCGGGGTCCAGCAAGCGTCGTCATAGTCTCCCCCACAAAACGAGCTTTCCCCACCATGTCATCTGAATTCCGAAGTTCGGGATTCACTGACATTTTCCGCCAAACCCATCGTTTGACGCTCTCCACCACCCGTCCTCTCATCGCCCACCTCTCCCCATGAACCCCGCCCTCACCCTCCTCATCGCTCTCCTGCTCGCCCCACTGGCCGCGCTCGCCCAACCCCAGCCGAACATCGTCATCATCTTCATGGATGACCTGGGCTACGGCGACATCGGCCCCTACGGCGCCACCAAGCAAAAAACACCCCACCTCGACCGCATGGCCGCCGAGGGCATGAAACTCACCTCCTTCTACGCCGCCCCGGTCTGCTCCGTCTCCCGCGCCCAATTGCTCACCGGATGCTACGGCGCCCGCGTCAGTGTCCCCGGAGTCTATGGCCCCGGCAACGCCAACGGCTTGCATCCCGCCGAACACACCATCGCGGATCGCCTCAAAGACCTCGGCTACGCCACCCAGTGCATCGGCAAATGGCACGTCGGCGACCAACCCCAGTTCCTGCCCACCAAACAAGGCTTCGATCACTACTTCGGCATCCCCTACTCCAACGACATGCAGCTCAAATCGACCGAGTCCGGCAAACCCGTCGTCCCCCTGCTGCGGGACGACCAGGTCGCCGAACTCCTCACCGACGAACAGCAAAGCCCCATCGTCGAGCGCTACACCGAAGAAGCCATCCGCTTCATCACCGAACATCAAAACAAACCCTTCCTCCTCTACCTCCCGCACACCGCCATCCACACCCCCATCGCACCCGGCGAAGAATTTCGCGGCAAATCCTCGAACGGCCGTGTCGGCGACTGGATCGAAGAAGTCGACGCCTCCACCGGACGCGTGCTCGACACCCTCCGCCAGCTCGCCCCCAACACCCTCGTCCTCTTCACCAGCGACAACGGCCCCTGGCTCGTCAAAGAAGCCGACAGCGGCAGCGCCGGCCCCCTGCGCGGCGGCAAAGGCAGCACCTGGGAAGGCGGCGTCCGCGTCCCCACCATCGCCTGGTGGCCCGGCAAAATCGCCCCCAACACCGCGACCGATGCCATCACCGGAACCATCGACCTCCTACCCACCGCGGTCGCACTCGCCGGCGGCACCCTGCCCCCGCAGCCCATCATCGACGGCCGCGACATCTCCCCCCTCCTCCTCGGCCAAACCAAAAATTCCCCGCGTGGCGTGCACTACTATTTCTCCGGCTACAACCTCCAAGCCGTCCGCCAGGGACCCTGGAAACTCGCCATCGCATCCCAAAACGAAACCATGGGCCGCCCCGCCCAACCCGACGCCACCAGCAACACCCCACGACTCTACAATCTCGACCAGGAAATCGGCGAACAAACCAACCTCGCCACCGCCCACCCCGAAATCGTCTCCCAACTCACCGCCCTCGCCGAAACCATCACCCAGGAAATCGGAGGCTCCCAACCCACCTCCCGCCGCCCCGCCGGAAAAGTCGAAAACCCCACCTACCTCTTCCCCGCCGAAACCCGAAAAAAAGCCGCGAAGTCCAAATCCAAAAAAGCCAACTGATCAACAACGGCCTTCACACCCGCAGACTTTGGGGTGGCAAGAGCAGCTAGCGTGAGATAGGTTCCCGGCATGACATTCACACAGCGCATCCCAGCAGATCGCTTATCCGACTTCAACGTCCATGAGGGCGACACGCTACATGTCATCGCGCTATTGGATTCGTCATTCCTCGTACAAGTCAGCCGTGCAGATGGCGGCCCACCCGCCCCAGGAAGTGCCAGCGAGTGGCTGCGCACCGCCAAGGGCAGCGTCCGACTCGCGCCCGACGAGTCCGTGGATGATTTGCGGATGGCCTACTATGCGAACAAGTATGGCGTGAACCGCTAATGGGCGATGAGAGTTTTTCTGGACACGAACATCCTCTTGGACGTGCTGATGAATCGGCCAGGGCTGGTAGCTGATAGCGAGGCCGTCATTTTGAACTGCGCGGCTGCTGGACATCCAATGTTCATCGCCTGGCATGGACTCGCCACGGCCTACTATCTTCTCAAACGGGGTCGCACAGAAGCGGAAGCCATGGTTGAAGTGGACAAAATCCTGTCCTGGGCACACGTAGCGGACGCTTCCGATACCAAAGCTCGAGATGCTCGTGCCTTAGGTTTTGGTGATTTCGAAGACGCACTGCAAGCCGTCTCTGCCGAAGCCTGCGCCGCCAATTACATCGTCACTCGCAACATCACAGACTTCGCCAAATGCACGATCAACGTGCTCACACACCAAGAATTCCTGCAACGGTTCCCGACTGCCTGATCGGTTTGTTCAGCGGGGCGCTGATAAAATGCTCATCAGATACATAGACTAAAGTACTCCGCACAGTAGTCGGTCGGCAAGTCACCACTACTCGCCCACAAACTCAGCAGTCCACCTGTTGAGGCCTGGCACAGGCAGAATCAATTTCTGATTCAACCCCAAGGGCTGCCCCGGGGTGCTTTGGCAATGGAGCCGATCACACAACACACGCCATTCTAGCCGGTGCCTACATCCGTTTCGCCCCGTCTTCGATTGGGTTTCAGTCTGTACTGTTATAAGACACGCCGCGGCCCTCAAGATAACTCTCAGCATCCCGACGATTCAACTTATGATCGTCAAAGGAATAGCCACTGCGATCCGAGCCAAACATCGGCTCGCCAATGTCCTGAAGCGCGATCATGATCTGATACGCAGCGATCATGTCACGTCTCAGTTCAAGACGCAGTTGGTCGCAAAAAAAGGGGATCAATCCACGGTCTCGTTTCTTGCCGAGCGCCCAGTACGCCTGTTGCCGGTCTCTACTGTAGCTTTTGTGTTCTGCGGTGATCAAATCTCTTAACTCGCGTGCGATCAGCTCTGGGTCCAAACCTTCGAGACCATGCTTCTGAATCTCGCTCATCTCGTACGGCTCATGTGGCCCTCCCCCAGCCAACTCGAAAAAGAATCCAACTGCTAGTATGGCATCCTCGGGAAAACGCATGGCTTTTAGGCAACGACCCAGCGCTGGCACCGCCACTAGCGGGGGCGAGCGTCGAAACGCGGGTTAGGGTTGGAGTTGCGGGAGATCATGATGGCACAGCGGCTAGTGGCGGTTGTCCAGCCGCGTTTTGTTCGCCTTCAGTCGGTAGAGTATAAGAATTGAATCCACGAGCGAGTCGCGTCGGTTTCAAGATGCGCATTTGTCGACGTGTTCGGATCGTTCCAAAAATAGGAGGTGGTTGAAACACGCCTGCTAGCATTGGGAAGCTGTGGATCGGTAATAGCCCATGCGCGGTGATCGTCGCGCTCATATTTCCGCGCGTTTAGAATCTTTTCAAAATCAGAAGACGAAACTTCAATGTAACCGGTCACAACGTAATCAGTCCATGCGTCGACGCTGACATTTAGATTTCGAGTCGACAATGGTAGCCACTTCAGTCCCAGCGCAACTTCTGCGTCGCGACTTGGAGAGAAAAGGAATAGCAGAACAAGGGATGCCAACCCGATGCCAATGACCCAGAAACGCCATTTCATTTTTTAGCCGAACGGTGTACTTAGTACGATTCAATATCGCCACGAGCGATATTCTCGCACCCCTATTGGCAGCAAGGGTGCTGTTCAAAGCCCGTAAAGTCAAGGCCTGAGCCTCGTTTATAGCGGATCCTTGATAATCCAAAAAATTGATCGATAAGAGTTCCAAATGCGCTGATATCACGAGCAATTGGCATCCATGCATATCGGTTCATTTTGACCTTTTCGATCATTTGCGTGCACGAAACACCTCAATCGGCACCTGCCGAAGGAGGCCCTTTCAATCCGGACTCAGACATTCGAGGTGGTTGAGAGCCACAGACGCAGGGTCTCTGAAGGCTCAAGCCGATCAGGATGAACTCCGTATGCATGACCCCTCACCAAGGCACAAAGCCCAAAAGGGGCCGAAACCCCCTTAGTGCCTTCGTGCCTTAGTGTGAGTCAAAAAAACCTCACCCAATCACCTCAGGCCAGTCCGTGTGGAAAAACTGCCCCTCCGGCTTGTCCACCCGCTCATACGTGTGCGCCCCAAAGAAATCCCGTTGCGCCTGCAGCAAGTTCGCCGGCAACCGCTCCGCGCGATAGCTGTCGTAGTAACCCAGTGAGGCACTGAACGCCGGCACCGGAATCCCGTTCAACGTCGCAAGCGCCACCACCTCACGCCAGTTCTGCTGCGTCCGGCTCAGCACATCAATGAAGAACGGAGCCAGCATCAAATTGCTCAACCCAGGATCCTGCCGATACGCATCCGTAATGCTGTTGAGGAACCTCGCGCGAATGATGCAACCCCCGCGCCAGATGCTCGCAATCCGCCCCAAATCCAGCCCCCAATGCTTCGCCTCGCCCATCGACTTGATCAAATCCAGCCCCTGCGCGTAGCTGATGATCTTCGACGCATAAAGTGCGTCATGAACCTTCTTCACCAGTTCAGCCTTCTCCATCGTGATGTTCACCGTTGGGCCCGTCAGCAGCTTGCTCGCCTCCACGCGCGCCTTCTTCTTGGAACTCAAAATCCGGGCTTCCACCGCCGCATTGATGGTGCTGATCACAATCGCGTTCTCCGCCGCGTTCATCAGCGTCCACTGACCCGTGCCCTTTTGACCCGCCTTATCAACGATCAACTCCACGATCGGCTTCCCGGTCTCCGGATCCTTCTGTTCCAGCGCCTTGCCAGAAATCTGAATCAGGTAGCTGAGCAACTCGCCCTCATTCCACTCATTGAAAATGGCCGCCATCTCATCCGTCGTGAAACCCGCATGCTTGAAGATGTTGTAGGCTTCGCAAATGAGCTGCATGTCGCCATACTCGATCCCGTTGTGGATCATCTTCACATAATGACCCGCCCCACCCGGTCCGATGTGAATCACGCAAGGCTCCCCATCCACCTTCGCCGCGATGCTCTCAAAAATCGGCTTCATCACCTCCCAGGTGCTCGCAGGCCCGCCAGGCATGATCGATGGCCCCTTGCGCGCCCCCTCTTCCCCGCCCGAAACACCCGCTCCAATGAAACGCAACCCCTTCGAAGCCAGGTAAGCATCCCGACGCTCCGTCGTCTGATAAAAGCTGTTCCCGCCGTCGATCACAATGTCGTCCTTGTCCAAAAGCGGGATCAATTGCTCGATCACCGCATCCACCGCATCGCGATCCGAATCCTTCACCGCCGTCGACTTCACCATGATGTGAATCTTCCGCGGCGTCGCCAAACTCTCCACGAAGGCCTCCATCGTATGCGCCCCCACAAACTGCTTATCCGGATGCTTCGCCAAAAACTCATCCGTCACGCTCGTCGTCCGATTGTAAACGCTCACCTGAAAGCCGCGGCTCTCGACGTTCAACACCAGGTTTTGCCCCATCACGGCGAGGCCAATCAATCCAAAATCACTTTTTTTGCTCATCTCAATTCTGTCAGGGTTTGGGGGTTCGCCCACAGTCGCAGCCAAATGCCCGCCAGCGGGCCAGAGACATACCCGCACGCTGTCCAATCGCAAAGAGGATTTTCCTCATGCCAGGGATGAATCCGGCGCCCGCGCCGCAACCCCATACCAACCGCCCCTATCCTCGCATCCACCGTTGCCATCCCCACCACCCACCCGTATCCAATCCCCACAGCGCTCCGCCGCCCATGCCAGCCTTCCTCCACCACCTGACCACGCGTGTCCCGGCTCACGCCTGTTCCCAGGAGGAAACCCGTGACCGCCTGAAAACCTGGACCCCCGACCGCCGCCAGCAACGCCTCATCCACGCCCTCTACGCCCGCAGCGGCATCGACCGCCGCCACAGCATCCTCCCCGACTTCAATCAAGACCCCCAACTCTTCCAAACCAACGCCACCGGCCAACTGCAGCCCCCCGGCACCGCCGCCCGCAACACCGTCTACGCCCGGGAAGCCCCCACCCTCGCCGTCGACCTCGTCCGCGACCTCCTCTCCTCCGCCGAAACCCACGGCACCCCCCGCAGCCACATCACCCACCTCATCTTCGCCTCCTGCACCGGCTTCACCAACCCCGGCCC
>JARXAL010000017.1 GCA_029865835.1 Verrucomicrobiaceae bacterium
ATCCGCAATCCGCAATCCGCAATCCGCAATCCGCAATCCGCAATCCGCAATCCGCAATCCGCAATCCGCAATCCGCAATCCGAATGCCCCCCCTCCCTCTCGCCAACGTCGTCATCGATCTCTTCCTCAAAGGCGGCCCCATCATGTACCCCATCCTCGTGGTCGGCGTCGTCGCCCTCTGCGTCATCGTCGAACGCCTCTTCTGGTGGGCTAACATGTCCCTAAAACGCGATCCCAAACGCCTCGACTCCGTCTACGAAGCCCTCGAAGCCGGCGACCTCGCCACCGCCATCCAACGCTCCGCCAACGCCACCGACCCCGTCGTCCGCATGGTCCACCACGGCCTCAATCACCCCCACACCTCCATGGAAGGCGCCCTCCAAGTCGCCTCCGGTCGTGAACTCCGCGCCGCCGGCCGCTTCCTCAGCGCCATGGACACCATCGTCACCCTCGGCCCCCTTCTCGGCCTCCTCGGCACCGTCACCGGCATCATGGGCTCCTTCTCTTCCATCGGCAGCTCCGAACTCGCCGTCGAAAAAGTCACCGGCGGCATCGGCGAAGCCCTCATCGCCACCGCAGCAGGCCTCGGCATCGCCATCGTCACTCTCGTCCCCATGAACCACTTCCACTCCAGGCTCGCCGCCCTCCAGTTCGACCTCGAAGCCGCCGCCAACAACATCCTCATCCTCGCCGCCGGACACCAAATCGACAGCAAATCCGCCCCGCAAAAATCCCAAGCCAGACCTCAGCGATGAAGCTCCACTCCCCGCTCCCGGTCAAAAAAACCCGACTGGAAATCATCCCGCTCATCGACGTGATGTTCTTCCTCCTCGCTTCCTTCATGATGGTCAGCCTCACCATGACCAAACAGCAAACCATCGGCGTCAACCTCCCCGTCGCCACCACCTCCCAAAACGACTTCAAACCCGACATGATCAACCTCGGCGTCAGCACCATCGGCGACGTCTTCATCGACAAAAACCCCGTCACCCTCCCCGACCTCCAAAAGCAACTCCAACAACGCCACGCCCTCAACCCCGACACCCCCGTTTACATCAGTGGCGACGCCGACACCCGCCACGCCGACATGGTCCGCATCCTCGATGAAGTCCGCCGCGTCGGCTTCACCAAAGTCGCCTTCAACGTTCGCCCCGCGACCCCTTGAAAAAAACCCTCACCATCCTCTTGCTCCTCGCCGCCCTCGCCCTCTGTGGCCTGAGCGTCGTGCAGTGGCTCCGTGAGGCCGAATTCCGCGCCGAAATCCAGTCCCTCACCCTTCAACTTCAAACCGAAACCCAGCTCCGCATCGAGACCCAGGAAAAAGCCGCCGCCTTCGAACTCGAAATCGCCCGCCTCACCCAACTCCGCGCCGACACCGAAGCCAAACTCCTCGCCGTCACCGAGGAATTGACCCTCACCCAGACCGACCAACTCCAGCGCGGCGTCAGTATCGCCCTCCTCTCCAACGAATTCGCCAAAGCCCGCGCTCAAGCCCAACTCGCCGAACAACGCCTCGCCGAAACCACCGCCGCCATCGCCAATCGCAACGAAGACGTCACCGGCCAAAACACCGCCATCACAACCGCCAACGAGCGCCTCAAAAAACTCACCGCCGAGCGCGACGCCGCCATCGCCGAACTCAACACCCGCACCAAAGCCTTCAACGACCTCGTCACCAAATACAACAAGCTCGTGAAGTAGTACCTCAGCGGATCTCCACCGACATCTGTTCCAAGCGCCGGAACAACTCCAGCTCCGCCAGCAACGGCCACCACCGGTAAAGGCCAATCTCCAACGGCCTCCACATCGCCACCCACCCCGTGATCGTCAGCCCCTGGTGCAACACCGACATCCACGACCCCTCATCCACCACCAGCATCATCGCCACCCCCTGGCAGAGCAGCAAAAACCCCAGTCCAATCCCCAGCGACACTCGCCCCTCCCTCATCAACCGCTTGAAATCCAGCCACCGCATCTCCGCACGATACCCAAAGTAGTGCTGGATCGACCGCTCCACCGCCACCTCATCCCCCTCAGGCGAACCATCCCGATTCGCCAAATGGATCACCAACTTGAACGGCTGCGCCTTCGCATGCTCCTGCGCCCAACTCACAATAAACGCCTCCGCATCCCGATCCAAATCCCGCTCATGAAAAGGTGACGGATCCATCGAGTTAAAAAGCTGCGCCAAGCTCGACAGCTTCATCTCAATCAACGCCGGCACCCCCTCTCGAAGTCGAGTCGTCATGGCTCCATCACCTCCCTCAACGCGAACGCGGCGCCTCCCCCATCGGCCGCAACCGCTCATTCCGCCCCTCCGGCATCGGCGCACCCGCCACGATCCACTGCCTCAAAACCTCCACCTCCGCCTTGCCAATCCCATGCCCCGTCGGTGGCATCGCCCCCGGAATTTCATCCGGAAAAATCACCACCTGAAAAAACCGGCTCTTCTCCGGCTGCCCCGGAACAATCCAATTCCCCGGCCCGATCAGTTTCGCCAAATGCCGTGTCGTATCAATCGGCGGCATCCCCTTCAACCGATAGTCCCCGTGACAATGCACACAGTTCGTCTCCAAAACCTGACGCGCAGCAGCGAAAGTCACCGGCACCTCCACCACCCCACCTTCAGGTGCATGCCTGCACCCAATCAACACCACTCCCACCCCGGCCCACCCAATCAAATTCCAAAACAGCTTCATAGACCTGACAGCCTATCAAGCCCATCCGCCCAACACGACCCCAAAACAACCTCCGCACACATTCCACCAAAAAAGGCCGCGTCCCCTACCTCCGCCGCGGACTCTTCTTCTTCGAACGCCCAGTCAAGATAGCCTTCGCTCTCGCCTCATCATCCAAAACCGTCGTGTACTTGTAGCTGAACCCGTCCAACTTCCGCCTCGGAATCTTCTGGTTAATCAACCGCTCCACCGACTCCACATTCGGCAGTTCCTCCGCCGAAAACAGCGTGTAAGCATCCCCCTCCTTCTGCGCCCGACCCGTCCGCCCGATCCGGTGCACGTAGTCCTCCGAATTCTCCGGCACCATGTAATTGATCACATGCGTCACCCCGCTGATGTCCAATCCCCGCGCCGCCAAATCCGTCGCCACAATCACCTCAAACTCCCCATCTCGGAATCCCTTCAAAGCCCGCTCCCGCTCGCTCTGCCGAATGTCCGAATGCATCACCGCCGCCTTGTAATTCCCCTCCTGCTGCAGCGCCGAATACAACTGATCCGCCTGCATCTTCGTCCGCGTGAAAATCATCAGACTCTCAAAGTGCGTCTGCTTCAGGATCGCCATCAGCAACTCCTGCCGCTGATCCCCCGCCACCGGATACACATAGTGACTCACCGTCTCCGCTGGCGAAAACCGGATCCCAATCTCAATGCTCTCCGGCTCCTTCAGCGCAAACTCCGCCAAACTCTGAATCTGCGGCGGCATCGTCGCCGAGAAAAACAACGTCTGCCTCGTCGCCGGCGTCCGCTCAATGATCCGCCGCACATCCGGCAGGAATCCCATGTCCAGCATGCGATCCACTTCATCCAGAATCAGCACGTCAATCTTGCCCAGATCCGCCGTACCATCCTTCATGAAATCCAGCAACCGCCCCGGTGTCGCCACCACAACGTCCACTCCCTCTTGCAACCCGCGCCGCTGCTTCTCATACCCCACTCCCCCGTGCACCAGCAGCACCCGCAATCCCGTGTGCTTGCCATATTTCTCAAACTGATCCACCACCTGCGCCGCCAACTCCCGCGTCGGCTCCAAAACCAAACACCGGAAGGTCCCAGGCGCTCCCAATCGACTCAGCGTCGGCAGCGCAAAAGCCGCCGTCTTGCCCGTCCCCGTCTGCGACGCCCCCACCACATCCCGACCCTGCAACACTACCGGAATCGCCCGCTCCTGAATCGTCGTCGGCGTCTCGTAACCCGTCTCACGAATCGCCGCCAGCACCGCTGGACTCAACCCCAAAATCTCAAACTTCTCCGGATACGGCCCCTCAGGCACCGGCGGTGCTGGCGGCGGCGGCACCGGCGCCACATTCACAATCGCCTCCCTCGGCTCCCGCTCTTCCCGATCCCTCGGCCCACGCCCCCCGCGATCCCGCTCCCGGCCACGTCCTCCTTCGCGCCCCCCATCCCGACTCCGCTCCCGCCGCTCTTCGCCACCCTCACGCGGCCCCCGCTCACGACGCCCCTCGCCTCCGCCCTCAAAGTTCCCACCTTCACGCGGCGTCCGTTCCCGCCTCGGCCCTCGCCCATCACCACCGCCCTCGGCAGACCGCCTCGGCCGCTCCGGCCGCCCATCTTCCCGACGTCCCGCCGGCCTTGCCGGACGATCATCATCCCGCAAAGGCTTCCCATCCTGATCCTCAAATCGCGGACGCCGACGCACCACCTCAGTAGCAGCAGCTTCGGCCTGGGCCGGGTTCTTCTGAATTCCAAGCAGGCGTTTCACACCGGCTTTAATGCGTCCTAGCATCGAGGGTTGGGAGTCTTCCTTTGCGTTCTTGCTCACTGATATTGATTCTTTCCGCGTCCTCTATCGTCTGAAAGCCGCAGCATTGCAATCGTCCATATCAACCCGAATGCCGCCATTGGAGGCGTTCGGGTTCAACCATGTGGACCCCGGGTAGCCCCAGGTGGACCAGTCTCAGTTGCATCCCCCTGCCCCATCTGCTCTCCTCTCCCCATGACCGACCCCGCCTCCAATCGCTTCATCCAAATCGACGACGCCGCCCGCGAAATCAATCCCTGGACCCACAACGAATGGCTCTGCCGCCCCGATCTCGTCAACGCCGAAAAACTCCTCCTCGTCCGCGCCAACATGGCCCCCGGCCACTGCCACCCCTTCCACTACCACCCCCATCGCGAGGAAATCATCTACGTCCTCTACGGCCGCGCCGAACAGTGGGTCGGCGAAGAAAAACGCATCCTCTCCGCCGGTGAAATGGCCCACATCCCCTCCGGAACCATCCACGGCACTTACAACCCCCATCACGAACCCCTCGTCTTCCTCGCCATCCTCTCCCCCGCCAAACTCCCCGAACCGGAAGCCAGCACCCCTGACCCCATCGACGTCTCCACCCAGGCCCCCTGGGCCAACATCCGCCACGGCCTACCCGACTGCGTCACTCTCGCCTGATTCACCCGCCTCCACTTTCCCAGCCTGCACCTTCGGCTTCATCGTCTTCCGCCTCAGCCACCGCAGCAGCAGAAACACCCGCGCCCGCCAGCTCCATGGCGCATACCCTTCCAAGTCCAGCACCGTCCGCGTCTCCGCCGTCCACCGCCGCTTGTACTCAAAATCTCCCGCCAGGAAATCCAAACTCCGCGCCCCGCTCCGGAACGCGCACTCCACCGCCCACCCAAACGTCGCACTCCCCACCGACGTCTCCCCATACGCCAAATCACGCCCCACCTGAAACGCATAGCTCACCCGCCCCTCGTGCAACACGTGCACCACCGAAATCACCTTCCCTCCAGCCATCAAATAACACATCTGACTTTTCCCCTGCGCCTCCCACAACGGGATCAATTCCCGGTGAAGAACCAACGCCCGGTCCGACGTGAAAAAACTCTCCTCCCCTTCAAACTGCTTCGCATGCAGCCGCAACAGCGCCTCCACCACATCTTCCCCGTTCGGCGCGATCGTCCCCGTGTGATACGTCACCCCAAACGCCTCCTCCAGCTCCTTCCTCAACCGCTTCTGATTCCGTCTCCAATTCCGCGACCTCGACGTCTCAAACGCCTCCCACGTCTCCTGCTCCATCCGTAAAAATCGGCACGACGTGGTGTTCAATACCCCCGAATTCGCCGTGATCTCGCGCAGCGCGCACATCAAGTGATGCAAAATCGCCGACTCCGCTGGAATCCGGTTCCATCGCACCGCATCCCACTGCCCCGTCAAATCCGCCAGCCTCCCCAGCAACGCTGGCGCCAACTCCTCCACCCGCTCCGCTGGAATCATCACATTGATCCGCTCCCCCTGCGCCTCTCCCAATCCCGCCATCAAACCCAGCTGCTTCAACCCCCGCCGACTCCCCTTCTCCTCTTTCCCAATCGCAAACGGCGCCATCGCCACCACTTCCCCCGCCTCCTCAGCCACACAAATCGCTGGCTCAAACAAATCCGCATTCGCCACCCACCACCGCCACACCCAATCCCACCTCATGAACGGAGAAACCGTCTCGCACCTCTCCAACAACGTATCCCACACCGGCTCCAACGCCGCAAACTCCACCCCATCCCGCACCCATCGAAACGTCACCTCCCCCTCACTCACCCCACCAGCCTCGTCTTCGAACCCCAACACGCGACGCCTCACCGGCTCCTCCAGCATCCCCTTCATCATCCCATCCGCCGGCACCGCGATCATACCCCCATCCCCCTTTTTACAGGTCTGGCCACCAAATCTTCAAAAAGTTGCAACTGGATCATTCGACAATGCTGGATCACTTCTCAGTCTACACCTAACCTTTTGTTAGATAAACCACAATTTTGAGAATTATCGCATCTTTACAAAATAGCCACTCTCCCATGACCATCCTCCTCACCAACGACGACGGCATCGACGCCCAAGGCCTCCTTGCCCTCCAAAACGCCGCCCTCTCCCTCCCCTTCGCCCGCGTCATCATCGTCGCCCCCGCCTCCGAACAGTCCCAGTGCGGCCACCGCGTCACCACCCACCAACCCCTCATCACCGAATCCCGCAGCCCCGACCGCTACGCCGTCCACGGCACCCCCGCCGACTGCGTCCGCGTCGCCCTCTTCGGCCTGAATCTCAAGCCCGACCTCGTCCTCTCAGGCATCAACCACGGCGGCAACATGGGACAGGACCTCGTCATCTCAGGCACCGTCGCCGCCGCCCGCGAAGCCGCCTACCATGGCCTCCCCGCCATCGCTCTCTCCCACTACCTCATCCGCGACCTCCCCATCGACTGGACTCGCATCACCACCTGGACCACCCATCTCCTCAACCTCATCCCCGCCCACACCATCGCCCCCGGCACCTTCCACAACATCAACTTCCCCCACCTCCCCCCCGGCAGCGAAACCCTCCCTCAAATCATCCCCACCCAACCCGCCCGCTCCCCCCTCAACGTCGCCTTCGCCACCTCCCAACCTCAAGGCACTCCCAACATCACCGAATTCTTCTACACCGCCCCCTACAGCACCCGCCCCCAAGACCCCGGCTCCGACGTCCAAGCCACCTTCTCCAACCACATCTCCTGGTCCAAACTCAGTGTCTGAACTCACTACGATTTTTTTCCATCCGCTTCGGCAGCTTCTACTTGCGCACCCATCCACTCTTTTGAACTTACCCCGTGAATGACCGATTGCGCACCTGTTTGATTGTGATCGGCATCGCAGCCCTCTACGGACTCGTCTGCCGATTGGCTTTTACTGCCCAACCGCTTGAACAATGGCTGCGTATCGTTTCGGTCTCCTTCATTTATCTCGCACCTGCTAGTATCGGTGCACTCGTCTGCTTCGCAGGTTCAAAATTGGACCGCCCCACCGATTTTTGGGCAGTGATTGCTCCAGCAATTACCATGGCCATTTTGCTATTCGGAAGCATCTTGTTCAAGCTGGAAGCTTTTCTTTGTGCCCTGGTGGCTTCACCAATCGCCATCGCTATGGCCTCCACAGGCGGCTGGTTGATGAGCATCGTTCTAAAGCGAATAAATCGTGATCGACTGCCTCTCAGCTTGGCTGTGCTGTTGCCATTTGCAGTTTCCCCAATCGAACAACTCTGGGAAGCGCCCCACGAAACCCGTTCGATGCGCAATGCAGTGACCATCCATGCCAGCCCCGAAACAATATGGCAGCACATCCAACAAGTGGAGGCCATTAAACCCGACGAACTCCCAAACCAATGGATTTACCTCCTCGACTTTCCTCGACCCATCGCGGCAACCCTCGACAAGCCGGGAGTAGGCGGGCGCCGACTTGCCACCTTTGAGAGAAACGTTTCATTTTTTGAGGTCGTCACTGAATGGCAACCATTCCAACGACTTTCCTTCACCATTGAGGCCGATCCCGCGTTCGTTCCACATACTGCCTTCGACCAACACATCATTGTCGGTGGCAGATTCTATGACGTTTTGGACGGCACCTATGAAATTGAACCTTTGCAGGGTGGCAAATGCATCCTTCACCTGTCGAGCACACATCGCCTCTCCACTCAGTTTAACTGGTACACCGGCTGGTGGAGCGAATGGGTCATGAATCAAATCCAGGGATCCATTCTCGAAGTAATTAGAAAGCGTTGCGAAACACCTCCCTCAAATCAGAGCTAACCCTTCAGCCACCTTCTCCAACCACATCTCCTGCTCCCAAATCAGCCTCTAACAGCAAATAAACCTCACCACATCCCCTTCAAAGCCGCCAAAATCTTGCTCGCCGCCTCCACCTCCAAATAACTGCTCCGCGCCCGCCACGTCTCATACCCCCCCAGCGCATGATGCTCCTCCGTCGGCAGATACCCATTGTAACCGTTCGCCAGTGAAATCGTAAAATGCCGCGTCGCCGGTGTCGTCTTTTTCAACTCCAGCCCGATCTCTACAAACACCTCGCACGGAATCGCCCCCACTGTCAGATCCCCAATCCGGTGCATCTGCAACTTCACCGGCATCGTGTCCGGAAACTCCGCCAACTTCACCGACTCGTTCGCATACACCGCCTTCTTGTCCCGATAGTTCCCCGTCGCATCCTTCGGAAACTCCACCAACCACTTCCGCGCCTGCTCCACCTCCTCCACCGTCGGCTTCCGCACCACCAACTGCAAATCCGTCTCCTCGCTCGCCACCGCGCTGTCCGACTTCCACACCACACTCTCCCAAGCCTCCAGCGCCGCCTTCGCCACACTCTCCGCCACCTCCCGAATCCGCGACCCCGGATCCGCCTTCCGCCTCAGCGACAAAGCAGGCACCCCATAATTGACGTTGTTGATGTTCCCACTCGTCCCGTTCGACAGCGCCGCCACAAACGCCGGCTTGCCCGCATAACGCCCATCCGTCGCTCCCAACTTCTCCGCCATCAACCCGCAAAACACCCCAAAGTAATCCGCCGAAATCGCCGGCAACCCGCCCACATAGTGCAAACTGTAGTTCGCCAGCAATCCCAGCGGACGCCCGTCCACCTTGCTCCGGGCCGCCAAAATCGCCACATCCTGATCCACCGGCCCCGTCGGCACCGACACCCCCTTCGACACGTTCCCCGGATTCATCTTCGCTTGGTCAGTTAGAATCCCGAAAGGATTCTCATACCCCTGCCCCTCCTTCACAAACCACCTCCGATTGAACACCTGCGTCGGGTCACTCGCAAACCCCCAGCCCACCTCCGCCTCCTCCAGGTTCTCGTGCGCCGCGATCATCGCCGCCGCAATCCTCGGCGGCAAAGCCTTCACATACTCCGGGTCCGGATCACTCTGAAACACCGCCGCCATCGTCGCCGCCGAATGCGTATGCGTCGCCGAAATCAACAACCCCTCCCGCTTCACCCCCGTCTTCGCCACCACCACATCCTTCACCGCCTCGCAAATCTCCAGCGGAATCATGCACGCATCCACCACACAAAAAATCACCTCTCCCCCTCCCTCACCCACCACCGCCAAACTCCGCGCATGCATCGGATCCGTAATCCCCTTCGCAAAATTCCCCGACATGCTCCCATTCACCGGCGCCGGAAACACCGTCGGCGAAAAATCCGCCATACCCGCCCCCGCCTTCTTCCCCGCGCAACCTGCCGCCGCTACACCCCACCCCATCATCACCAAACAAATCATCCTAGAAACGGGAATGGAAAGGGATGAAGATGGCGTCGTGCTTGGTTCCACAAGGCTCCCCGGTTCGCAGCGGTTGCATCGATAAGATGATGCCACCCGAGAAGCGGAATGCCTTGTGGGGCCAATGACGGCGGCAGATTCGCCCTCGGCCATTTCCGTTTTTAGGATCATGTTTCTCATTCTCCCATTACACTCCCATTGCCATCCAACTTTCAATCCGCCCCAACCAGATGCCTCACCCCTTGCAAGCAGGCATTATCTGCCTATACTGCCTGCATCATGAGCCTGCAATACACCCTGCGTGCAATCCCAAAAGATCTCGACACGGCCCTGCGTCGCCGCGCCAAACAGGAGTCCAAGAGCCTCAACACCGTCGCCGTCGAAGCCCTCGCCCGCGGCCTCGACCTCTCCCACACCCCTGTCGAATTCACCGACCTTGATAACCTCATCGGCTCCTGGAATGAAGACCCCGCCTTCGACAACGCCGTCGCCGATTTCAGCCGCGTCGATCCCGCCGACTGGAAATGAACATCGCCCTCGACACCAACGCCTACAGCGACTTCATGCGCGGAGATCTCTCCCGCATCACCATCATTCGCACCGCCCGCCAAATCCACCTCCCCCTCTTCGTACTCGCCGAACTCCGCGCCGGTTTCGCCGCCGGCAACCAAACCTCCACCAACGCCGCCAACCTCCAACGGTTCCTCACGAGCCAGCGCGTCTCCGTCTTACTCCCGGACGAACAGACCACGCATCATTACTCACACCTCTACCTCCAACTCCGCCAAAAAGGCGCTCAAATTCCCACCAACGACCTCTGGATCGCCGCACTCGCCATCCAGCATGACCTCGTCCTCTGCACCTCAGACGCCCACTTCCATCACTTCCCCCAACTCCCTCGCTGCTAGCTGAGTCCCCATCACGCTCCCCGCACACCCACCGTGATGCAAGCCGCTGGCTTGCCCCCAAAAAGGTGGTGCAAGCATCTTGCTTGCACCCCCTCAAGCCACCACCTCCACCCGGCTCGTCCCCCCCGCCCCACGCACCACCCGCACCTGCGTCGTCAGCCGCTCCTTCAACAACTCCACGTGCGAGATCAACCCAATCGTCTTCCCCCGCGACCGCAAATTCTCCAGCGCGCTCAACGCCACCTCCAGCGTCTCCGAATCCAACGTCCCAAACCCCTCATCAATGAACAGCGAGTCAATCGGATGATGCCGGCTCGCCAGTTCGCTCAACCCCAACGCCAACGCCAGACTCGCCAAAAAACTCTCCCCTCCTGACAGACTCTCCATCGGCCGGTCCACACTCGCCTGATACAAATCCACGATGCGCAAATCCAGCTCATCCCCGTCCGCCGCCATCAGCCGATACCGCTCCGCCAGCACCTGCAAATGCTCGTTCGCCAGCCCAATCAATTGCCGCAACGTCAGCGACTGCGCAAACCGCGAAAACTTCGCCCCATCCGCGGACCCGATCAACTCCTTCAACCTCCCCCACCGCAGCGCCTCCCCCTCCGCCGCCAGCAGTGCCGCCCCACCCGCCTCCCGACGCCGCCGCGCCTCATCATCACTCTTCACCTGCTGCTCCAGCGATCCCACCTCCGTCCGCTTCACCGCAACCGCCTCGTTCAATTGCCTCACCCGCTCCTCCAACTCCATCGCAGCCTCCCCACTCAAAAGCGCCTGCCCCGCAAACGGCTCCCGACGCGCTTCAAGCTGCTCCCGCTTCGCCTTCGTCGCCGCCAGCTCCGCGTTCAGCCCATTCAGCTTCGCCTCCGCCTCACGCCACGCCTTCTCCGCAGCCAACAGCCGGGCCTCATGCTGCTCCCGATCCTCACTCAACGAAACCCCACCGAGCAACTCTTTGAGCTTCGCCTTCAAAGCATCCGCCTTCGCCCGCAGCGTCACCCCCTCAGCCCTCAACTCCTCCAGCCGATTCGTCTTCGCCGTCTCCTCCTGCTTCGCCAACTGAATCTGACCCTCAAGACGCTGCCGCTCACCCCGTTTCTTCACCGCCTCCTCCTGCTTCTTGGCAAAAGCCACCGCCCGCTTGTCGATCGCCTCCACCTCACGCTCCGCCTCCGCAGGCTCGTAGCCGCGTTCGCCAGAACGCGGTAGCACCGCAAGCTCTCCCCGCCTTTGCCCCTCCTCCTCACTCCACTGCGCCAGCGCCACCGCACTCGGCGCCGCCAGCTCAGACACTCGACTCTTCATCTCCTCCACCCGCTTCGTCTCCGCCTCTTTCTCCGCCACCCCCTTCACCAACTCACGCTCCAACGCCACCAGATCACGATTCGCCTTCTCACTCTGCTTCTCCAGTGTCCCCAGCAGCTTCCTCGCCGCCTGAAGCTGCGATTCAAAACTCACCTCCCCTGCTGCAAACGGATGCTCTTTCGATCCGCACAAAGGGCACGCCTCCCCCTCCTTCAAATCCTGCCGATGCTCATCAAACCCCGCCACCAACTCCGCCTGCCGAACCACCCCACGCTGCGCCTCAAGCCTCTTCATCAAACCCTCCAGCTCACCACGATCCTTCTCCGCCTTCGCCTGTCCTTCAGCCGCCTTCTTCACCAAAACCGCCACCAGCGCCTCCGACTCCGTGATCTTCTGCCTCAACGCCTGCGCCTCCACCTCTCGCCGCCGACCCTCCGCCAGCCTCTCAAAAGCCACACGCCACGCTCGCACCGCCATCCGCAGATTCGGCAGCTTCTCCGCCCATTCACCATCGCCCGCATTCAGCTTGAGCCACTCCTCCAGCACCCGCCCCGCCTCGACATGCGCCACCAACGCCTTTTCAGCCTCCTCCCGCAGCGCCGCCACCTCCTTCTGCTCCTTCGCCCACGACTGATAAGTCGCCCGACTGTCCAAAAGCTGCTTCTCCAACTGATCACTCTGCGCCGCCATCCCCGCCGCCTGTTCCCACACCGGCTCGCGCTTCACCCGTTGCTTTTTCACCTCCTCCGCCACCCGCTTGGCCTCTAAAACACCCGACGCCAAAACCCCCTGCGCCGCCTCCAACTCCCGTCCCGTCTCACCCAGCTTCGCAAGCTCCGCCACGATCGCCGAATGCTCCCGCTGATCCTGCCACCGTTTCGCCGCCACCTGGCTTTCCATCGTCAATCTCTCAGCCGCTGATCGCGCTTCATTGACGTCCCCCTCAAGCTTCGCCCGCGCCTCGTCCTCCAGTACCGCCACCGCCCCCACACTCGCCTTCAGCTGCTTCACACGTTCGTCCTTCTCCCGATACGTCTCAAACGCCAGCATCGAAAGATCGCTGTAAATCTCTGTCCCCGTGATCTTCTCCAACAGCTCCGCCCGCTCATTCGGCTTCGCCTTCAAAAACGCCGCAAACTGCCCCTGCGCCAGCAGCACCGACCGCAAAAACCGCTGCCCATCCAGCCCCGTCAGCGCCTCCACCATCGCATCCATCTCCCGCCCCTTGTCCGCCAAAATCTGCCCCGTCCCCACCTCCGCCAGCGACCGCTGCACCGGCCTCAAATTCCCCGTCTTCGTCTTCCCCAACCGCCACGTCGCCCGCAGCGCCCGCCCCCCCGCCTCAAAATCCACCTCCGCAAAGCACTCCATCGTGTGCCGGCTCATCATCTCATCCGCCTTCTCATTCCCATACCGCGCCGCCCGCCCATACAACGCCAAAGTCATCGCATCCAACAAAGTCGACTTCCCCGCCCCCGTCGGCCCCGTAATCAAGAATACCCCCACCCCGCTCAAAGGCGCCACATCAAACCGCACCTCATGCACCCCGCTCAGCGAGTTCAAATTCTGGAGTCGTACAGCAAGCAGGCGCATCGAAAGCGGATGATATGCCACTGCCGCAATCAAATGAAAACAGTTCTTCATTACATACCTCTGCAACTATCCAATTTCTCTGGAACGAAAACTTGGCCGAATCGAAGCCTGCAAAACTCAATCCTTTAAGCCACACCACGAATGCGTCGAATCTCGGCACCGAATGACTCCGCATGGAAGTTCATCGAAAGCCCAGTTTCCACCCCGGCGACCTTTAACAGCGAACGATCCCGAGCAAGATGCAGGGGCTTCAGTTCACTCACGCAATGACACGCCACCAAGACCTGACCTTCGACAATCATCGGAATCTGTTTGTTGCTAGGAAACAAAGACTCACGATAACGCACATTCGCAGGCAGTCCCCGCTCAACCTTGACACCACGCAAGCCCAGTTCATGAGCCAAACACGCCTCATAAGCGCTGCGTAACAACCCTGGACCCAACACATGTTGAACTTCGAGCGCAGCACTGACCACTTCTTCAGACAAGGCATCGAAACCATGAATCGGCGGCATTGACACAATCGGCACTTCCTGATGAGCAATCGTTTGGACTCTCCTGACGATGCCCTCTCGCAACAAAACGACATTGAAGTTCATCAACAGTCCAAGGGCCATTTTCGACAGTTTCAGATACGTGAGCAGTTGTGCTTCATGTAGCGGATGCAACTTGTCGGCGACCTTCAGTTCAAGCAGCAACCCGCCCGAAACGACTAAGTCCATTCGATACCCGCATTCAAGTCGAACACCCTTGTAAACAACAGGCAGCGCAACCTGGCAGTCATGCTCGATGCCCCGCTCCAAAAGTTCCAAATGAAGCGCCATCTCATAGTCCGCCTCATCCAAACCCGGACCAAGAGCCTTGTGAACCGCAATCGCTGCACCAATGACGACCTTCGTCATCTCGCTTCCCAAATCAGACTACTTGGAAGACTTCATACCCCCATCCTCGCAGAAGACCCCCATTCCGAAACCAAATTCTCATCCCTCTGCGGCCATCCAACCTCTGCGGTGTCCCTCATCGACACGGTCAAGTTGAGTGCTTTACACAAGCAACCGCGCCTCCCTCAACGCCATCAACTCCCCAAACACCCCCCTCAACTCCTCCCCCTCGATCCCCTTCTCCTTCAGCAACTCCTCAAACACCTCCCGCGGCTGCAACTCACTCAGCACCGGCCCCGTCGCCTGCCAAACCACCCCCTCGCCCTCCGGCAACTCCGCGAGCACCTTCAGCACCTCAAATCGCCCACCCGCCGCCTCCCGCACCAGCCGATCCAAATCCGCCTCCGGCCCCTCCAACTTCACACTCACCTCCGCCCACGCTCCCGCAGGCACCGACTCCAAATCCGCCGCCAAGCTAGCTCGCCCCGCCTTCACCCTCACCAGCAACCGACTCACCGGCACCGCCAGCGTCTCAATATTGACGCCCTCCGTCTCCACCACCACCACCGACTTCGCATCCCCCGCCTCCGAAAAACTCAACGCAATCGGCGACCCGCTATACCGCACCCCCTCCAACCCCGCCACCTTCTGCGGCCGATGCAAATGCCCCAGCGCCGTGTAATCAAAACCCGCAAACACATCCGCCCCCACCGCCCCCAAGTTCCCAATGTGAATGTCCCGTTCACTGTCGCTCGTCACCGCCCCCAGCACCGTCAAGTGCCCCATCGCAATCAACGGCCGCTCCCCCGCCACCGCCCGACACGCCCCCAACTGCTCGTTGTAGTGCCCCCGAATCGCCGCCCGCACCTGCTCCTGCACCTTCCCCATCGTCACCCCCGCCCCCACCTCCC
>JARXAL010000205.1 GCA_029865835.1 Verrucomicrobiaceae bacterium
TGCCTTCCCTCATAGTCCGCCCACATCTTGTCCATCTCCCGCTGATGGCGCCTCCACGCTTCCGTCCGCCGAACATCCGAAAAACCATCCGGTGCCCGCGCCGGCCCCATCCCCGCCAGCATCCGCGCCGCGTCATTCAAAGACACATTCGCCCCCGGCAAATTCCAACTCGCTTGATCCGTAAACAACGTCGCCCCCTCTTCCGCCGCCTCCGCTCGCCTCACCGTCGCATCACCCCACCCCGCATCCGCCGGATAAAAATCCTGCGCCCCACCCGAGGTCGCACCCTCCATGTAAGCCGTCGTCCCAGACCCCGGGGATGTCCGGCACGCAGACAACATCCCCACCGCCAGCGCCAAACAAAAATATCCGATTACTCGCATGGGCGCGGTCTTAACACAGCGCGCATCAAAACGCATCAGCAAAAAAACAATCAGGCCAACTAGTTTGTCAAGGTGCCTCGGCTGCTCACATCCTCCGCCCCATCACCAACTCAAAGCTTGCTCATCGCGTCATCCAATGACGCGATCAAACTCGCAATCGTCGCATCCGTCTCATCACCCATGTTCGAGATCCGGAACGTCTTGCCCTTCAGCTTCCCGTATCCGCCATCGATGATCAGCCGATGCTCAGCCTTCAAAATCGAGTTCAACTTCGCCACATCGATCTCCCGATTGTTCGCCACGCATGTCAGCGACTTCGACCGATAACCTTCAGGTGCAAAAAACTCAAATCCGTTCCGCCGCACCCACTCATGCACCATCCCATTCAGACGCTCATGCCGCGCAAAGCGATTCTCCAATCCCTCCGCAAAAATCACCTTCAACTGATGCTGCAACCCGTAAATCAGTGAGATGCACGGCGTGCTTGGTGTCATGCTCTTCTCGCCATTCGAACGGAACTCCAGGAAATCGAAATAGTAACCCCGATCCGGCACTGTCGCCGCCCGCGCATTAGCCGCTTCCGACGCCGTAAACAGGGCCAAACCCGGCGGCAAAGCAAACGCCTTCTGGCTCCCCGTTAGCAGCACATCAATGCCCAACTCATCAAAGTTCATCGGCACTGTCGTGAACCCGGACACCGAATCCACAATGAACATCACCTCAGGATACTTCGCCTTCAAAGCAGCAATCTCCACGATCGGATTCAACACCCCTGTCGATGTCTCATTGTGAATCAAAGTCAGCGCATCAAATTCCCCTGTCGCCAGGCGCTTGTCGATCTCCTCCGCCAGAATCGGCTGACCCCATTCCACTTGATACGCCTCCGCCTGCTTGCCACACCGCTTCGCCACATCATACCACTTGTCCGAAAACGCCCCGCAGCAGCAATTGAGCACCTTCTTCGTCACCAAATTCCGAATCGCCCCCTCCATCACTCCCCACGCCGACGACGTGCTCAAATACACCTGTCCCTTCGTCCCAAACAACGCCTGCAACTGCGGTTGAATCTCCGCATACAAATCCTGAAACCCCTTGCTCCGATGCCCCATCATCGGCTGCGACATGGCTTCGAATGTCCCGGGAGAAACTTCAACGGGACCAGGAATGAAAAGTTTGATGTGTTGGCTCATAGGTAAAAGGAGAAAAAGAGAAACGAAACAAAACCCGCCTCAGACGCGGGTAGGCAAAGTACAAATATCCCGCCCCCGTGCAACCTCTACCTCCACCCCCTCCTACTTTTCCTTGGCCAGCGGCTTGAACACCACCTTCCGAATCGACGCCGCCGTGTTGTACGTCGTCAACGAAAGCGGCACATAGCTCTCCATCGGCCCCGCCCGCAGCCCCACCTTCCGCCCCGCAATGTCAATATCCACCACCTGCTTGCCATCGATCCACGCACTCAAATTCTCCGGCGTCACCCGCAACCGCACCGCATACCACTTGTCATCCTCATACCGCTGATAAGTCCCCGTGGCGTTGTTCGACGCATCGTCCCCGTCAATGCTCGAAATCCCCGTCACACTGCCTCCCCAGCCCCCCAAAACCAGCGTCGCACACGTCTCCAAGTTCCCCACCGGAAACGTCAACCCGCAGAAAAAGTCCACCCCCGCCGTCCGCTTCGCCTCCAGCGCGATCTCATACCGCTCAATCGGCAAGGCCTTCGCCTTCTTGTAGATCGCCCCGCTCAGACTGTCCCCCTGCCGGATCAGCATCTCCCCCAAATCCTCGTCCAGTTCCACATACCCGCTCGCCCCAATGTCCACCATCTCCCAGTCATCCAGCGACTTCCCATCAAACAAAACCACCTCCTTCAACACCTCATCCGCGCCAATTCCATTTCCACCCACCACCAGCAGGCCCGCCAAAATCAAACAAAAGGTCATTCTCATCGCCCCAGCCTGCCCCTCTCAGTGCCTTCGGTCAAGTTACAGCCAATGCCCCGCAAGATTATGGCAGGAAACCTGCTTGTGAGGGCTCGTAACCTCCCCACCCTAAAGATCAATGAAAACCACTCCCGTCTACCTCAGCAGAGCCTTCGTCGAATTCGGCCCCTTCAGTGTCGAAGAAATGAAAAACTTCTACAGCCGCGGTCTCCTCCAGGAAATCGACCACATCCGCCCCCACGGCGGAGACCAATGGTTCCACGTCATGGACTGGATCAACAGCCAACCCGCCACCGAGTCCGCCACCCCAAAACCCGCCGCCAAAAAGGCCGCTCCAGCCAAAAAAGCTGCGCCCGCAGCCAAAAAGACTGCACCAGCCGCCAAAAAAGTCGCTGCCCCAGCAAAAAGAGCCGCCACCAAGACGCCCAAGCCCAAAGACTGAGCCCTCAGCCCATCACTTCAACTCCTTGATCCGAAGATTGCGGAACTTGTAAGTCTGCCCCTTCTCCCCGTGATGCTGGATCGCGATCACTCCGGTCGCATCCATGCCATCTTCTACATCCGTGGTCACCACGCCATTCACCTCAATCTTGATCTTCTTCCCCTGGCACGTGATCCGGTAAGTGTTCCAATCATTGCGCTTGAACGCATCGCCCGCCCGCTCCCGAAACGCCTTCACATTCTCCGGATCTGCCTTGATCGGACTGATGAACCACTGCCGCCGACCCTCATCATACAAGCCCCCCGACCACTTCCGCGTCGCGTCCCCATCCACCTCGGCTTGATAACCATAAACCTTGTTCGGCTCCACCAACCCCCGAAAAATAAACCCACTGTTCGCCTTACCCTCCGGAATAAACACATCCCCCTCAAAAACGAAGTCGCTGTAAAGCTTCTCCGTGATCACAAAAAACTTCTTCTCCCCCGTCAGATGGATCTCTCCATCCTTCACCTCAATCTGCCCCCACTCATAAGGATTCTTCCACCCCGTCATCGTCTTCCCATCAAACAAAGACACAAACCCGTCCCCCTCAACAGCATTCAAATGAAGGGAAACCAAGGCGGCAGCAACAGGCAATAAAAGGCAAATTCGTTTCATGAACCGCCGATTTGACACGATTCATCCCCACTTGCCAACACAATTTCCAAACCCCAGCCCTTCCCCCCGGTCTACATCTCCCAACCATCCCGATTTCCCTCACTTCTTCACTAGCACCCGCCCAAATCCGTGCCATCTCAATCCCCATGGCCGAAACCCCCTCCACACGCATCCTTCCCTTGGGCTCCACCGCCCCCGAATTCGAACTCCCCGACCCCTCCGGCTCCATCTTCACCCTCGATGACGCCCGCGGCCCCAATGGCCTCTTCGTCATGTTCGTCTGCAACCACTGCCCCTTCGTCATCCATCTCGCCGATGCTCTCGCCTCTTTCGCCGCCGAATGCGACGCCGCTGGCGTCGGTGTCGTCGCCATCAACTCCAACGACATCGAAAACTACCCCGCCGATGCCCCCGACAAAATGGCCCCTTTCGCCACCGCCCACGGCTGGACCTTCCCCTACCTCTTCGACGCCGACCAATCCGTCGCCAAAGCCTACGCCGCCGCCTGCACCCCCGATTTCTACCTCTTCGACGGCGCCCTCAGCCTGACCTACGCCGGCCAGTTCGACAGCTCCCGCCCCCGCAATCAGGAACCCATCACCGGAAAGGACCTCCGCGCCGCCCTCGCCGCCCAAATCGCCGGCCAGCCACCCCTTGAAAACCAGCGCCCCAGCACCGGCTGCGGCATCAAATGGAAACCCCAAACCGAATCCCTCGGTTGACACCCCCGCCCCCTCGCGGTATGCCTCCCCTCCAATCGTAACCCCCTACATCACTCACTACTACAATGGTCAAGATCGGCATTAATGGTTTCGGGCGCATCGGCCGCCTCGTGTTTCGCGCAATTTGTGACCAGGGTCTCCTGGGCAAGGAAATTGAAGTCGTCGCTGTCAACGACCTCGTCCCAGCGGACAACCTCGCTTACCTCGTCAAATACGACTCCACCCAAGGCAAAGCCAAGGAGGAAGTCTACTCCAAAAAATCCAGCCCCGACCTCGCCGAAGATGACATCCTCGTCGTCGACGGTCACGAAATCAAATGCCTCGCCGTCCGTGCCGGCCCGTCCGCCCTCCCTTGGAAGGAACTCGGCGTCGACATCGTCATCGAATCCACCGGCCTCTTCACTGAGCGCAGCAAAGCCCAGGGTCACATCGACGCCGGCGCCAAGAAAGTCATCATCTCTGCTCCCGGCAAAGAAGAGGACATCACCATCGTCATGGGCGTCAACCACGAGAAGTATGACCCCGCCGCTCACCACGTCATCTCCAACGCTTCCTGCACCACCAACTGCCTCGCACCCGTGGTCCACGTCCTCCTCAAAGAAGGGTTCGGCGTCGCGGAAGGCCTCATGACCACCATCCACAGCTACACCGCCACCCAAAAAACCGTGGACGGCCCAAGCGCCAAGGATTGGAAAGGTGGCCGCAGCGCTGCCATCAACATCATCCCCAGCAGCACCGGTGCCGCCAAGGCCGTTGGTCTCGCCATCCCGGAAGTCAAAGGCAAGCTCACCGGCATGTCCTTCCGCGTCCCCACCCCAACCGTCTCCGTCGTTGACCTCACCGTCAAAACCGAGAAGGAAACCAGCTACAAGGAAATCTCCGCGGCCATGAAGAAAGCCAGCGAGACCTACCTCAAAGGCATCCTCGCTTGGACCTCCGACGAAGTCGTCTCCACCGACTTCATCCACGACCAAAGCAGCTCCATCTTCGACGCTGGCTCCGGCATCGAGTTGAACAACAAGTTCTTCAAACTCGTCAGCTGGTATGACAACGAATGGGGTTACTCCAATCGCGTCATCGACCTCGTCAAATACATCGTCAGCAAAGGCATCTAAGCCCACTCGCTGAAAAGTCTCCAAAGGCCGGACCCCGCAAAGGTCCGGCCTTTTTCTTTTTCCTTCCCCTTGCCTTCCCCTCTTTCATTGTCTATCAGGTAACTCGACAATGAAACTCTCCAAGAAGGCCGAATATGCCCTCCGCGCCCTCACCGCCATGGGCCGTGAGACCGCTGGACGCACCTTCTCCATCCACGATCTCGCCGCCAAGGAACACATCCCCCTCAAGTTCCTCGAACAGATCCTTCTCTCCCTCAAAAACGGCGGTATCCTCCGCAGCAAACGCGGCGTCGGCGGCGGCTACCAAATGCAGGCTCCCTCCACCGACATCACCCTCCGCCAAGTCGTCGAACTCATCGACGGCCCCTTCCAACCCATCCCCTGCTGCGAAAACGCCCGCACCCAATCCGGCTCCTGCGAATGCGGCGCCATCGGTGGCTGCGGCCTCGGTCGCACCCTGCTCGACCTCCAATCCGTCGTACAAAACTGGCTCGATACTACCACCATCGCCCACGTCATCGCCCGTTCCGCCCCTCCCCAAGCCCTCACTTTCGAAATCTAGCCGGTCTGATTGTCACGATTTACCCGCTTGCAATTCACTCCAAACTGCCTAAACACAACCCTCCCATGGCTTCCACCCCCGTTATCAATCTCCGCCGCGGTCAGGCCGTACGGCACAACAACGACGTCTGCATCATCACCGACATGGAGCACAAGACGCCTCCCCGCATGGCTTCTTACGTGCAAATGTCCATCAAGAGCCTCGCCACAGGCCGCGTTCACAACCTCCGCCTCACCTCAAACGAATCCCTCGACGGCGTCAACCTCGAGCGCGAACCCCATGAGTTCAGCTACATCGACGGCGACGGCTACCACTTCCTCCACCCTGAAACTTTCGAAGACGTCCTCGTCGGCAACGACATCATCGTCGCCGTGAAGCAATACCTCATCGAAGGCCAAAAATACAACGTCGTCTTCACCGATGGCACCGTCGCCGCCGTCGAACTCCCCGCTTCCATCTCCATGCTCGTCACCGACGCCCCCGACGGCGTCAAAGGCGACTCCGCCAACAACGTCTACAAAGCCGTCACCGTCGAAACCGGCCTCACCGTTCAGGTCCCCCTCTTCATCGTCACTGGCGAGCGCATCAGCGTCAAAACCGAAGACGGCAGCTACCTCGGTCGCGCGTAGTCGGAGCCATTCAAAAAAGTTCAACCCATCAAAAGGAGGCCCAACAGCCTCCTTTTTTTGTGCCCAACCCCTTCCCCAAAAAAAGAGCCTGTCCAAATTCCTCCTCCCTCGGCAGTATCCCTTTGTGTCCGCCTCTCCCACCCCTGAAACCTACGAAGCCTTCGTTCGCCTCTTCATGGCTCACGAACCCAGACTCCGTGGCTTCCTCCGCACCCTCCTCCCCACCTGGGAAGATGTCGACGATGTCCTTCAGGAAACCTCCCTCATCGCCTGGCGCAAATTCAGCCAGTTCGAGCCCAACACCCACTTCATGGCCTGGATCGGCACCATCGCCCGCTTCGAAGCTCTCCGCCACTCCCGCACCAAAGCCCGCGACCGCCTCGTCTTCAATGACGACCTCCTCGATCTCCTCGCCGACGAATCCCTCACCGAAACCGACCTCCGCGAACGCGAACACCAGGCCCTCCGCCACTGCCTCGACAAACTCCCCGCCGATCAAACCCGCTGGCTCGAACTCGCCTACCAACCCGGCATCAAATTCCACGAAGCTGCTCAACTCGCCGGAAAATCCGTCACCGCCTTCTACAAAATCCTCCAACGCCTCCGCGCCATTCTCCAAACCTGCATGACCAAGGAGCTGCAACACAGCACCCCATGAACGCTCCCGATTTCAATCTCAACGAAGCCATCGACCACCACCTCGACGGCACCCTCTCTCCCGAAGACTTCACTCGCCTCCAGGAAACCCTCCTGACCGATCCCACCGCACGCGCCCTCCTCCGCCAGCGCTCCCAAATGGACG
>JARXAL010000188.1 GCA_029865835.1 Verrucomicrobiaceae bacterium
AATTGAATCGGACTCCACCCAGCCAAGTTACCAGCCGAAATCCCCGCCCGAAAAGTCCCTGGACTCAAGGGTCGCCCACTCAGTCGCCCATCACCTCGATTCAACACCACCCCACTGGGCAAACCCGTCACTCGGAACTGGGTCGGTCCATTTCGTGCGGCTAAAACCTCAGAGAGGCTACCACTCACTTTCCAAGGCCCCAAACTCCGAGTCTCCACCACGGGACGCAAACGGACCGCCACTCTCTTTGCCGGACCCAACAGCTCGCGCTCCTCACCACCCACCGCATCCGGCATCCTCACCCGACATTGGAAAAGCCCGTCAAACAACGCCGAACTCCTCTTGATCCTCAACGTCGAGCTGCGAGCCCCCGAAATCCCTAGCGCCACATCATCACTCAAAAGCTCCTTCCCAAGGCACCATTGATACTGCACTCCAGGACCAACCGCTGTCTGCGTCAAAGTGATCGCCCCATCTTCATTCACAATGTCAGGCCCCACCACCCCGCCAACGACACCCACGTTCATGTTCGGCGCTGCTGCGGTCCCCCCTACCGATTTGACTTCCACACTATAAACCCCAGACTGACTCGTTTGAACCGAGTTCAAGCCATAGCTGGATGATTGAACTCCTGGCAATACCTTGCCCGCCCGCTTCCAAAGATAACTCAATGCGGCACCTCCACCTTCTGCTCCCACCTCCAATTTCACATTCGCCCCCACATTGACCAAACAAGACTCCGAAACCTGCAAAACCTTCGGCACTGGCACCGGCACATAATCGCAATTCACAACCGTCGTGACCCCCGACTCCACCTTCACCACTCGCGACTCCGGCGTGAAGTAACCCGGCACCGCCTTGAACGCGAGGGTGAACTGTCCCTCACTCAATCCCGATACCACCACCCCACTCGCAAGTTCGGCCCCGCCATTCAACGTCCATCGAGCCCCGGCACTCACTGCCGCCTCAGGTCCCAGCACTACCTTTATTCCACCTGGAGCCACATAACCCAAGTCCTGCAGCAGCGATACATCCAACGGACTCAATTCCACTCGCTCTCCCACTGTCGTCAGGGGCCGCATCACCAAACCCCGCCCCTGAAATAGAAAATCACCCGGCCAATGCCCATCCGGTTCAATCTTCGGCTCTCCCCCAAAAATCCTAACAGTACGCTCTCCTTTGAACCCACCCCCCAACCTCAACCGATTAAACGCCGCCGATCCATTGTTGAATCCCATCAAATGCCCGATCTCATGCATCGCTATCGTGTAGAAATCCAGAAGCTGCGGAAAGGCCTCCGTCGTGCTCGGATCCGAGTCGAAATACCACCCGGCATCCGAATCAAAGGCAATCGCTCCCCCGAAACTGCAAAACCGCGTGCCAGTGTTCCGACTCGAAATCTGCTCCACCCAGGCCAACGTCCCAAACATGGTGTACCCAAATTCCGCATACCCCGCAAACCCTCCATACACATCGGGTCGCCCTCCCACATAAATAATAACCGTGTTTTCGGGCAGAGGCTTGTTCACCAGACTTGTGTTTTGCGCTCCCAAGTCCGCCGCTGTGTCCGGCCGATTGAATTTCAAAGACCAGGTGTTGACGCCTGTCCCCAAGGGTATCGCGGGCAACGGAACTCCCTCTAACTTGGACTCCCAAGACTTTGCCGCAGCCTCCAAAACTTGCTTCCTTAATGGTTCCGCAAAGAAACCCTGAGTGTCATACGAATAGTCAAATCGGATATCCAAAGCTCCGACAGCCCCAGCCAAACCAAAAGCAAAGCCTAAAAAAAGTGATGAGAATGACAGCTTCATCGGGTCTCGGTGCTACTCGTGGCGATAACGTAACATAATTCTCTGATTTTCATAGTTAATTTCTAAAAACACCCCGTTCTCCTCGGCCCTTTTACCAAATCTCCCCTCGCCCCACCCCATCCCCCCTTCCTTGACACTCAAAAGAACACCAAGGTTGCGCTCCCCACCGTTCCCGTTATTCTCCCCCTTTCCCAAACCTTTCCTGATTTTTCACAGTGGCCAAAAAAGCTTCCAAGTCCAATTCCAGCGGCGCATCTGACAAACCCGTCTTCGAAGACACCGCGCCCGTCGAAATCCGTCCCATCGACGATCTCTATGGCGACTGGTTCCTCGAATACGCTTCCTACGTCATCCTCGAACGCGCCGTACCCCACATCTATGACGGCCTCAAACCCGTCCAGCGTCGCATCCTCCATTCCATGGACGAACTGGAAGATGGCCGCTACAACAAAGTCGCCAATGTCGTCGGCAACACCATGAAGTATCACCCCCACGGTGACGCCTCCATCGGCGACGCCATGGTCCAACTCGGGCAGAAGGAACTCCTCATCGATACCCAGGGCAACTGGGGCAATATCCTCACGGGCGACAACGCCGCCGCCCCCCGCTACATCGAAGCCCGCCTTTCCAAGTTCGCGCTCGACGTCGCCTTCAGCCCCAAAGTCACCCACTGGGCCGCTTCATACGATGGACGCAACAAGGAACCCGTCACCCTGCCCATCAAATTCCCGCTCCTCCTCGCCCAAGGCGTCGAAGGCATCGCAGTCGGCCTCTCCTGCCGCATTCTCCCCCATAACTTCATCGAACTCTGCGACGCCTGCGTCTCAGCTCTCCGCAAAGAGGACTTCAACATCCTCCCCGACTTCCCCCAGGGTGGCATCATGGACGCCTCCGACTACAACGGAGGCCTCCGCGGCGGCCGCGTCCGCGTGCGCGCCCGCATCGAACTTGGTGACAAAAAGAACGTCCTTCGCATCGTCGAAGTCCCCTTCGGCACCACCACAGGTTCACTCATGGACTCCATCGTTGCCGCCAATGAGAAGGGTAAAATCAAAGTCCTCCGCGTCGAAGACAATACCGCCGCTGAAGTCGAAATCCTGGTCCACCTACCCCCGGGCATCGACGCCGACCAAACCATCCAGGCCCTCTACGCCTTCACCGACTGCGAACTCTCCCTCTCTCCGAACGCTGTCGTCATCCACGACAACAAACCCCGCTTCATCTCCGTCAACGACCTCGTCAAAGTCTGCGCCGAACACACCCGCGAAATTCTAGGTCAGGAACTCGAGATCAAACTCAGCGAACTCGAAGAAAAATGGCACTTCTCCTCCCTCGAGAAGATCTTCATCGAAAATCGCATCTATCGCGACATCGAAGAATGCACCACCTGGGAGGCCGTCATCGCCGCCATCTGGGAAGGCCTCAAACCTTACCTGAAACTCCTCAAACGCGAAGTCACCGACGACGACATCGCCCGCCTCACCGAGATCCGCATCAAACGCATCTCCAAGTTCAACTCCTTCGAGGCCGACGAACACATCGCCGCTCTCGAAAAGGACATCGCCGAGGTCGAGCGCCAACTCAAACAGCTCACCCGCTACACCATCGCCCATTTCGAGCGCCTCAAAAAAACTTACGGCCCAGGCCAGGAACGCCGCACCGAAATCACCACCTTCGACCGCGTCGCCGCCTCCGAGGTCATCATGGCCAACGAGACCCTCTACCTCAATGCCAAGGACGGCTTTGCAGGCTACGGCCTAAAACGCGAAGGCGAGCCCCTCTTCAAGTGCTCCCCCCTCGACGACATCATCTACTTCTCCCCTGAAGGCAACGTCACCGTCTCCAAAGTCGTCCCCAAACTCTTCGTCGGCAAAAACCCCCTCCTCCTCGAACTCTTCAGAAAAGATGACGAAGCCATTTACACCGTCATCTACCGCGACGGCCGTGCCGGCCGCACCTACGCCAAGCGCTTCCGCATGGGCGGCATCACACGCGACAAAGCCTACACCATCACCCAAGGCACCCCCGGCTCACGCATCCTCTACTTCCAAAAGCACACCACCGAAGCCGAAAGCGACGCCCAAACCCTCGCTGTCATCCTCAAGCCCGCCCTCTACCTCCGCAACCTCACCCTCACCATCCCCATGGCCTCCCTCGCCATCAAAAGCCGCGGCTCCCTCGGCAACATCGTCACCAAACACGCCGTCGACCGCGTCATCCGCCAAAAGAAAGAGGCCGCCGAATAGCGAACCTAGACTGACCTATTCATGAAAGTCGTCGCGAGACGCCGCGAAAGCTCGCATTGGCAGCCGAAGCGAAGCGGAGACAGACAGCGACGAAGGAGCTGCCCGCAGGGTGCCGCAGGCATCAACGCGGGTGCAGTTTTGAAAGGCTGAGTGCATTTGTAAATGCTCGATGCCTTTCAAAACCAACCCAACGCCGCCAATGCAGGCTTGCAGCAGCGCCTTGCCGCGTAAGCGGCGTCTAACGAGCGCAGGCACGATGCACAGCCTGAGGAACGAAGGCAACTCGCAGTAGAGTTTCATGAATAGGTTAGGCTAGATCAAAAATCTTCCCCGGATTCAACAACCCCGCCGGGTCCAGCGCCCGCTTGATGCTCCGCATCAACTCGTAACTCCCCTCCCCCAGTTGCCGTTTCACAAACGCCTTCTTCGCCAGCCCTACCCCGTGCTCACCCGTCACCGTCCCGCCCAGCCGGATGGTCTCGTTCACAATCTCTTCCAGCGCCGCCTCCACCCGGTGCATCTCCTCCGCATCCCGCTCATCCGTCAAAAACGTCGGATGCAAATTCCCATCTCCCAGGTGCCCAAACGTCCCCACCTGCAACCGGTGCCTCACCGCCACCTCGGCGATGAAACCCACCATCCGCGCCAACTCACTTCTCGGCACCGTCACATCCTCTAAGATCGTCGTCGGCCGGATCCTCGCCAGCGCACTGAACGCATTCCGCCGCGCCGCTGCCAACTGCGCCCCTTCCGCCTCATTCGCCGCCGCCTTCACTTCCCGCGCCCCGCACTCCCGGGCGATTCGCATCATCGCCTCCGCCTCTTCCTCCACCACCACCGGATGCCCATCCGTCTCCATCAGCACCAGCGCCTCCACATCCGTTGGCAACCCGATCTTCGCGTAATCCTCCACACAACACACCGTCACCTTGTCCAGAAACTCCAAAGTGCACGGTATGATCTTCGCCGCAATGATCGCCGAAATGGTCTCCGCTGCCGCCCCCATCGAATCATAAAGCGCCAGCATCGTCTGCCGCGCCACCGGCTTCGGCACCAACTTCAAAATCACCTCCGTGATGATCCCCAGTGTCCCCTCACTCCCCACAAAAAGATCCTTCATCGAATACCCAGCCACATCCTTCACACACTTGTTCCCCAACCACGTCACCGTCCCATCCGGCAACACCACTCGAATCGCCATCACATAATCCCGCGTCACCCCATACTTCAAACCCCTCAACCCCCCGCTGTTCTCCGCCACATTTCCCCCAATGGTCGAAATCTTCATCGACCCCGGATCCGGCGGATAAAAAAGACCCACCGCCTGGGCCGCATCGTCGATCGCCTTCGTGATCACCCCACACTCCGCATGCAGCGTCAAATTCTTCTCATCCACCTCTACGATCCGATCCATCTGTGCCACGCAAACCACCAGACACCCCTCAATCGGCACGCTTCCCCCGCTCAACCCCGTCCCCGAACCCCTTGTCACCACCGGCACACCCCGCTCCCTCGCCAGTCGCACACACCCCGCCACCTCCGCCGTCGAATGCGGAAACACCACCGCCCCGGGCCTCGCTTTTAAGGCTGCCGTCCCATCAAACCCATAAGGAATCACATCCTCCCGTTCCACCAGCACATGCGCTTCCCCAACCACCGCACGCAGCGCCTCCACCAAACTCAAATCAACAACAGTTGCCATTCCCAACACTCAAAGCACTCCCCCCAAAGATCAATCCCAGAAACACACCCCTGCAAATTCCCATTCCCCTGCAAATGAAAGTCATCTCAAGACACCGCAAAAACCCACCATTCACTGGCGGGCCCCATTTCGATAAACGCAGTGCTTCAGTGGCGACTCGTCAGCATTCAAAACCACCGCTACCCCACTGCAACCAGTCACCATAACGCTTCACCATGGGATCCGGTCGCCTGATGCCACTCAACCTGCGCTCCCGAGTTCAATCTTTTTCACTCCGCCTCTTGGTCCGGCTTGCAGAAGTAATTTTCACATTCTATATTTTATGAATACTAATGATAATTTGCCTCGAATCCTCCGTCCTGGGCGGCTACCTTTCTAACGAAGTCCCTGGGCTCATCACCGGTCTATTCCATCTCGCCGGGCGCTCCACCCCCATGCGCATCGAACTTGAAGGCAACTTTCTCCAGGACATCGCCGGGTGCCGCGTCGACTTCCACAACCCCTGCCCGGAGGCCGACACCCAAGCCCTCTCTTCTCTTCAATTGGTCCAAAACGGCCACGCTGGCCTCATGACCGGCTCCTATCGAGTCGCCACCTTGCCCCGCCGCCGCTCCGCTCAACGCAGTAGCCTCCCAGGCCTCACCGTCCTCCATGAACCTCCCGGTCTCAAAAACCTCCTCTTCTTCGAGTGGTTCAACGAGCAAAACCAGCGCATCCTCATGCAGTCCTGGCACCTGCAACTCACAGTCTCCCCACCCCGCTGGCAACTGACACGCGAACAAGAATCCCGCCTCCTTCGCGCCAATCGCGCCCGCCGTCGAGACTATCTCCTGCAAAGTCGCAACAATTCAGCGACCAAAAACAACCCTGCCGATCCCTTCTCAGGCAATCTGTTGGACCTCCCTCCCGAAGCCGATACCGCCGCCGACCCCTTCACCACCAAACCTAAGCCGACCCGCTCAAATCCCAAATCCCCGACTCCAGAAAACACCAGCGAGTCCTCACCTCTCCCGGATCCATTCCAACGCAGCGAAGCCCTCGGAACCGAGTTGCGTCGCTTTGAACGGCTGCTCCTTTTCCAAAACGAAATCAGCTCCCAGCCCGCCGTTCTCAAACTCCTCTCCACGGTCGCAGACCTCGCCGCTCACCTCGGCCATGCCCTCCGCCAGTTCGTGACCTCACGGCGTGAAAAGTGGGATTACCTCATCATCGACCTCGAACAATCACTCCCCCTCTTCAGCGCCGCCCTCAGCGCAACCGAACGCCTCGCCCAACAGCACGATATCACCATGGATCGCAACTGGCTCGGCCTCGTCCAATCGTGCCTCTTGAGCATCGAACTCCGCATGCGCGAACTCCTCGCACTCCTGCGCTAGAGTTCTAGAGCCAACTTTGAACACCCTAGACAATGATTCAGGCTAAGGCCTGAAAGTCGGATACTTCTCCTGCAGTTCCTTCCGCAACTGCCGCGCCCGATCCACTTCCCCGGATTTTTCCAAGGCCAGGATCGTCTTCCAAACAGCCATCGGAGTGATCACCGGATCCACAAAGAATTGACTCGGCACTATGTACTTCGCCGCCGCTGCCCGATACTCCTCTATGGCCAGATTCGTTTTCCCCGACTTCTCAAGCATCGCCGCCTTCGCAAACAAGATGTCTCCTTCGAGAATCAAAAGATCGGCGTGCAGTCGTCCCGTCTTGATGAACCCCAAAGCCTCATCAGCAGACGCCACCGCCTCTTCATACTTGGCTTGCCCCAGAAGCGCTCGGGACTGGTAAAGAAGTCCCTTTCCCCGCTCCGAACCAGGCTGCGGCGTCACCGCCAAAAAGTTCTTCATCGAAACTTCTGCTCCCTTAAATTCACCCGTCTCCACCTGGGCCATCCCCAAGTAATTCCAAATCGCTGCCTGCGTGTTCTCCGGCGCGTCAAGAGTCGCCGCCATCGTCAAATACCGCGCCGCCTCCTTGAACTGGTCCTTTGAAAACTTCGTCAACCCCAGCCATCCCAGGACATTCGGCGGCACCACCGCAGACGGCAACTTCGCTACAAATTCGTCAATGGCCGCCGCCAACCCATCGTCGTCCTCCTGCGCATAGTAAGTCAGCAACAACATCTGGCTCGCGCTCTCCAAATAGGCCTTCGCATCCAGTCGAATCGCCCGGCGCAGCGCCTCCTGAGCTTTCGGCCAATCCTCGTTTTCATAAGCCGCCGTTCCAATCCCAAACCAAGCCTGCGGCACCGCCTGACTCTGCGGATACAGCTTCACCAAATTCTCAAACGCCTGAATCTTCTCCGTTGGATTGCGCTCCGTGGTCGCAATCAACCCCAACTGATACCACGCCAACTCCGCAGGCCCGCTCTTCGGAAACTCCTTCACCACCTTCCGAAAATCCTCCTTCGCCTTCGCAAAATCTTTCACTTCCCGATACGCCAACCCCCGATGCGCCAGCGCATTCTCGGTGAACTCATGGTTCGAGTTGTCATTCAAAAACCGCGTCAGCGTGCCAATCGCCTCCTGAAACCGCTTCGCCTCCACCTGGGAATAACCCATGTTGAACAGCGCATTCGAACGCAAGGCAGGTGACAATCCCTCCATCGGCACATCCAGAAACGCCCCCGCCGCCTCCTCATAAGCTCCCGTGTTGAAAAAGTGATCCGCCCTCATCAGAGCCGCCTTCGCCACAAACTCGTGACTCTCCTTCGTCTTCGCCCAGCGCTTCAAAAACGCATTCGCAAACTCACCCAGATCCTTGTCCTCCAACAGATAAAAGCAATACAGCTTCCAATAGCCCGCTTCAAACGCCACGTCCTCATCAGGATACTCCTGCTCCACCATCAAATACAATTCCACTGCGCGCGAATACGTCTTCTTCATCCGATACGCGTTCCCAACCAAAAGAAGCATCTTACCCCGCGTCGTTCCATTGGGCAGCACGCTCGCATTCCGGGTATACTGCTCAATGACCCCATTGTAGTCCCCTTTGTCGTAGAGCGACTGCACCACTCCGACCAACGCCAGTGCCCGATTCTCAACCGTCGTGTCCTTCATCAGCAATGCCTTGTCAAACAGCGCCACCGCCTCTTCGGGCCGCTTCAACTCGCCCATCAGCACTGCCACATTCACAGTCGCTTCCGCCTTCAACGACCCGTCCGCCGCCGTATTCATCAAGTCTTGGAACAAAGCCAGTGCAGATTCCAACTTATCCGCTGCCAACTCGCTCTTCGCCAAAGTCATCAACGCCGCATCTCGGTAAGGATTGTCCGTCTTCACCTGAATCACCCTCTGCAACGCCTCCAACTGCTTCCGCGTCTGCCCCATCATCTGATAACCCCGACTCATGTTGTAGGCCGCCGCCAAGGCTACCTGAGGAACCTTGGTCGACCGCTCACAAAATCCAAAATAGTTCACCGATCCCTCAAAGTCTCTCACATTGAATCGAATCGCTCCCAATCGATACGCCGCCGACGGTGCGCCTTCGCTTTTGGCGTGACTCCTCACCACTTCCTCATAATACCTCGCCGCCTGATCTTCCTGCCCCTGCTTGATCAAACACTCACCTATGCGGAACAATGCCGTCCCCGCATGTCGACGCCCCGGATAAGTCTCCACGTAGTTCGAATACGACTTGATCGCCAAGCCATACTCCCCTCGCTCGTACAGCAGCGTCCCATAGGAAAACAAATCCTCATCCGGCCCCTTCGGCTTGGGGGCCTCGTCCACCACATTCGCCCGCGGCACCTGACCGTTCGGCCCCACCGGCACCGCGCGCGGAATCGAACCATTCGCCGGCGTATCATCCTCCACCACCTGCGCCCTGGGCACTCCCTGGCCAAACCCCACTGTCGCACTCACCATCAGGAACACCGTCACCAGTGCCCTCCAGCCATTCCTCGTCCAGCCTGCAATCATGCTCATCTTATTTTCGGGCTGCGGCCTCCTCCGGGGGTTGGGCCGCAAAGGCCACATTCCAAATCCCAGCCTTCTGGCAGGTGTCCAGCACCCGGATAATGTGATCATACTCCGTCTTCACATCCCCCCGTAAAATCACCGCCTGATCTTTGTACACTTCGGCAATATTCTTCAACTTCTGCTCCAATTCCACCACCGTCAGGGTCTGCCCGTTCACCAGGATCGCTCCATCACTCTTCACATTCACAATGATCTCTCCCACTGTCGACCTCGGCCGATCCTCCCCCGTTTCCGCCGCCGGCACACTCACATCCAGCAAAGTCTCATGCCTCGCATAGTGCTGGGTCACCGCAAAAAAGATCACCAGCAAAAACAACACGTCCACCAGCGGCGCCAACTGCATTGGCGTCGGTTCGATCGTGTTCTGTTTGCGAAAATTCATCTCGTTGATCTCAAATCAACAGCACTACCCAGTGCCGCCAAAGTCCTCTCACATTACCGGCCCCTCGCCTCCGCCTCCTCCACCTTGCCGACCAGCCACCGCGCGCGCTGCCCTTTTGTACTGCACCGCCAAAAGCGCCATCAAATGCGTCGTCGCCGCCTCCATCTCCGAAATCAACCGATTCGCCTTGCCCCGAAAAATCGCATACCCAATGAGCGAGGGAATCCCAATCACCAAACCCGATGCCGTGCAAAGCAACGCCTCGGACACCCCCTGCGCCAAACCCAACTGATTCGATCCCCCAAACTCCTTCCCCGAAATTTCATGGAACGTCGTGATCATCCCCAACGTCGTCCCCAACAACCCCAACATCGGCGCCACCGCCCCCGCATCTCCCAGGTAGGCAATCCTCGACAGCATCATGCTCGATTGCCGATTCCCCTCCGCCTCTGTCACTTCCTTGACCTCTTCAAAACTCGCCGTTGGATTGCGCGTCGCAAAATCCAGCGTCTTCGAGGTGATGCGCGCGATCGCCTCATTCCGCCGGTTGCATACCGCCAGCAAACCAAGGTAATCCTGCTTCCGAATCAGCGAGTCCGCCGAATTCATAAACGCATCACTCACCACCGCCCCTTGCCGGATCGTGAAGGTGTAGAGCACCAGCAAAAACACCGCGACCAGCGACAGCGCGATCAACGGATAAGCCATGATGCCCGTCCGCTTGATAAACCCATTGATCGTCAAAGCATCCGCATACGGATTGCTTGGCACCGCTTCACCCGCAGGAAAAGTCACCTGCGCTCCTGGCGGAACCTTGCCAGCAGCGGAGCCAGCCTCTTGAGACCAACCCACACCACCGCAGCCAAACCAGATCAAAGCCACCAGGGCCGCTGAAAGAAGAAAACGATGCATCGCGCCGGATAGTACGCTTCGTTTGCGCCCTTGCAAGCACGCAAGCAATCAACACCAAGGGATTCTCACAACCCAAGCCCCAATTCTCCCCAAAAAAAAGCCGCACACCCAGATGGATGAACGGCTCTTAAATGGGAAAGGTTCAGGCCCGAAGCCCGACATCAACCTCAGTCAGGCTTGTGGGCAGTGTGGCAGGACCTGCAGTTTCCCGCCTTCTGGGCCGCCATCATGCCCTGCTTGTTGCCCTTCGCCAGCATCTCAACCGCTGCCAGCAACTCACCCGTCTTCTTGTCCCAAGACGCCTTTTCTCCCTTGGGTGGCTCATTGGTCGTCAGCGTCTTCACATACCCGGCCAACCGCTTGGCATCCGCCTCAGTTCCCTTGCCTGTTGCGACCTTTTTGTAGAGACTGGTGTCCCCCTTGAAGGCCTCCTTCATCACAGATTCAATAGCCGGATTGGCCAATCCGAGTCCGGTGGAAGTAAGGAGCGATGCGATTGCGAGTAGGGTGGCTTTTTTCATGAATATCTAGGCTTGTGGGATTTGAATGGTAAACGGAGGTTCTCGATCACAGTGTTGAGGCAACTAGCTCAAAAAGAGCCCTCTGAACAGGTCCCAAACACGAATTCAAAGCGGAATAAGGGATTTCGGCCAAATTGGCAAGCCTTACTACGCCCTAATCGTCAATTTCCCCAAAACACCCTTCCCCAGCCACCCTTTCCCAAAAAAAGTTCGAATATTTTCTCCACTAACTTATCTCATCTACAGACGTTCTTTGTAGGCGTCCCAGTTCAATCTCATTCCAAATTCATCACGATGAAAAAACTCCTCCTCGCTCTCGCAGCCGTTTCTCTCGCCCTCCCCACCCTCGCCAAGGACTTCCCCAAAGGCAGCCCCAAGTTCGAAGACAGTTACCGCAAGGTCATGGCTGATGCCAAAAAAAGCGGCAAACCCGTCGTCCTCGTCTTCTCCGCCTCCTGGTGCCCACCTTGCCAGTCCATGAAAAACGAAGTTTACCCCAGCAAGGAAGTCCAAGCGTTCCACGACAAGTTCGAATGGGCCTACATCGACATCGAAGACGGCGACAACAGCAACGAAAAAGCCGCCGAAACCTTCGGCGTCTCCGGCATCCCCCACATCCAGTTCGTCGACGCGGAAGGCAAGCCCCTCGAGAAACAAGTCGGTGGCAACAGCCCGGAAGCTTTCGCTGCCAAATTGACAAACGTCCTCGCCCTCGCCCCTAAAGCTGCGCCCGCTGCCGCCAACTAGAAAGTCGGCCCCTCCAAACCACGTTTCCTCCCGGCCCGCCACCAGCCAACCCGCCCACCCGGACGGTCCCTGGATGACGGGCCGGTTTTTTATTCCCCTTCACCATGCGTCTCCTCCTTCTGCTTCTCGCCTTCGTCACCCTCGCTCAAGCCGAACTCCCCAAGGCCAAACGCATCGTTTTCCTTGGCGACAGCATCACCTTCGGTGGCACCTACATCGCAGACATCGAAGCCGCCCTCATCGCCAAACACCCCGATCTCAAATTCGAACTCCTCAACCTCGGCCTCTCCAGCGAGACCGTCTCTGGCCTCTCCGAAGAAGGTCACGCCGGCGGCAAATTCCCCCGTCCGGATCTCCACGAACGCCTCGACCGCGTACTCTCCCAGACCAAACCCGACCTCGTCATCGCCTGCTACGGCATGAACGACGGCATCTACTTCCCGCTCTCTGACGATCGCCTCGCCTCCTATCAAAATGGCATCATCAAACTCCGGGAGAAAGTCAGCGCGGCCGGTGCCCAAATCATCCACCTCACTCCTCCCGTCTTCGACCCTCTCCCCATCCAATCCCGCACCCTCCCAGCCGGACTCGATGCCTACCCAACCCCATTCGAAGGCTACAACACAGTCCTTGATGCCTTCTCCGATTGGCTTCTCTCGAAAGCCAAATCGGACACCTGGACCGTGCTCGATATCCATGGCCCCATGAAGGCCGCCATTACCGAGGCCCGCAAAACCAATCCCTCCTTCACCTTCTCCAAAGACGGCATCCACCCCGACAGCGCCGGCCACCTCGTCATGGCACGCCCTCTCCTCTCCACCTGGAACCTTCCCGTCACCCCCGATGGCTCGCCCGATCATCCCAACGGCCCCGCCATGCTCACCCTCATCAAAGAAAAACAAGCCCTACTTCGCGACGCCTGGCTCACCCAAACCGGTCACAAACGCCCCGGCGTCAAACCCGGCCTGCCTCTCCCCGAAGCCCAAGCCAAAGCCGCTGAACTCGATTCCAAAGCCCGCCAACTCGCCAGCCTCTCCACCGCCACCTTCCCCGGCAAAACCAGCGACTGGCACGGCTTCACCAAACACGAATTCGAAATCGACTCCAAACTCGCCTCGGTCGTCGTCCCCAAACAACCCGCCCCTGGAAATCCCTGGGTCTGGCACGGCGAATTCTTCGGCCACAAACCCGCCCCCGACATCGCCCTCCTCGGCAAAGGCTACCACATCGTCTACCTCAAAGTCCCTGACATGCTCGGCAGCCCCCTCGCCATGAAACACTGGGACAAGCTCTACTCCGAACTCACCACCCGCTACGCCTTTGCCAAAAAACCCGCCCTCGTCGGCCTCAGCCGCGGCGGCCTCTACTGCTACCAGTGGGCCATCGCCCATCCCGACCGCGTCGCCTGCATCTACGGCGACGCCCCCGTCTGCGACTTCAAAAGCTGGCCCGGCGGCAAGGGCAAAGGCAAAGGCGACCCCAAAAACTGGGCCCTCGTCCTCAAACTCTGGAACTTCCCCGACGAAGCCGCCGCTCTCGCCTGGCCCGGCAATCCCGTCGACCAACTCGCCCAGCTCGCCCCTCACAAAATCCCCCTTCTCCACGTCTATGGCGACGCCGATGACGTCGTCCCCTGGGATGAAAACACCAAACTCATCCACGACCGCTACACCGCCCTCGGCGGCCCCATCCAACTCATCTGCAAACCTGGCGTCGGCCATCACCCTCACGGACTCGATGACTCCCAACCCATCGTCGACTTCATCCTCGCCCATACCAAAAGCTAGTTCCGCTGCGATCCATCGCAAAAACACAGGCAACTTCTGCCCCCTGGCCCGCGTTCCTAACGGCGAAATGAAACCCGCCTGCGTCGTCGCCTTCCTTCTCCTCACCCTGACCACCATCGCCAGTGACGTCTGCGCATGCACCATCCCCGTTTTCCGCTATGCCCTCGATCGATGGGAATCGGACAAATTCGAACTGATTCTCCCCCCCGACACCGCCGCCAACCCTGACCTATCAGACCTCCTCCGCCCCCTGCGCGCCAACGGCATCGCCAACCTCGCCATCACCACCGCCAAAGACCCCTCCATCACCTCCCCTCAACTCCGCACCGCCCGCCTCGGGGGACAAACCATCTGGTCCGGTGAACTCAACGCCACCACCCTCTCCCAGATCCTCGACTCCCCGGCACGCCAGCAAATCCTCTCCCGCATCCTCGCCGGCGATTCCGTCATCTGGGTCATCGCCCACAGCGACACCCCCGAAGACCTCGCCGAAGCCGAGCGCATCGAAAAACGCCTCCGCTTCCTCGAACAAGTCGCCGCCCTCCCCATCCAGGACCCCAACGACCCCGACTCCCAACTCGGCCCCGGCCCCGCCCTCCTCCTCAAGTTCACCGCCCTCCGGCTCAACCGCAACGACCCCGCCGAAGCCCTCCTCCTCAAAATGCTCGCCGGTCCCTCCGGTGACATCGACCCCACCAAAACCAGTTTCGCCGCCGCCATCTTCGGACGTGGCCGCGTCCTCGGTGCTTGGGCCCTCGATTCCCTGGACGACGCCAGCCTCGAAGAAGCCTCCATGTTCCTCATCGGCCGCTGCTCCTGCCGCGTGAAAGACCAAAACCCCGGCTGGGACATCCTCATGAACACCGACTGGACCCAAGCCCTCGCCCAAGCCACCTCCAGCAAAGACAAAACACCCACCCCAGAACCCTCGCCTCCCACCAAACCACAGCAATCCCAAGCCACCCCCGTCACCGTCAAAACCTCAGCACCCAGCACTCCCGAACCACCCTCCCCGGCCCAAAGCAAACCCACCCCTCTCATCATCGGTGCCGCACTCGCCCTAGCCATCACCGCCTTCTTCCTCCTCCGCCCCAAACGCTAACCACTCACCAGCTTACCCACTAAATACTGATTACTGATTACTGATTACTGATTACTGAATACTCATCCTCTCCCTTCAAATGCGCCGCCTCCTAGCCCTCCTCCTCCTCTCCATCGCCACCCTCATCGCCTGGCAGGCCTTCACTCCCAAACCCAATCCCGCCACCGCCCTCACCGTCTACTGCGCCGCCGGTCTCAAGAAACCCATCGAAGCTCTCGCCCTCCAGTTCGAGCAAGACACCGGCACTCCCATCTCGCTCCAATATGGCGGCACCGGCACCCTCCTCAGCCAAATCCAAGTCGCTAAAACAGGCGACCTCTTCATCGCCGCCGACGACGGCTCACTAGCTGACGCCTCCAAAATCAACCTCGTTGCCGAGACCCTTCCCATCGCTGTCCAACACCCCGTCATCGCCGTCAAAAAAGGCAATCCCAAAGCCATCACCGACCTCACCACCCTCCAGTCCTCCAAATTCGCCCTCGCCAATCCCGATGCCGCCAGCATCAGCAAGGTCACCCGCAAACTCCTCGGCGACGCCCGCTGGACCAC
>JARXAL010000136.1 GCA_029865835.1 Verrucomicrobiaceae bacterium
GCCCTCCTCCTCACCACCACCCTCACAGCTCAATCACCCGCCCCCACCGAAAAACCCGAACTCCTCCATCGCCTCCTCTGCGGTTACCAAGGCTGGTTCAACACCCCAAACGACGGCTCCCTAAACAAATGGACCCACTACGGCTTCGACAAACCCGACCGCACCCACATCGACCTCTGGCCCGACGTCTCCGAACTCACCGCCGAAGAACGCCATGACACCCCCCTGAAAAACGCCGATGGCACCCCCGCCCAGGTCTTCAGCTCCGCCCACCCGCGCACTGTCCTCCGCCACTTCGAATGGATGCAGCAGCACCAAATCGACGGCGTCTTCCTCCAGCGCTTCGGCACCGTGCTCAAAAGCCCCAAAAACCGCGCCCATGCCGACCTCGTCCTCGACCAGGTCCGCACCGCCTCCCGCCAGACCGGCCGCGCCTGGGCCCTCATGTACGACCTCTCCGGCCTCAACCAGGGCGATATCCTCACCCACGTCATGCAGGACTGGAAACACCTCCGCAACACCCTCCGCATCCACGAAGACCCCCATTACCTCCACCATCAGGGCAAACCCCTCGTCGCCGTCTGGGGCATCGGCTTCAACGACGACCGCCGCTACTCACTCAAAGAAACCGCCGACCTCCTCCGCTTTCTCAACCGCAACCCCGAATTCGGCGGCATGGCCACCCTCGCCGGCGTTCCCACCTACTGGCGTGACGGCGGGCGCGACGCCACCACCGACCCCGCCCGCCTCGAGGTCTTCAACCTCGCCGATGTCATCAGCCCCTGGTCCGTCGGCCGCTACAAAACCCCCGCCCAAGCCGAAAAACACATCGCCTCCCTCCAACCCGGCGACCTCGCCTGGTGCACCCAACACCAAAAAACCTTCCTCCCTGTCATCTTCCCCGGCTTCAGCTGGCGCAACCTCTCCAACATGCGCGACCAGGACGAACCCCTCAACGCCATCCCACGACTCGATGGCGAGTTCCTCTGGTCCCAGGCCCGCACCCGCCTCCACCACGGCACCACCAGTCTCTACGTCGCAATGTTCGACGAGCTCGATGAAGCCACCGCCATCATGAAAGCCACCCCCACCCCACCCGTCCACGACACCCTCAAATTCGTCAACGACCCCCACCTCCCCTCCGACCACTACCTCTGGCTCACCAGCGAAATCGCCCAAGCCCTCCACACCCAAACCCCCCTCCCCCCAAAAATCCCCACCCGCTAACCAACCTCATACCCGAAATCCCGTTAATCCCGAAATCCTGTCCAAACTCACGCCGCATACCCCTAACCCCCTCGATTCCCCCACTCCATCAACGCCTCACGAAATTCGCTCCACACAGTTGGTTCAAAAGAGTGCGGCGACATCTCCGTGTACCAAGGAACCCCGTCTTTCTTCCAAGCAATCATCAATCCGCTAGACATCGGCGACACCTCCGAAATCTGCGCCCTGGGTATCTCAAGTGTTCCAGCTACTTTAAAAGGAAATCGGATCACCGATTCATCCAATACCAGAGTCCGTGACTTCGGTTGGGGAAAACAACCTGGAAACCAACGATAAATCACGATAAGACTCGCATATAAGAGAGAGACCCATGCCCAAAAATCGAGAGGGTCCGAAATCAACTTTCTCCCTGCCGTACCCGCCACGAATATCATCATCCAAGGCAAGGCTCGGATGCCCCAAAAAGGATGAAACCTCAGCAAGTCGGCCGTGTTCACGATCCGCATCTCAAATGTTTGCACCTCGCTCATCCCAGACATCCAAACAAAAAAGAAGCGGGCCCGCAAGCCCAGTCCCCTCAGAATCCCGTTAATCCCGAGCCGAGCAAAGCGAGACAGTCAACCGTAAGGTTGGCCGAAGGCTGAGCAGAGCGAAACAAATCCTGTCAATCCTGTCCAAACTCACCCCGAATTCCCCTCACCCCCCGATTCCCCCACTCCATCAAAGCCCCCCTTACCCTCCCCCACTCCGCCTCCGAGAACCAATACTCCATCACCTCGGCATACCGCGAAACCCCATCCTGCTTCCACGCAACCAGCAAGCCCTCAGCAATAGGAGCAATCTCCACCACACTCGCCCTCGGAATCTCCACCCACCGCTTCCCTCCAACCGGCCCGCGCAACCTCTCCTCCGAAAGCTCCATCCATTTCGTCGGCTGCCTCCGCGCCCGCCATTCCCAGATCAACGCAAACACCAGGAATCCAACAAAGAGCCCATTCTTCCAGGTCAAGCCCTCGCGATAAAGATCCGATCCAAACCCGGCAAGAAACCAAACCGCACCCACCGCCAAATAAACCCTCCATCCCAACGACCGCACCTGCGGCACAGCCATCATCTCAAATCTCCTCACCTCACTCATCCCCCCACCCTCCCAAAAAAGAAGCGGGCCCGCAAGCCCGCTCCCCATTCAGAATCCTGTTAATCCCAAAAAAATCCTGTCCATCCTGTCAAAAATCACCCCACATACCCCTCACCCACCGCCTTCCAGTTCACCACGTTCCACCAAGCCGCGATGTAATCCGGCCGCTTGTTCTGATACTTCAAATAGTAAGCGTGCTCCCAAACATCCAGCCCCAGCAGCGGCTTCCCAAGATCACTGTCCGGCACCACCCCCTTCATCAGCGGATTGTCCTGATTCGGCGTCGACACCACCGCCAGCTTGCCATCCGCCTTCTGAATCAACCACGCCCAGCCCGACCCAAACCGCTTCGTCCCCGCCTCGCCAAACACCTTCTTGAAATCATCGATGCTCCCAAACGTCGACTGAATCGCCTCCCCCAGCTTCCCTTCCGGACCCGCAGGACCACTGCCCGCAGGCGCCATCCAATTCCAGAACCACGTGTGATTCACATGCCCGCCCCCATTGTTCCGCACCAGCATCCGCGCTGCCTCCGGCACCACACTCAAATCCGAGACCAACGCCACCGCATCCGTCTCCGCCACCGACGCCCCCGCCAAAGCCGCCTTCAAATTTGTGATGTAAGCCTGATGATGCTTCCCATGATGAATCCCCATCGTCATCGCATCGATGTGCGGCTCCAACGCCTCCGGCGCATAAGGCAACGCAGGCAACTCCAAACCCAAAGCCGCCGCTTCGGAACGGGACGGCGACAATACCGACCCCGCCACAGCGGCTCCGGCAACAGCAACAAAAGAACGACGATTCATGGTTAATTTAAAGAGTAGGATACAGGGTTTTCAAACGACAGACGTGCATTGACGCCCAAACGCCTTTACGTTCATCACAACCAACGCACCCAGTCATTCTTTCATGCAGCCAGTTTTTGCGCCAGCCAATTACTTCCGCCACCTCGAAAAATCGGAAATCTTCCCTGACCCCTCCCGACCCCTCGAGATCGACCTAGGCTGCGGCGACGGCACCTTCACCGCCGCCATCGCCTCCATCCATCCCGAACGCGACTTCCTCGCCGTTGAGCGCCTCAAAGGCCGTGTCGAAAAAACCGCCCGCAAAGCCCTCGCCGCCCACTGCGCCAACGCCAAAGTCATGCGCCTCGAAAGCGCCTACACCGTCGCCTGGCTGCTCCCCACCGCCGGCGTCTCCCGCCTCCACCTCCTCTGCCCCGACCCCTGGCCCAAAAAACGCCACCACAAACACCGCCTCATCAACAGCGAGGAATTCCTCTCCGGCCTCGAACGCATCCTCGAACCCGGCACCGGCGAGTTCCTCCTCAAATCCGACCACGAAGAATACTTCCAAAACGCCATCGAAAACTTCGCCACCCGCCCCACCTTCGAACGCCTCCCCTGGCCCCCCGACGCCTTCCCCTACCCCCAAACCGACTTCGAAAAACACTGGCTCTCCCAAGGCAAAACCATCCACCAAGCCCGCTGGCGCCGCCTCCCCTAACTTTCGCCCAGACCCATCTTCCATCTTCAATCTCCCATCTCCGGTGGCAAAGCCGCCCCTCCCCATGTCCCCCCCAGACCTCCTCATCACCCTCATCCCCGCCCTCGCCACCCTGGCCTTCACCGCCGGGGTCCTGCGCGCCGCCACCACCATGGCACCCCCAGGATGGTCCTACTGGCTCCCCGTCGTCTTCGCCGCCTGCTGCCTCGCCCTCCCCATCCGCTACGGCCCCGGTTTCATCCCCGATGACACCACCCTCTACGGCTCCCCCCGCGCTTTCGTCCTCGACCTCCTCCTCCAAGGCTCCTTCACCGCCATCGCCGTCGGCCTCAGCCTCCGCGCCCTTCGCGTCAGGGATCAATCCGCCAAGCTCGCCTGGCTCCTCCTCATCCTTTCAGTCGCCATCTGCTTCTTCATCCTCTCCTTCGAAACCCTCCAAATCCTCGAAGCCAAAAACGCCCCCGACTCAGTCAAATACTGACTCACCTCAGGCCGTCTTCCGCCCCAGCCTCAAGTCCACCCACACGGCCAGCACCAGCACCGCACCGCGCACCATCAGCTTCATCTCCGGTGCCACCGACAGCAGCGTCATCCCATTCAGCAGCGTCGCCATGATCAGCGCGCCAAACAGCACCCCCGTCACGCTCCCGCGACCTCCCCTCAAACTCACCCCGCCGATCACACACGCCGCGATCGCATCCAACTCCATCAGTTCCCCCACCGTCGTCGTCGACGATCCCACATACGCCGTCTGCATCAACCCCGCCAAAGCCGTGATCGCACCCATGATCCCAAAAGCCCCGATCACCACTCGCTCCATCGGCACCCCCGACACCCGCGCCGCCTCTTCATTCCCCCCCACCGCATAAAGATGCCGTCCAAAAGCCGTATGCTGCGTCACCAACGCCACCCCCAGCGCCACCACCCCCAGCAACACCGCCGGCAAAGGAATCCCCCGATACTGATTGGTCACCAGCACAAACAACCCCACCACCTGCGCCGTCACGAACAACCGCAAAAAGAACATCTCCCCCGACTCAACCACCAACCCATTCGCCACCCGCACCCGCCTCCCCAACCACTGCGTCCAAATCCACACCCCCATCACCACAATCGCCAACCCCCAACCCGCCATCGCCGGCAAATAGTAGGTCGTCAGCAGCGAATACCCATTCACCGCCCCACCCGCCACCACCGGAATCGTTGAATTCTGAATCACCAACCAAAACAACCCCTTAAACAACAGCAATCCCCCCAGCGTCACAATGAACGCCGGCATCTTCTCCTTCACAATCAAAGTCCCCATCGCCAGCCAAAGCCCCACCCCACCCAGCACCGCCACCCCCATCGCCACCGGCGCCGGCCACCCCTGCTGAATCACCAGCACCGCCGCCACCCCACCCAAAAGCCCGACCCCGCTTCCCACCGAAAGATCCACATGCCCCGGCAATAAAATCACCAGCATCCCCAACGCCAAAATCGCCGTGATCGACACCTCCGTCATCAACAACGAAAGATTCCGCGCCCCCAAAAACTTCGAGTCCAACACCGCAAACACCACCCCAATGCCCAGCAACGCCAGCACATTGGAAAACTCACGCAAAGATCGGCCTGCTGTTGTCATCACATCAAAAAATCGCCAGCGCACCAACGCTTTTGCGATCTCCCCAAGCAACTATCCAACTTCAACCCACTTGCAATCCCTGGTTTCTCCTGCCGATGCCCTACTTCTGCACCAAACCCGTCGCCTCCGCCTCGCTCACAATATCATCCCCCGTCCACATCCGCCGATCCTCACCCGCACTCCGCACCGTCATCACCCAAGCACTCTCCGGATGAAAACGATAAGGCGTCCCCCATCGGTCCATCAACTCCCCGTTCTCATTGATCGCCGCATGACTCTTCGGCAGCACCGCAATACCCTTCGGATTCTCCCCTTGAAGTCGCCGCACGATCTCATCATTCAGTTCCCCCGTCGGCATCGCCCCAAATGCCCTCCGAAACTCCTCCAACAGAATCCCCACCGACTGCACATCCTCATACCCCGACTCATTGCCCCCGGTCAACCCAGCCTCCTTCTCGACCGTCGATTTCCCCGGCAACCCGACATCATCCAACACCTCGAACGCCCCCCGCACCGGCCTGACAACCCCCAGAGGCGTCGTTGAAAAAAGATGCACCCCAAACGGACTGTCCACAGGCGGCGGCGGACGCGGCACCGCCGGTGGCGCACAATATGCCGGATCCTGCGGTCCCTTCGCCACTAAATCAAACTCCCTCGGAGAGAGAATCACCCGCTTGTCAGCATCGCCCCCCAGTCGCCATCCCATCACCAGGACGGCGCCCAAAAAGACGACACTTCCAATCCATTTCACTTGAAGTCCGTGTCGCGACATACTTCCAAATCACACAGCAAAGTTCACAAACCCCAGGTTGCTTGGAATCGATCCCACACTCTGGAACCTACCCAAATTCGGGAAGATCGTACTCACATCCGCATTCGTCAGCCCGCCCAAATAGTTGCTCCCCGAACTCATGAACCACTTCGCCACCACACTCGCATACTGATCCACCGCCACCGTCGGAATCCACCGCCCCCGGTTGCTATCCACATCCTGTCCGGTTGCTCGCGCTAAGTCAGGAAACGAACCATAGATCCGCTGCCCGATCACAGGACCCCCCATCACAATCTGGTGCCCACCCCAGCCATGGTCCGTCCCAGAGCCCGTTTCATTGCCATTCGGCTGCAGCGTGCGCGCAAAGTCTGAATTCGTAAACAACAGCGTGTCATCCCACAAAGTCGGATCAATCGCCTCAATCGCATCCTTGAAACCCTTCAAACTCTTGTCCAATTGATTCATCAAATTGTTGTGATCGCCTGGCTGGTTCTGATGCGTGTCAAACCCTCCCATGCTCACAAAAAAGATTTGCCGGTTGTTCCCCAGCGATGCCCGGCCCTGAATCAAGCGAGCGACCATCTTCAGTTGATTCGCCACATCCGGCTGAGTCACTCCCGCTCCAAACGCCCCCGTAAAGGCACCGTCAATCGCTGTCGTACTCGCACCCAAAGCCGTCCCCACAATCGCTTCATTATCGCGCGCGCGCTTCATCACCTCATTGTATCCCTCCTCCAAATGATGCTGGTAGTGGGAGTTGCCCTCCCCCAACTGCATCCGCGTCAGCTTCGTGATCTTGTCCAATGCCTCCAACGTCCGCCCCGCGTCATTCCCCAAATAGGATGGCGGCGTCACCCCGTAATTCGCCGCATTCCCATACGTGTTCGCTCCACTATTGTACCCCGCCAATCCCACTACCCCCGTGGTGGCCACCGAGTACTGCGTCACCGTCTGCCCCACCTGATACGAGTTCTGTCCCGCAATCGAAATGTTCATCGAAACCGAACTCGCCGGATTCGCCAGCGCATTCAGCAAGTCCGCTGCCCTTCCACCCCAGCCACTTTGAAATGGCCGGTCCGGCAGACTGCTCTGCCACTGCAGTTGCTGGTCACTGTGCGAAAACAACTGCGGCGGAAGAGGCTTCACCCTCGGCACCGCCACGTATTCCGTCCGATTGATCGGTTCCACCAGTGTCCCCACATTCGCCACAAACCCCAAATCCCCGCTGTTGAACATTTGCCTCACATTCGACATCGCATAATGCACTCCAAACTGCGTCGCCACCGCATCCTGACCAAAGCCACCTGCCGGTGCCGTCAACGGCAACGCCTGATTCGTCCCACTCACCGGAATATGAATCGGATGCCCCACCGGACGCGCCGAATCATAGTTCGTCCTCGCCACCCCGTTCAGCGGCACCAGCATGTTGTTCGCGTCATTGCCCCCATACAGGAACAAACAAATGATCGCCTTGTAGTCCGTCGGTGCAGACTGCGCCACCGCGCTTTGCACCAGTCGCAAATGCGCCAACGTGTTCACCACACCCGTGACGCCCAGGCTCGCACAGGCACTCCGGCAAAGAAAATTCCGCCGCGTATCAAAGTGATCTTGATGTTTCTTGGTTTTCATAAAGGCATGTCTTGAAGGGTTTCGCTTGCTCTCAGGTCTTTCTATTTTTGTACAATGTACTCCGGTGTGCTCGTCATCAGGTAGAGGGCATATCGCACCCTGGTCCCCCCATTCGCCACACTCACCGGTGGCGCATCCACTGCGATCTTTGCCAGTTGATCAATCATCACACTCCGCGGATCCACACCATTCAACACGTAGGTCGGGTACTTCGTCTTCAATGAACCCGCACACAACAGCATGTCCAGACGATCCACCAGATAGGTCGCCGCACTGATCTCCGTGGCCCCCGCTTCTTGCCGATTGCCAATGTAATCCGTCACCAATCCAGACACATCTACAAACACGTTATCCAGCAAACCGGCAGCATCGCCTAACAATCCCGACCCCCCTTGACCCGTCGGCAGCGCCGTCGCTGTCGAATCAATCACATTCGATAGCGCAATCTGCCGGTGGTAATTCACTGCCCTCACCACCAGGTTCTCCGTCATGACCTGCAACTCAGGCGCCACCAATCCCGCCGCAGCCACCCGACCACCCGGCGTATAGTCCGGCAAATACCAGTTGAACACACTCGGCATGTTGTTCGGTGCTTGCGCCAAATCCGCCACCGTATTGACATACCGATACCGCGTCGGCGTCGTCCCAAGGTTGTCCAACTGACCAGCCGGATAACCAAAACTCGTCAGGTCACCCACTGGCAGCTGCGACTTCGCCCCAAACGCACGCAACAGTTGCACATACCGGACCATCGGCTCCTTCACCTTCCCAAAACCCACATTCACCGATGTGTTCACCCCAATCGTTTGCGGATCAACGTTCTTCAAAGTCCGCGCCTCATAGTCCAGCAAGATCGCCCTCACCACCGCACCCAAATCCCCTCTCACACCACCGCTTACACTGCCATTGCTATCCGCAAACACCTGCGAAACACGATGCACATACCCCCGTGAAGGATTGCTGGTCACCAACCGCTTGATGAGCCGCTCGCAAAGAAAGGGCGCGATATTCGGATGATTGAACAGCGTGTCCATCGTCGCATCCAATTCAGCTTCCGCATAAGCCTCACGTGCCGCCGTATCCGCGCTTGACCCTGAATAGGCCGGGTGATCCAATGACAAAAACACCTTCTGACTTTCATCATGGAAAGCGACAAAATTCTTCATCGGATTCTCATACCCAGGATGAAAATACTCCTGCCCCTCGCTCGCATTCAAAAAGACCCCTTGCACTAAGGGCGGAACATAATTGTTAGCGCTTGAGTTCTGCACAAACGCAAAACTGTAACCCGTAAACACCTTTGACAGCTCCTTGATGTCATCATTGTCATAAGTCCCAATCGGCTGCCCATTGGCCCCAAGCTTCAATGTCCCATCAGGATGCAATTCAAGCAGCCCGATCGAGAATAGCTGCATGATCTCCCGCGCATAATTCTCATCAGGTGACACCGTCGTCTCCTCGTTTGCATCTTGAACCCCATTCAAATTCGCGTCCACATACTGCGCCTTTTGATTCTTCAGGTGACTCAAGTATTTCCCCATGATCGGGTGCTTGCTCACATCCTCCAAGAGTTGCCTCACTGTGATCACCGCCCCATTCGCACTGCTAAATGTGGAGTTTGGCGGCTGAATGTGGCGCACCCCGTCCGCATAGTCCGCTAGCATGTCGAAGTACCGCGCATGCCCGTAAGCCCGCGTGCCCACCGTCCCCTCACGATCTGATACAATGAACGTTTGCTCCAAAGCCGAAGCAACCCGCTGCCTCAACTGATCATGTCCTCGCACAGCCGCCAGCCACCAGGCCCGGCGCCGGTTGTTGTTGTCCAAGTCAAAACTCTCCTTGTTCAAGCCCGTTGGAATCGGCGGATTGCCAACCGTGCTGCTCCAGCGCGTCCAATCAGCCGGATTGTTCGGTGGGTAAGCCGCAGGCGAAATCGGAACATTATTCACATCATTCATCGCTTGCTGTCCTCTTAACACCCACTCCTGCGCATCCGCCGCGCGCAAGTAATCAATCAGTGTCGTCTGATCACGTGCCCACTGAGTGCTAATCCAAGCCCCAAAGGCCGTGATTCGATTGGCCGCTGCCGTTCTCGGAAGACCAATGCTGTTAAACAACGCCGTGATGTCCGCCTCAGAAGCGCCAAACGTTGCCTGCGTTAGGAATCGCGCACACTCCCGCCTCACTTCCTCCTCATTCGCAAGATCCTCCAGCCCGGGAGCCGCCGGCGGAGCCGTGAAAACCGCGCTGCCCGTTTGCAGCGTCAGATCCGCCCGAATCTCACCTCCGCTATACCGATCCGTATGCACATTCACGTAAAGGCTCACCCCCGTAATCTTCCGGTAAAGCGCATTGATGATGTCCTGTGCCTTCGCCCCGGCCGAGTCCCGGATGGTCCAGGGATAATCACTCAACAGTCCATTCGGCAATCCATCTGGATCACCATAAACAATCGTCCCATTCCCAATCACCCCCAAACCCGTGTTCGCATAGTGCAAATGGCTTCCATCGATCGCCGTCTGTGGCGTCGTCAAGCCATTGAACGAAGTCGATATTCTCCCCGCACTGTTGCTCCCGTTCACAATGATCGTCGCAAATCCTGACGCCCCTGTGACCGCTCCCGAGGACGCCTGCGGCAAAAAGGTCCCCACGAACAACCGCTCATTCGCAACAATGTTCTGCGCATCATTGATCAAAACCACCGTGTTATTCCCGCTTCCAATCACGTAGCTCGTCCCATTCGCTACCAGCGTGCATCGAAGCCCCTCGGGGTATTCATCAATGGCATCCACCACCGGCCGCACAAACACATCCACAGACTGCGCGTTCGCTGCCAGCGCGATCGAACCTGTCAACTGTGTGCCCCCGGTGTTGGCCGTCCATAGGGTGTAATCCGCCGCTGATGCCGGAGCCCGCGTCGTATCCGTGACCGCCGTCCCAGCAAGTCCAAAATTCACCGTCATCGGCGCAAATCCCCCATTCCGCGTAATCCGGTATCGCGCATTGATCGCTGCGGGCACCGTCTTGCTTCGATCATCAACCTCAAAACCACTCGTCACCGCATTCCCAATCGTCACCGTTCCCCCCGTGAAAGTCGTGTGACTGCTCGACGTCGCAAAATTGAGCCGATTGTGATATTCCTGCTGATTGGTCAACAGATCGCCGTCTCCGTCCAATGACCCGTCGGACGCGTCATTCGCATTCAATCCCACAGTGTTCTCCCAGGCATCCGGTGCGCCATCTTCATCGGTGTCAACGGCACCCTGAACAGTCAAAAAAGCAACGGTTTCCGCCGCGTGATTGTTGTCAACGACACCCTCTCCAAACTGGGCAGGGTGTCCATCCTCTTGCGCGATCAAATCCACCCGATCCGCAAACAAATACCGCCACCGTAACGTCGCCGGATCCAAGTCGTTCTTCGACTGCATCGACGCAAACAAAAACGGATCTGCGTGCATCCGACTAAAACTCCGAGTCCGAAACGCACTGTCAATTCCACCTGTTGCCGTGGTTGCCGTCCCGGTAACACTCCCCGCCTGGAATCGGCGCGCCGTACTGAAGAAGTTACTGCTCCCTTGAGACATCGCTATCCAGTGCACCGTCTCGGCTGCATGCGTTGTCGCATCAATCTCGGACTCGTCCAACTCCACCGAAAAACCGGTCGCAGACACACCGCTCACCCGCGCTTGCACCGCGTCATCATCCACTACCGGCCCGGAAGAGCCCACTTGGGCAAACACCGCTGGCGCTGTCGTAAACAAGCTCGACAGAGCCTGAATACCTGTCGCTTGTGTCACTCCAGCCCGTTGCCCCGCCTGCCAGATCACACCTCCAACCGCATGCGTTCCAGCCTCCATGACAATGTAACTCAATTGCTCAAGCGTCGTATGGGTCTGCGTCGCATGATGATCCCACCGGTCTACTTGAAATTGAAAACTCGTCGAGGTCACATTCTGCACCCGGACTGTCAACGCCGTGGACCCGGTGTATGACAACGGACCCATCACAACTACAGGACTCGTGTAGCTGTTGGCCAACGTCACTGTCGTCCACGCCAACGCATTGGTCTGTGTCACGGCAATGTCTCCCACTTCAATCTTGGCCGCCAATTCCCCGCTCATGTCTCCCAGCACCAAATACCCCACCGCCTCGGCGGTGTGAGTGACATCCGCACTCGATGAAGTCTCTTCCTGAAACTGAATCTGAACCCCCGTCGTGCTCAATGACTGCATCCGCAACTCTCCCGGATTGGTGTCATTGATCGTCTGGGTCTGCGCAATGAAAACCGGGTTCGTCCGCACTCCAGGAAACGTGATCGCACCAAAGGCCTGCGTCGTCACCGCCCCGGTTGTCACAGCGCTCAGCACCTTGCCATCAAGGTAGCCAGTCCCACCCGAGACCGCAACGTAGCCGATACCCTCATTGCTGATCGCGGATGCAAACGACTCCTGGGTCTCCAAACGAACCTGAAAGCCTGCAGCGGTCACATTCCCAATCCGTGTCTTCAAGGCCCTCGGATTGTTCGCCGCAATCAAATTCGCGGTCGTCTCCACCTGCGCCAGCACCACGGGACTGGCACTGAACCCGGACAATACAATGCTCGACGGCGTCCGATTCACACCCGACACCCGTCCCACCTGCCAACGCTGCGATCCAAACAAATGCGCTCCCTCACTCAACGCAAAATAGTGCACGGTTTCGGCAGGGTGATCTCCCGTGAGATAATCCCATTCATCCACCTGATACTGAAAGCTGCTCGCAGTGACATTTCTCACTCGCATCACGATGGGATCACCGTTGTTTCGCGTCGCCGGCCCCATCACGACGACAGGTGGCAATACAAAGCTGCGGGTGAAGTTTACCGTGGTCCAAGTCGTCGAATTAGTCTGTGTCACGCTAAGCGTTCCAGATTGAAAGTTAACCGGTGCAGCCTGCAGTGACCCGCCGTAAAGCAGGACGGTCAATGCGGTCAAGCGCACCAACATTAGGAACTGGGAACGAGCATGCCTTGTGGCTTGATGGTGTGGTTGGGATTCCAT
>JARXAL010000110.1 GCA_029865835.1 Verrucomicrobiaceae bacterium
ACGCTGAGCCTGCCCGTGACCCGGACCAACACCGCGACGGCCTTCACGGTCCAATACGCTGTCACCGGTGGCACGGCGACCTCCGGCACCGACTACGTCGCGCTCGCCAGCGGCACGCTGACCTTCACGAATGGCGGCAGCGCTTCGCAGAACATCGACATCACCGTGAACGGCGACACGGACGTTGAGGGGAATGAGACAGTCACGGTCACGCTATCGAATGTGGTGAACACCACCGGCTTGACCGTGCTGACGACGGAGTCGGCTTCGGGCACGATCAACACGGACGACAACATCGCGGTGACGTATCCGCCCACCAATGCGCTGACCGGCACGGTGAAGGGATTCATCACTCTCACCGGTGCGGAAATCTCGGCGTTCGACCCGGCGTCGAAGCGCGCTTTCGCCACCTCGAATGGCGGCATCCAGGTCGTAAACCTGACCAACCCGGCTGCGCCTACGCTCATCACGAACATCGCTCCGTCCTCGCTCGGCGTGGTCGGGCTGACGAGCAATGACGTCTCCTCCGTCGCCCTCCGCAAGGCGGTGGGCGCGACTCCTGCGGTGCTCGCCGCGACGGTGCTGCCGGCCTCGAAGCTGGACAACGGGCACGTCATTTTCCTGAACCCCGCGACCGGCGCGCTCCTCGGTTCCGTCGTAGTCGGCCAGAATCCCGATCACGTCTGCTTCTCCCCCGATGGCACCAAGGTGCTGGTGGCGAATGAAGGCGAGCCCAATGGCGGCTCGGTGGACGTGGCGGCGGACACCACGGTCGGCTCGGTGAGCATCATCGATATCTCGGGCGGACTCGTCGCGCCGACGGTGAGCACGGCGGGATTCGCCGCCTTCGACACGCAGGTCGCGGCCCTCCGCGCGGCGGGTGTGCGCATCTTCAAGAACAGCGGCGGCACCGACGCGGTGCCGTCCACCGAATTCGAGCCCGAATACATCGCCATCTCACCCGATGGCACGACGGCGATGGTGACGCTCCAGGAAGCGAACGCGGTGGCGATCCTCAATATCGCCACGGCAACCTTCACGAGCATCGTGCCCATGGGCCAGAAGAATTACTCGGCCATCCGCACCGACCTGAGCGACCGCGACAATGGCGGCACCGCAAACCTGATTAACCCGGTGGTCGGCAATCCGGTCTTCGGGCTCTACATGCCCGACACGATCGGCTCGTATAGCGTCGCCGGACAGACCTACTACGTGACGGCGAACGAAGGTGACGATCGCAACGACTTCCTCACCCCCGACGAGACCACGACGGTGGCGAACACCAGCTACAATCTCGACGACACGGTCTTCCCGAACGAAAGTGACCTGAAGACGAACGCGAAGCTCGGCCGCCTCACGGTATCCAACTCCACCGGCCTCCGCGGCGACACGGACGGCGACGGAGACATCGACCAGATTCTCTCCTACGGCGCGCGGTCCTTCTCGATCCTCGATGCCGCGGGCAACATCGTCTTCGACAGCGGCGACATGATCGAAATGATCGTGGCCTCGCAGCACTCGGCGAACTTCGACGACAGCCGCAGCGACAACAAAGGACCTGAGCCGGAAGGCATCACCGTCGCAACCATCGGCGCGCGCACCTACGCCTTCGTGGCCCTGGAGCGCTCGGGCATGGTGCTAGCCTTTGACGTGACGAATCCCGCCGCAGTCACCCACACAACGGCGTTCAAGCGCACGGGCGATCAGAACCCGGAAGGTTTGCTCGTGGTTTCTGCGACGGACAGCCCCACCGGCAAGCCGCTGCTGCTCTCCTCGAACGAGACCTCGCTGACGCTCACGATCTTTGAGATCGACCAGGCGGTCGATTACAAGCTCCAGCTCCTCCACCTCGCCGATGCTGAGGCTGGTCTGCTCGCCTCGAGCACCGCGCCGAAACTTGCGGCTCTCGTGGATGGTTTTGATGGTGCCTACCCGAACACGCTCATCCTCGCAGGTGGTGACAACTTCATCCCCGGCCCCTTCATCGCGGGCGGCACCGATATCTCCGTGCGTGATGAGCTCAATACGGTCACGGGTTCTACCATGAGTTTACTCTCCTCATTCAATCACCCGACCGCCGCCGTCGATATCGCCATCCACAACCTCATCGGTGTGGAAGCCTCGACCGTCGGAAATCATGAGTTCGACCTCGGCACTCGAGTCTTCCGCGATTCCATCCTGGCAGGAAGTGGCTGGGTCGGAGCGACATTCCCCTACCTCTCCGCGAACTTGGACTTCTCTGGTGACTCGGACATTTCTAGCCGCTTCGCCAACACGCTCACCGGAAACTCGACATCACTGATTCCCGAAGCCAGCACGCTCAAGGGCCGCATCGCACCCGCTGTGGTCATCACCAAGGGCGGTGAAAAAATTGGTCTCGTTGGAGTCACCACCCAGATCCTCGAAAGCATCTCTTCCACAGGCGGTGTCGAGGTGAAGGGATTCGTGGGAGACGGCGGTGAGACGAATGACATGGCGCTTCTGGCTTCTCAGATTCAACCTGCCATTGATGAGCTTAAATCCGAAGGTGTGGATAAAATCATCCTCATGGCTCACCTTCAGCAGATCACCTTTGAGCAGCAACTCGCTCCGCTGCTGAACGGTGTGGACATCATCCTCGCTGCTGGTTCTAACACACGCCTTGGCGATTCCAACGACGTTCCAGCCCTGTTCACCGGGCACACCGCTGACTTCGCTGCCAACTACCCGATCTACACCGCGGGTTCGGATGGCCTGCCAACCGTCATCGTCAACACTGATAACGAGTTCACCTACCTTGGCCGTCTCGTTGCTGACTTCGATTCTGATGGTGTGCTGATCGTTCCTAACCTCACGGCAAACATCCTCGAAAATGGTGCTTATGCCGCCACTGATGCCAACGTCGCCGCAGCCTGGAACACCACCGTTGGAAACCTGGCTACCACCGCGTTTGCGCCCAATACCAAAGGCACGAAAGTGAAACTGCTTACCGATGCCGTGCAAGCTGTCATCAGCGCCAAAGACGGAGATGTTCGTGGTTACACCGATGTTTACCTCGAAGGCGAGCGTAACATCATCCGCAACCAACAGACCAACTTGGGAGACATCACTGCCGACTCGATGATCTCGGCGGCTAGGACAGCATTGCCAACTGCAACGCACATCGCTGGATTCAAAAACGGCGGTGGCATCCGCTCATCCATCGGAGCGGTTGACGTGGTCAGCGGTGCAAAAACGCCGCCGATTGCCAATCCGAGCGCAAGCAAACCGGCCGGAGCCGTGTCGCAGCTTGATATCGAGAACTCGCTTCGTTTCAACAACAGCCTCATGGTCTGCGATACGACGCCAGCCGGTCTCAAGGCCATCCTTGAACACGGTGTTTTCTTATTAGGCACCCAGGGCCGCTTCCCGCAAGTCGGTGGCATCCGGTTCTCCTACAATCCGACCGCCACCGCAGGCTCACGCGTGCTGAGCATCGTGTTGGTAGATGAAAACGATAACATCACAGGCCGCGTGGTTTCGGGTGGCGCCGTTCGATCTGATGCCCCCGCTCTCATCACCCTGGTGACGATGAACTTCCTTGCCCAAGGAGGTGACAGTTATCCCATCAAAGCAAATGCGGACAACTTCCGCTACCTGCGTAGCGGTGGATTAGTCTCCACGGTGGTTGATGAGTCACTTGATTTCGGTGGTGCGGCCAACGTCCCCGCCGACATCCTCGGGGAGCAGGCCGCTCTCTCAAGCTACCTGCAAAGCCGCTATGCCACACCGGCCACCGCCTTTGACATCGCCGACACTGCTGCCACGCTTGACACCCGTATCCAAAGCACGGCGGTGCGGACGGACACGGTGCTCAGTGGGCCTGCCACCTTTGCGGCGTGGCTAGCAACGAATGGATATACCTCGGCCGGGATGGTAGGGGATACTGATAACAACGGCACTCCCGACATTCTCGAGTACTTCTTCAACCAGAATCCGAATGATGGCGGTGATGTGGGCAATCTGCCCCGTCTTTCGCGCAACGGAAGTGACCTGGAGTTGCAGTTTACGGTCAACAGCACGTCGGTCTACTCGGGCGTGTTGCGGGTGACGGACAATCTGGTGAACTGGAGGGATGCGGTTCAGGGGACTGACTATGAAGTGATCAGTGTGATCACGGCTGGAGGTGAGACGACTTATCGTTACCGTGTCCTGGCTAGCGGCTCGGTTCCGAAGTTCTTCCAGTTGGAACTCGTCGACGCACCGTGAGCAGTTGAGAAGTTGGAGCTTCAATTGATTGGTCCATGCTATCGGTTTTTGAACAGTGCCGCGATGAACCCGCTGAGATGGAAGCGGGGTGGGAGCAGTTGTATCGGGATCATCATGGAGACCTCGTGGGGCTAGCGATCCGTGGGGGATGTGATGTGGAGGATGCGAAGGATTTGGTGCAGGAGCTTTTCTTGAGGTTATTCAAGAGGGGCATGTTACCGATGTTGAGCACCCAGCCGGTTGAAAGGCAAAAGATCGTCTTGAGGAAGACTTTGAAATGGATGACGAGCAATTTTCATCGACATCGGAGATCAGCGGGGCGTGGTGCGGGTTACACAGCTTCGTCTTTGGACCTCATGATGGAGAACGGAGAGGAATTGGCGTCCTATGAGACACCAGTTTCGAGACAGGATCGAAAATGGGTGACGGGATTGCTGGGGCGCAGTTTGGAGCGGCTTCGAGTGACGGTTAATGAGCGGCAATGGCGTCTGATCGAGGAAGCCTTGTTTGGATCGCCCACTTTTGAGGAAGGCGGGACGCGGACTGGGCGGGTCCGTGTGGCGCTTTACCGGGCCCGGCTACGACTTCGGGAGTTTGTTTTGTTGGAAGCGGGTGGACAGGAGAGTGAACGGTTGGTCAAGGAAGCCTTGTTTGAGGCGGCGGCAGCGGGAGGCTGAGGGAAGGATGGGTGGCTGAGGGAGTTCTGGTTGAATCCCTGGGCGGTGGCTGGAAGGGTGGGAGATGTTCAAGAATCGAAGCGCTCGGAGCGATTCACCCCCGGTTTTCATTTGGGAGTGGCCGCAGAGGTTGAGTTTGGAGGCGCCGTTGGTGGCGGTGGTTTGGCTGGGGGCGTTGGCGAAGGTGCATGGGTTGAAATTGATGCCTGAGGTGTATGCAGGTTTGGGATTGATGGTGTGGGGGATCTATTTGGTGGATCGGACCCTGGATGCCAGGCGGTGGGATCCTGAGGTGCCTTGGACGGCGCGGCATGCGTTTTGTGCGCGCTATCAGCGGTGGTTGGGGTGGGTGGGGTTGCCGCTTTTTTTGGGGGTGGTTGGGTGGCTGGCGATGTTTCGGCTGCCCGAGTTTCTGGTGAGGCATTGTTTGATGGTGGGGGGGCTGGTGATCGGCTATCTGGGGTGGCAGATTTTAGGATCGAAAACAAGGGGGGCGGATGAGAGGGAAGTGCCCAAGGCGATGGCAGCGGCAGCGCTGTTTGCACTGGGGGTCTTCGCGGGTGTGAACACGAGTGAACATCGCTATCCGGATTGGGCGTTTTTGACGGGTCAGTCTTTGCTGACGGGATTGTTTGCGATCAATCTTTTGGGCTTGGCGATTGTGGAGCGAGAATTGATGGGTTCCGGGGCGATCCGCGTTTTGAGGCATGCCTATGGGATGTTGGGGTTTTTGACGGTGGGCGGCGTACTTGTGATTTGGTTGCCGGTGGTGGAAGAGGTGAGGCCGTTGCGCCTGCTGTCGCTGGCGGTTTTGGTGGGAGTTGCGGCGATGGTTATGATTCATCGGAAC
>JARXAL010000200.1 GCA_029865835.1 Verrucomicrobiaceae bacterium
GAGCGGAACGGCGGTGATGGGAGAGGACTACGCGGTTCTGCCGACTGAAGTCACGATGGCAGCTGGGGTGGGATCTGTGGACTTGAGTGTGAATCCGCTGCCCAATGCATCGGTGGAGGGTGGGGAATCTGTCACCGCTGAGTTGCAACCCCCTGCCTCGGGCGATAGCTCATTCGTTTTGGGTGCCAATGACACCGCGACGGTGATCATTGGGGATTCGACCCAGCCAACGGGGACGGGGTTGCGGGCTCGATACTATGATACTGCAAGCACCACCTATTCGAATGCGGCGAACTTCAATGCGAGTGAACTGAAGATTGATCGAATTGAACCTACTGTGAATTTTAGCTGGCTGCAGGGCACTCCGAACGGGGTGGTGCTGCCGTCGCCAGACAACTATTCGGTGGTGTGGGAAGGATTCTTGAATCCAACGACGGCGGGAAACTATCAGTTTCAGTTGGATGCGGACGAGAAGGCGCGGGTGTTGATTGATTTGACGGGGGATGGCGATTTTGCTGATGCCGGGGAGCAGGTGGTTGAGCACGGTTGGGAGGGGACGGCAGAGACGGTGGGAGTGTTCAAGCAGAGTGCGGCGGTGGCATTGGTGGTGCCCACGTCACCTGCATCGCGCTATCGAATGCGGGTGGAGTTTGCTGAGAACACCGGGGATGCGAGGTGCCGGCTGCAATGGCGACTTGGAACCGCGACGTATGGGAACATCTCGAGCAGCAATGTTTTTTCCCATGTTCGGGCGGTGAGTTACAATTACACCCGGTCGAGTGCAACGGCAGGAACGGCGGTGATCACGCCGACGGGCGGGCACTCGTTTGTGGTGGGAAATCAGGTTGTGCTGGATTTCTCGTCGGGGAATTTGTTTCTACCGGCGAGTCTTAGCGGGAGCTACGAGGTCAAGGCGGTGACTGGAACGACTTCGTTCTCGATTGATTTGACGGGTGCGAATCTTCCGGCGAGCGGGACAGGGAACGGGTTTGTCGGGCTCAGTGCTAGCACGACGACGGGATATCTAGCGAAGTATTATTCGAGCCCGAACTTTAGCGGGGCACCGGTGGTGGTGGCAGTGAATGCGGCGGTGACGGACGGAAACAATGGGATCTGGGGAGCGGGAGCGCCAGGAGCGGGCAGCATTGCAGCGGACACCTTCTCGGCGCGTTGGAGTGGGCAGGTGCAGCCACAGTTTTCGGAGACCTACACGTTTTTGGTGACTGCGGATGATGGGGTGCGACTGAAGATTAACGGGCAGATTCAGCCATTGAAGTTTGTGACGTCCACCAACAGCGCGGGGACTTACAGTTACAACAGCACCACAGGGAATGCGGTGATCACGCATTCGGGATTGCAGGCAGGGAGCTTTATTGTTGGCGAGCTTTCGAGGGTGGATCCGACGAGCGGAAATGCTTCGGCGCTGGGGTTTGCGGACCGGGCTATCACAGCGGTATCGGGCAACACGTTCACGGTGAATTTGGGTATCGGCGCGTTTGCGACGGGAACGGGGAATGTCAACATTGAGGCGATCAATAAAGCTGCGAACGACTGGAGCGTTGTGACCGGAGAGCGGTATGTGCGGTTGCCGATGATTGGTGGAACGCGGTATGACATTGAACTGGATTACTTTGAGAACACGGGCTCTGCAGCGTGCAGTTTGTCCTGGTACAGTGCCAATCAACCGAGGCAGGTGATTCCATCGAATCGGTTGTATCCTTCGAGCGGGAGCGTGGCGCCACCGTCGCTTGTATCTGCCACGGAAGCGACCGCATTTGTTGGGGGGGCTTTTTTGCATCCGTTGATCTGGAGCAATGGAGGGACGGTTTCGATTTCGGGCAATCCGGCTTGGTTGAGTTATGACAATGGGGTTTTGAGTGGAACTCCACCGGCTGGGAGTGGCGGGACGTATCAGATCCTGGTCACGCTGGTGAACGGGGCGGGCACAAGCACTTCGGTGGTGAACTTGTATGTGGATGGAAGTGGTGGATCGATTGGGAGAGAGTATTGGAGCGGGGTGAGTGGAGCGGGCGTTGGCAGTGTGCCGGTCGAGTCGGCACCAACTGGAACGGCCACACTTGGATCATTGGAAACGCCGACGGATTTTGGGGATGATTATGGGACGCGGATTCGGGGATACCTGACTGCTCCTGCGACAGGAAATTACTACTTTTGGATTGCGGCGAGTGACTCGGCGGAGTTGTGGATTTCGAATGATGACGAGCGGGTGAACGCCCTGAAGCGTGCGTGGGTGAATGCGGGGAGCGGGATTCCGCGAACCTGGAATGGTGAAGCCAATCAGAAGTCGGCTTGGCTGGCGTTGGAACAAGGGAAGAAGTATTACATTGAAGTGTTGCACAAGGCGGGGAGTGGAGCTGGGGATAACTTGGCGATTGGATGGTCGAGGCCTGGGCAGAGTGGCAATGATCCGAGCGAAGTGGTTCCGGGATACGTTTTGACTCCGTGGGTTGAATTGGTGCCGGTAGTGGGAGGGAGCAGTGTTTTTGCAGCAACGATGCGGCCGCAGGGAGTGGCGTCAACGAATGCGTCTGGCAGCAGTTTCATTCGATTGAACGAGGCGGAGACGGAGGCGATCATCTCGATCAAGTATCAGGGATTGAGTTCGGCGTATTTTGGGATGCACGTTCATGATGACCGGATTCCTGGGGGTGGGCTGGCGAATGTGGTGGCGGACTTGGATGAGCCGGGAGATGTGGAGCGTCTTGCGGATGGATCCTTCAAGTGGGTGATCAAGACGGCTGGGGGAAGAAGTGTGGGGCAAATCGTGCAGGATTTGAAGGACGGAGTGGTGTTCTTCAATGTGCACTCGGTTTTGTATCCCGGGGGAGAGATCAAGGGCTATTTTGGGCGGGTGGAAGGATCACAAAAGTTCGCCGCACCGGCAGCGCCGCCGGCTTGGGTTGATGACAGTGATACGAATAACGGGGCTGCACGCTTTTTGACTCAGGCCTCGTATGGTCCCAATCCGGCGGACATTCTGGCGCTCAAGGCCTTGACGCCTACCGGTGGGAAAACGCGCTACGAGATGTGGATCGAAGATCAATTCACCAAGCCTGTTAGCCATACTCTGCCGGAGGTGATTCGCACGGAGAATGCGAGTGCGACGGGTGGTGCGTTTGATGAAACGCTGACGTTCAATGCCTGGTGGCGCAATTCGGTTTCGGGACCGGATCAATTGAGGCAGCGTATGGCCTTTGCGTTGAGTGAGATCCTGGTGGTTTCAGGCCAGGGGCCTTTGGATAACAATGCAAAGGCGCTGGCTCACTTTTATGACATGCTGGCGGATCATGCGTTTGGGAACTTCAAGGACTTGCTGGTGGCGACGACGCTGTCTCCAGGGATGGGGCGGTACCTGGACATGCTGAGGAATGACAAACCGGATGACTCGATCGGGCGGATCCCGAACGAGAACTATGCGCGTGAGATCAAGCAGCTGTTCTCCATCGGGCTGTTTCGGATGTGGCCGGATGGGACACTGGTGTTGAATTCGAAGTATGAGCCGATCGACACGTATTCACAGAGAGAGATTGTGGGTTTTGCGCATGTGTTTACGGGATGGGACTATGGTTACGATGGGGCTTACCGCACGTCATTGGGGGCGGGGGCAGACTGGACGCGGTCGATGAGGGAGGTGCCAGTGAGGCACTTTACCGGGCCGAAGCGCGTCTTGAATAATGAGGTTCTGCCTGGGTTGGCGATGGCAGCGGGTCAACCGTTGGATCCGCATGCGGCGCACAACGTGACGCTCTACAGTGATCCTGCGTATCAGGCGTTGGCGGCGAAGGAACTCAATGATTCGCACAGCCAATTGTTCAATCATCCGAATGTGGGGCCATTTGTTTGCCGACAGCTGATTCAGCGATTGGTGACGAGTCATCCTTCGAGGGCCTACCTGTATCGAGTGGTGCAAAAATTTGATGACAATGGAGCTGGGGTGAGGGGGGATTTGCAGGCGGTGATCAAAGCGATCCTGCTGGATCATGAAGCGCGCAGTTTGACCGAAGCGGCGAAGGCGGAATATGGCAAGCAGCGGGAGCCGGTGATGCGGGTGGCGGCAGCTGGGCGGGCTTTCCGAGTCGAGCCATGGACAGGGACTTATGTTCAGAATGGAACGCGGACGATCACGGTGACGACGGCCAGTCCGCACCGGTTGGCTTCGAACAACAATGTGTTTTTGGATTTCGCGGACACGACTGGAGATTTGGCCAAACCAGCTCCTTGGATAGGGGCTTACGCCATTGCGAGCCCGACGACCAATTCGTTTACGGTGCAGGCTGCGGGGTGGGCGACGGGCACCTACAGCGTCCCTGCGAATTCGACGACCTGCACGGTGACGATGTCGAATCACTGGGTGATTGCCGGATTCCAGGTGTTTTTGGATTTTACCAGTGGTGCAGCGGATAATGATGCTGTTGTGGATGGCAAGGTTTACACGCTGCTGACCGCGAGTGCTGAGACGGGAACGAATGGCACGTTCACCTTTACGGTCGCCAACAGTTCGGCCAGTGCGCGAACTGGGAACTGCATGATCCCGCGTTTCACACCTGGCAGCTACACGGTTTCCAATTCGGGTCTGGCCGCGCCTCAGGAGAAGCGCATTACCTTGGACACCAACTCGAACCATGAGTTGAACGTGGGAGATTTGGTCCAGTTGAATTTCACTTCTGGAAATCCAAGGCCAACGGATTTTGTGGGAACGGTTGAGGCGGTGGTGGATTTGAACACGTATACCGTGCTGTCAACGGCGACTGGGAACCCGAATTTGGGCACGAATCAGGGGGATAATGGGATGTATCAGTTCCCATTGAAATCCTTGCCTTTGGTTCGGAATGGGACGGTTGGGTCAAGGCCGAGCACGTTTGCGATGGGAAGTACGGACGGATCGTTGGACCAGTCGCCGCTGAACTCGCCAACGGTATTCAACTTCTTCCTGCCGGACTACAAGTATGCGGGGCCGCTGGCGCAGGCGGGATTGACGACACCCGAGTTTCAGAAGACGGCGGAGACGACGGTGATGCGGCAGGCCAACTATTTGGAGAGGGGTGTGTATGGATCAGGAAACACCAATGGGGTGTCCAGCTTTAACTCGGGCAACAACGCGTTGATGATGGATTTGAGTCCCTGGATGGGGAATGCGGTGGGCACGAGTCCGCCGGGCAGTCAGATGGGTGCGGGGAGTAATGCGAGCAAGCCGTGGACGAACGATGAGAATCTGGGCGATTTGATTGATCGATTGAATAGCCTGCTGATGGGAGGGCAAATGCCAGCAGCGATCAAGACGGAGATGATGAGGTTTGTGCAGACCCGGGCGAACATGACCGCGGCCTACAATCAGACGACGAATCCGTACACGAATATCGCCTACAACAACAGCGGAACGCCGACTGACACGGAGAAGCAAAACCGGATTCGGGCCCTACTGCATTTCATTCTCACCTCACCTGATTTCACCATTCAACGCTGATCTCCTATGAATCCGTTCCAAGATCGAAACATTCTGACCCGTCGCAGTTTTCTGACGAGGGCTGTTTACACTGGTGTGGGTGCGGCTGCCGCGACTCATACGATTCGTGATTTGCGGCTGATCAACGCGGCCATGGCGCAGTCGAGTGGCAGCATCACGGGATACAAGGCCCTGATCTGTTTGTTTCTAAACGGGGGCAACGATTCCAACAACTGGGTGGTGCCGACAACGACGTCGGCGTACAACGCTTACGCAGGATTGCGGGGCATTTTGGCCTTACCTCAGAGTTCTTTGATGCCGCTGAATGACCAGGGGACGACGCCTTACACGGATGCGGACGGGCATACGTACGGGTTTCACCCGAGTTGCGGGAAGTTGCAGACATTGTTTGGTGAGGACAAGCTGGCGGTGACTTTCAATGTGGGGACTTTGGTGCGGCCGATCACGCGTGCGGAGTATATGGGGAATGCGACTGGGACGCGGCCGCCGCAGTTGTTTTCGCACAGTGATCAGGTGACGCAGTGGCAGACGTCCATTCCGGACCAGCCTCCGGCAACGGGTTGGGGCGGGCGATGTGCGGATCTTTTGAATGCGACGGCGAATCCGACCGGGAAGATCTCGATGTCGGTCTCGCTGAACGGTTCGAACACGTATGAAGTGGGGCGGGTGGTTCAGCAGTATCATGTGTCGAGCACGGGGGCGGTCACGCTGTCGAATTTGAGCGCGGCGAAGCTGCAGACGATGCGGAACATTTTCGGGCATGACACCGCGAATTTGCAGCGGTCGGTTTTTGGGGATGTGATGGAGCGGGCGGTGGCGACGGGTGAGTTGTTGAACACGAGCATTCAGGCGACGGCGATGGCGACGGACGCACCACCCGGGACGTGGGTTTGGAATACGCCATTTCCGACATCGGGGTTGGGGACGCAGTTGAAGATGATTGCGCGGATCATTCAGGCGCGGGGACCGACGGCGTTTGACATGAAGCGGCAGATTTTCTTCTGTTCGGTGGGTGGGTATGACACGCATACGAACCAGGTGACGTTCAATACGAATGGAACGGTGACGTCAACGACAGGGACGCATGCGAATCTTTTGAATGATGTGAGTGAGTCGTTGTTTGCGTTTCAGCGTGCGATGGAGCAATTGGGGGTCTCGGACAGTGTGACGACGTTCACGGCGAGTGACTTTGCGCGGACGTTTCCGACGAATTCGCAGGGGAGCGACCATGGTTGGGGAGGGCACCATATCATTGCGGGTGGAGCGGTGAAGGGGGGGAGGACGTATGGGCATCTGCCGGTCTTGGCGTTGGGCGGGCCACAAGACACGGGATTGGGGCGCTGGCTGCCGACGACGGCGGTGGATCAGCATGCGGCGACGCTGGCGCGTTGGTTTGGAGTATCGGAAAGCAGCATGGCGACGGTGTTCCCGAACTTGAGCCGTTTTAGCGGGACAGAATATGGATCCGATGTGGGGTTCATGAAGCCGGCCTAGAGGCTGAATCGCTTAGCGTTTCTCAAACCGGGTGGACTCGATGAATTGATCGTCGGTGAGGGTTTTGAGGAACGCGATGAGGGCTTGTTTGTCTTCGGGGCTGAGGAGGAGGCCGCCGCCGGGGTGTTTGGCGAGGTTGGGGTCGAGGGTGTCGGTGTATTGGATGCCTTCGCTGTAGTGATCGAGGACTTGTTCAAGGGTGGCGAAGCGGCCGTCGTGCATGTAGGGGGCAGTGAGGGCGATGTTGCGGAGGCTGGGGGTGGAGAAGGCGCCGCGGTCGAGGGAGGCCTTGGTGTTGAGGAAGCGACCGAGGTCTTTTTCATCGATGGCGAGGCCGTTGTTGCGGAATTGGTGGTCGGTGAAGAGGGCGCCGCCGTGGCAGTGGAAGCAGTCGCCGCCCATGCTGCCGAGTCGGGGTTCGCGCTCGGTCATGAAGAGTTGGAAGCCGAGTTTTTCGAGGTCGGTGAGTTCGGCTTCGCCACGATGGGCGCGGTCGAATTTGGAATTGAAGGAGGTGAGAGTGAGGAGGAAGTTCTCGAGGGCGAGTGAGAGATTGTGGGCGGTGATTTGGCCGCTGCCGAAGGCTTTTTGGAAGGCGTCCTGGTAGCTAGGAATGGCGGCGAGTTTGGCGGTGACGTTGTCGAGGGATTCGTCCATTTCGCGATGATCCTGGATGGGTTGAAGGACTTGTGCGCGCAGGGTGGGGGCGCGGCCATCCCAGAAGAAGGCGGATTTCCAGGCGAGGTTAAAGAGGGGCATGGCGTTGCGGTTGCCGGGGCGGTTTTCGATGCCGAGGCTGAATTGGCGGGGATCGGTGAGGGCGGCTTCGGAGAGGTGGCATGAGGCGCAGGAGAGGCGGTTGTTTTTGGAGAGGGCGGTTTCGTGGAAGAGCCTGCGACCCAGGGCGATGCGCTCGTTCAAGAGGGGGTTGTCTTTGGGGAGTGCAGGAAGGGGGAAGGTGCCGGGGAGTTCGAATTTGTAGGCGGTATAAGTGGCCGGGAGGTCGTATGTTTTTGAGATTTGTTCAGGAGGGGCTTTTTGATTTGGGGGCGCCTCTGGAAGGAGGCTGAATGAGCGGGCAAGGTTTGATTGGAGAGCTGTGGCGAGTGGGTCGCCGTCTTTGGAGTGGGTGCTGGTGCCGTCCCTGGCGAAGGAGATGGGGCTGACTCCGTCAAAGATGGTGGCGATGTTGATACCCAAGTTCAGCGAGGCGTTTTTCTGGAGGGAGAGTTTGCAAGGAAGGGTGATGGCGGTGCGGAACGGATCGCGAGCGAGGTGATAGGCGAAGCCTTGGAGAGCGGGGTTGTCTTTGGTGTGGAAACGGCCTTCGAGAGCGAAGAAGATGTAGCCGCCGAGCCAGCTCCAGTGGAGGCCGTTTAAGTTGGGGTTGAGCGGGTGTTCGGGTGGGTGAGAGGCGGAGTCGCTGGCGTTTTGCGAAGGGGTGAGGCCGATGTGGAATTTGAGGGCTTGGTAGTCGCCTGAGGGAATGTTTTGAACCAAGACCGAGTTGCGGTTGGAGGTGGCGTTCAGCCAGGCGAGGGCGGTGGGGCAGTCGAGCCAAGTGGCATCCGGGCGTTGGAGGGAGACGCCGCTGACGAAGTAACTGAGACGAGTGACGGACCAGGTGTCTCCGGCGGTGTTTTGGTGGGTGAGTGAGTCGAGTTTGAGGGGTTCTTGTCCGGCCAGAGGAAGGATGTGGAGTTGGAGATCGGTGGCGCAGAGATCCGTGCACCCGAGGCCTGCAAGCGCTAGGACGAGCGCGAGGAGGTTTCTGATTTGCGATGGTGCGGGTGACGGCATGGCGGCGGAATGATTTCAACAAGATGATACGATATTCAGGGGGAGGGAGCACGCCTTTTGTGGGACGGTGGGCAGGCCTGTTCGAAGATGGAGAAGAGCGTTGCCAAATGGGGGGCGGGTTGGTTATGGTGGAGGGGTGAGAGATTTTTTGTCCAGGTTGTTGGTTGGGTGGCGCGCTTGTTTGGCGGGGGTAATCGTGGTTTTGTCGGGAATGGACGGGTGGGCTGATGTGCCGGTGCCGGCGAGGTTGCTGAATCCGGCTTCGGTGGAGGAGGCGTGGAATGTGATACGCTTGGCGACAGCGAATGTGGAGCGGTTGCTGGTGGAGCAACGATTGGATGAGGTGACGGGGCAGATGGTGTTGTGCAGTCCGGCGATTCGGTTGTTGGCCAAGCATGGAGTGGCTTTGGAGAAGCAGGCGGAGATGGATGCGAACACGGCGCTGGCGTTTAGCCGCATCAATTTGGTGGCGAGGGAGAGCATGGCGGGGAATCAAGTGGGGGCGGCGAATGTGTTTGGGGAGTTCAAGAAGGGGTTGAAACTGATTGAGGGAGCGTTTGATGAGGCGCTGGTGGAGGGGGAGGTCTATGCGTGTTTGGAGCATCCGGAGTCGGTAGCGACGGTGGCTGGAACGAAGTGTGAGATGTGCGCACGGACACGGGTGGCGAGGCGGATCCCGTACAGTGGGATTTATGTGAAGCCGGGGGAACCGACGATGCGATGGGAACTGAAGGCGGGATCGAAGTTGGAGCGGGGCAAGGAGGTCAAGTTCATGATGACGGTCAAGGGTGTGGATGGTTCACCTGTGACCTTGTCGGATCTAGTGCCGACGCATGGGGCCGGGTTGCATTTGATTTTGGTGGATCAGGGGTGGACGGATTTTCAGCATGTGTTGCCAGTGGCCGGGAAGTCCGAGGGTGACTATGAAGTGGCGTTCACTCCGAAGAGTGATGCAGGGTATTCGGCTTGGCTTGGGGTGGTGCCGGTGGCGACAGGACTGCAGGAGTATTTGAAGTCGGAGTTGGCTGCGAGTGTTCAGAATGCTGTGGTTCAAAACGGTGAAAACGGGGAGGTGTTGAAGTGTGTGGTCGAGGGATACACGTTTCAGATGTCCTTTTTTGGGATGGGGAAGGTGCGGAAGGGGCAGACGAGATTGATGCGGATTCAGGTCACGGATGCGGCTGGCCAACCGGTAACGCAGTTGGAGCCGATGCGGATGGCCTTTGCCCATGTGGCGGGCTTTTACGAGGGTGGAGAGACGATGCTGGAACTGCACCCTCAAGGGGGTGATGTCGTGGACGCCAGTTTGCGGTATGGACCGACTTTGGCGTTCAAGTTTTATCCACCGCAGGCGGGTAGCATCCGGCTTTTCTGCGAGGTGAAGGTGGGCGGGCGGGTTTTGACGCCTGCTTTTGTGGTGTCGGTGGAAGAGTAGCCTTTGTTAAGGCACTGGGGGGGCTTTGCTGCCGATGCACCAGAGGCTTTCGGCGGTGCGGACGAAGAGGCGACCGTCGCCGATGGCGGGGGTGGCGTTGATGGGGGAGTCGAGTTTGGAGGCAGCGAGGCGTTCGAACTTGGGGCCGGCCTTGATGACGATGAGGTCGCCCTGCTGGCTGCCACAGAAGATTTTGCCGTCGGCGGCGACGGGGCTGCTGAAGAATTTGGAGCTGCCCTGGACGCCTTCGACGCGCTCTTCATAGATGACCTTGCCGGTTTTGAATTCGACGCAGCGGAGGATGCCGCCGTCGCCGAGGAGGTACATGTGTTCGCCGATGACGATGGGGGAGGGGACGTAGGGGAGGCCTTTGGGGATTTCGAACTCGACGGCCTTGGGTTTGCCGGATTTGAGGTCGAGGGCAGCGACTTCTTTGACGCCGCCGCCGGTGCCGAAGGTGCAGAAGTAGAACTCGTCACTGAGGACGCCGGAGCCGAGGCTGCGCTGGGAATAGCCGGGGTTGTGCTGCCAGTTGATTTTTCCGGATTTGAGATCGATGCCCATAACGCCGCTGCCGGTGTTGGCGCAGATGACTTCTTTTTGGCCGCTTTTGAGGGTGTGGACGACGGGGGTGGAGAAGGTGTTGAGGCAGTTGGGGAGGTCCAGTTTCCAGGCTTGCTTGCCGGTGGCGGCGTCGAGGCCGACGATGCAGGTTTTCCACTTTTGTTCTTCGGGGTCTTCGGTGTAGACTTTGCCGTCGCGCTGCCAGTCGAACTCGCTGCGGACGATCATGATGCCGTCTTCGACGATGGGGGAGATGCCGGTGCCGTGTTCGTGGATGTAGTCGGCGACGTGTTTGTTTTCCCAGAGGAGTTTGCCGGAGTGGTCGAGCGCGAGGGCTTGGATGGTGGTGCCGGTGCTCCAGTTGATGTAGATGCGCTGGGCATCGATGAAAGCGGAGCTGCTGGCGAGGCTGTTGAAGTTGTGGATTTTGTGCGGGACGAATTCGACCTCGTAGCGCCAGAGTTCTTTGCCGTCGGTGGCGGAGAGAGCGATGACGGCGCGTTTGGTGGCGGCGGTTTCAGCGGTGACGACGACGAGGTTTTCCCAGAGGACGGGGGAGGACCAGCCTTTGCCGAGGGGGGCTTTCCAGAGGGTGGAAGCGGCGTCCACAGTGGCGGGGAGGCCGGAGGTTTCGGCGTTGCCGGTGCCGTTGGGGCCGCGGAAGCGGTTCCAGGTGGATTCGGCGGAAGAAAGGGTAGGGAGAAGGAGTCCGAGAAGAAGGAGGGCGCGGGTGTTCATGGGGAATGGAAAGCGGTAGCAAAGAAACGGAGTGGGCAGGGGAAACTTACAGTTAGCCTGAGCCATTCATGAATGTCGACTCTGACTTTTTTCAAGGCCACCTTGGCGTTTTGGTGAAGGTTGTTGATTGAGTTAAGTCCCCTGAGTTTTTGCTTTCGGTGGTGACAAGGAACCGCTTTTCTTTGGGGCATGCGAGGTGCCATTATTTTTGTCTCTTTTTGCTCTCGACTCTTCTGACGGAGGCGGCGGAGAAGCGCGCCACGACGACCAGCTATCGGAAGGCGTTGTTGGAACTGGTTCCTGGGGATACTTTGATATTGGAGGCGGGCGTTTATGAGCGGGGGCTGCCGCTGAGTGACTGCAAGGGGCAACCGGGGGCGTGGATTACGATCCGGGGGCCTGAGAGTGGGACGGCTGAGATTCGGCAGTCGGCGTCTGCCAACTGTGTGGAGCTTTGGCAGTGTCAGTATGTGGCTTTGAAGAAGCTCACTTTTCAGGGCTCCGGAGTGTCGGGTCAGTTTGGCATCAGCGCGAAGGGCGGACTCGCTAATTTGGTTCATGACATTCTGGTCGAAGACTGTGTGATCAGTGACTTCAACACCAGTCAGCAGGCGGTTGGTATTTCCACCAAAACGCCTACCTGGAGCTGGACGATTCGTCGGAACATCATCCGGCGCTGCGGCACGGGTTTGTATCTTGGAAATTCCAACGGTGCCGAGCCTTTCGTGCAGGGTGTAATTGAGCACAACCTAGTTCACGACCCGATTGGATACTGCATGGAGATCAAGTTCCAGAAATCCCGCCCGGATCTTCCTGGACTGCCGACTGCTGCTGGCAGCACGATCATTCGCCACAATGTTTTCATCAAGAACGACGAGCCGAGCCCGGATGGGGATCGGCCCAACCTTTTGGTGGGAGGCTTTCCGGACAGTGGTCCCGGTTCATCTGACCTCTACGAGATCTACGGAAACTTTTTTTACCACAACCCGCGTGAGTCTCTTCTGCATGCCTCGGGGCGTGTCAGCATTCACGACAATGTCTTTGCTGGTTGTCCGCATACTGAATACGCCGCAATTTTGCTGCGCAAACATGACCTGCCGCTGAAGTTGGCGCAGGTGTTTCACAACACGATCGTTGCGGCTGGACGCGGCATTTGCATCGCCAGTGATCCTGTGGAGGGGCAAGCCGTCACGGGAAACGTCGTCTTTGCTGGTGTACCGATGGTGCTTCCTGGAAAGATGAAAGGTGGGGCTGACAATCTGACGGGTGCGTTTGCCGATGCCGCCAATTACCTAGCTGCGCCTGATGCTGCGCTGGGGGCTTTGGATTTGCATCCAAAGCCTGGCCAAGGTGTTGGGGTGCCGATTGATTTGTCGGTATTTGCTGGGCAGGCAGACGTTGAGTTGGATTTCGATGGGTTGGTGAAGCCGCGAGATGGCACCCATCGTGGAGCTTACACGGGTGAGCCCCAGAGCAAGGCTTGGCGGTTGGGCCAGAGTTTGAAAGGGAGTGAGTGAAACTTATAGCTGCCAAGGGGAACGCATGGGACGGGAAGTGAGGGCTTGGGCTTCGGGGTCGTTCTGGATGGTTTCGGTGTCGGGGTCCCAGTGGAGTTTTTCGCGGCGGAGGCGAAGGGCGATGTTAGCGAGGTGGGAGATGGTGATGGAGCGATGGGCGGTCTCGATGGGGGCGGCAGGTTGGGTGCCGTTTTGGATGGCGTCGATGAAGTTGCGAAAGTGGTCTTTGCTTTCGTAGAGGTGAATTTCGTCTGAGGTGATGGGGCGGCGGAGTTCGATGGGATCCCATTTGAGGCCGCCACGGGTGGTGGTGATGGTGCCTTTTTCGCCCTCGAATCGGATGCCGGAGCCGAAGTCCATTTTGTCTGCGACATGAACGGTGGTGCCATCGGAGTATTGGTAAGAGAAGGCGAAGGTGAGTGGGGTGGTGTAGAGGCTGCCGGGTGCTGGCCAGGTGGCGTGGAGGTCTGTGAAGGCGACGGGGCCACTGGAGTCTTTGTCGAGGGCCCACTGGACGATGTCGAGGTGGTGGGCGCCGAAGTCGGTGATGTTGCCGCCGGAGTAGTCGTAGAACCAGCGCCAATTCGAGTGGAGACGGGCAGGGCAAAAAGGAGCGTCTGCGGCGGGGCCGAGCCAGAGGTCGTAGTTCAATCCGTTGGGGACAGGGGTGGGTTGGGTTTGGGAGGCGTGGCCGTTGTTGTCGCGGTTATCACTGGCGAGGCCGACACGGATTTGTTTGAGTTTGCCGAGGCGGCCATTGCGGATGAATTCGGCGGCCATGCGGAAGTGAATGTCACTGCGCTGCTGGGAGCCGGTTTGCCAGATGACATTGGCCTGGCGAATGGTGTCACTCATGAAGCGGCCTTCGGCGATGGTGAGGGCAAGGGGTTTTTCGCAGTAGATGTGTTTGCCGGCGCGGGCGGCGGCGATGGCGTGGAGGGCGTGCCAGTGGTCGGGGGTGGCGATTTGGACGGCGTCGATGTCTGGACGGGCGAGGAGGTCACGAAAGTCTTCGTGGGTGGAGCAGGTGCGACCCTGGTATTTGGCGTCGATCATGCGACGCATGGGTTCGCGGCCGAGGGGTCCATTTTTGCGGACGATGCCTTGGTTGTAGCGGGTGGATTCGGTTTCGACATCGCAGACAGAGATGACTTGCACACGGTCGTCGTTGAAGAAATTTTTGACGACATCGTTGGCGCGACCGCCGCAGCCAATGAGTCCGAGGGTGGTGCGATTAGAAGGGGCGGGTTTGCCGTTGAGACCGAGGGCGCTGCTTGGGATGATTGAGGGAAAGCCCAGGAAGGCGGCAGTGGAGGACAGGAAGCGGCGGCGGTCGATGGGGTGGCGCATGCGGAGGGAACGACGTTGGCGGTAGCGTTTTTTCAGTGCGGCTGGGTGGACCGGTTCTCGAAAGGCTTGTCACCTTGCCCAGTGGCGGAGCGGCCTCATTGGCTGCGTCAGCCGCTGGTCGGCTATGGATTGAATAGCGGGCAGCGCGACTTGCTTGGAACCAAGGCCGCTGCGCTCGATGGATCCAAATGTCCCTCTTTTTGAGAAATGGTCTAACGGATGCGTTCCAGCAGGGAGAGAATTTGGGTGGTGATTTTGTTGGAGGCTTCGCGTTCGACGCGGTTGGTGCCCAGCCAGGTTTCGTAGCCGCCGAGGTCGTGTTGTGCGGGGGTGGGGAGGTAACCGTTGCTGCCGTTGGCGAGTTCGATGGTGAAGGTCTCTTTGAAGGGGCTGCGAGCTTTGATGTCGAGACCAATCTCGGTGAACACTTCAAATGGAATCGAGGTGATGGCCAGGTGCCCAATGCCAAAGGCTTGCATGATGGTGGAGACGGAATCATCGCTGGCGTCTCTGGCGGCCAGTGTGCGATGAGCGTAGGCGACTTCGTGGCGATGAATGGGTGAGACATCGGTGGGACGCGCGAGGATGGTTTCAGCGCGTTTGATCATTTCGGCAGTGGGGCGTCTGACGGTCAGTTCAAGTTCGGACACGGCGGCCCGGAGAGGCACCCAGTCCTGATATTGCAGTGTCTTGTGGACGCGCAGGACCTCGGAGGCGAGGTCGGCGGCAACGAGTTTGATTTTCTCGTAGGGCTGGCGAGAGGCGGAAGATGTTTTGCCGCTGTAGTCGTTGTTATTGACGTCGCCGCAGGGGCCGTTGGCCAGCAGTGCTACGAAGGGCCGATCTTGATGTTCGTGACTGAGAGTGGTTTCAATGTTCTGGCAAAATTGGCCGAAGTAGTCGGCGGAAAGGTGGTCGCGAGTTACGCCGCCCACGTAGTGGAGCCAGTAGTTGGCCATGAGGGCGATAGGGCGGCCATCGGCAGCCTGTACGGAGAGGCAATAGACTTCGGGGTTGGTGGGGCCGGCGGGGCCTTTGAGGCGAAGGCGGATGCCGCTGCTCGGATTCATCACGGCGCGATCTTGTTCGCCGAAGGGATTGATCTCGGTCAAGCCGTCTTTAAGCAGGTAGCGGCGGTTGAAGACATGTTGAGGGAGCTTGCCGCTGCCCCAGGCGATGCGGGCTGGTTCCAGATTGTTCACTGCGCGGCGCACCCCATCGACCACACGGGAGATGATGAATTGACGGTAGTTTAGGGAGGGATCCTCATGGGAGTTGGCGGCGACGCTGGAGTGGGTGTGGGTGCCGGAGAACATCATGTTTGCCGCGGGGATGCCGGTGGCGGCTTCGATCTTTTGTTTGGCTTCATCCCAGACATCGCGAGCGAGGGAAATGGTATCCGCCACGGCAACGGCAAGGCGCGTTTCACCGTCGTCCAGTACGAGGCAGCGGACATGCAACTCATCGTGGACGTGATTGGCGATGGGGCGAGGGGCGAAGTTTCCGACGATCTCCAGACCCAGGGGTGGTGTGATGTTACTGGTGGCCGCTCCGGCCATGAGGGTGCGGGTTTCTTTTTTGACCGCGCCTTCCTGGCCATGGGTGAGAGAAGACAGAAAGAGGGCCAGCAGGCCGATGCGGGAGAGAGATAGGGCAGTGCAATTCATTGTTGGAGTGAGGGTG
>JARXAL010000286.1 GCA_029865835.1 Verrucomicrobiaceae bacterium
ATGTTGTCCTCCTCCAAATTGAACTCGCCATCCACCAAGTGCTTCTTCAGCCGCTCCATCAACCCCGCCGCCGCATCCGACCGAAACCCCATCACCTCCATCGGCTCCAACTCCCCGCCCGCATCCAAAACCACAATCCCCTGCGCCACCGGCGTCGCCGACGTCACCCCACTCTGCTTCTCCGCCCAGGCCAGCACCGCACGCCAGTCGCTTGCCTCCTGCCCCTCGAACGGCGCATCCTGACTCAACGTCACGTGCGGCTCAAATCCCAGCATCAACTGCCGAAACTCCACCTGCCACCCCTTGAAAATCGACATCACCACGACCATCACCGCCACCCCCAGCATCACCCCGCAGATCGAGATCAACGTGATGATCGACACAAACGAACGCCTCGGCCGCAGGTAACGCAAACCTAGAAACAAAGAGGCATTCGGCGGCATAAAACAATTCATTCATCCCGCCCGGCCTTCACCCGGCGGCGCACGTCAAAACGCACCGCTCATTCAACCGCCGCTTCCCCGCCCGCGCAACTCAATCGTGACCCACCCGCCGCCGGCGCCGCATCACTGCCCCCAGCGCCGCCACCCCAATCATCAAAACCGACCCCGGCTCCGGCACCGGCAGCATCTGCGTGCTCAGCACCTGGTTCGCCACATTCCCGCCAAGCACAGCCCCATCCAAATTGTCCGACATGAAGTGAATGCCTCCATAAATCCGGCTCATCCCAGCCTCCCTCGCTGCATCCGAGAAACTCCCATACGTCCTCGTGTAGTTTGCAGGGAGCATGACCGACTCCGAATCCGTCGTGAAGGTGATGCTGTCCGATCCAAAGAAAGATCCCAAAACCGTCGCCCCCGCCATGCTAAACGCACTGTGACCGCTCGTATACGCCCCAAAAGACGGCGTTGGAATCAGCGGGCTCCAGGACGAATCCTGCATCGTCAAAGCATTGCCATCCAAGTTCGCGGTGTTGATCGCATACATCGGCCGCCACGTGTCATAATGCACCTTCGCCTCCCACGTCGCAATCCCCGTATCCGCCTGCGTAATCCCCAACAACCCAAACAACCGCGCGTTCTGTTCAATCGATAGCCCGCGCTCAGCAGATACCGTCGCTGCAATCCGGTTCCAATGCCCCGGCGGCGACGCCGTCCCTGGCCCATCCACCCAGAAATACGCGATGTTCGTCTGATCCGTCGTCCGGATCGAACTGTTCGTCCCTCCCAAGTCCTTCACCAAGTTAAAATCCGCCGTATACGCACTGCTCCGGATCCAGTTCGTGTAATTCGACACCGCAAACCCATCCGGCCCCGCCGGCCTGAACTGACTCCCGCTCGACATCGAAAACGGCGTCAAATTGCCCCACTGAGGCATCAAAAACGAGCCCGCCGCTGCTCCCCAACCTCCTGTCTGACTCCCCGGTTGCCACCTTCCAGCCGTCCCCAACGGTTGCGGTTGATACGTCGAGGTCAAATTCCACCCGTCATTCGCCCGACCAGTAATCATCGCCTGCGCCGCAGCCAACCCCACTTCCAATCCCCGCTGCTTCGCCACACTCTCCGGAATCGCATTCATCTGGGTCGAAAACAACGAATCAAAACTCGAATTGTAACCGTTCGAAGGCCCATACAAATCCGTGTAAACAGCCTTCATCACCGCATGCGCCGCCGCGGCAGCCGCCGCCGAAAGATCAATCCCCACCCCTGGCGTCACCGGGTCAAAATACCCCAAATACGGGCTGTAACTCCGATTCACCGAATTCACCGCATCAAACACCGCCCCACCCATCATCCCCATTGTCCGCGAATTCTCCGGCGGCGTCGCCCCGCTTCCCTCATTCTTGAAGCTATTCCGCATCATCGCGTTCCACTCCAATACCACGTCACCTTTCGCAAGCCCCACACTAATCCAAAGGATCGCCGAACAGGCTATCAGCCGATTGGAAATTGAATTGACTCTCATTATTACAAATTTCATATATACAAACTATTTTGTCAAGATCCATCCTCTCTAAAAACACCCCCAACCACGCCTCCTCCCTCCAATACCCCGAGCCCAACGGTTGACCCCCCGCCCCTCCCGCGCCAACATCCCCCATGACCGCAGCACCCCCTCAACCACCCTCTCTCCATGGTGACATGACCATGACCGAGGTCCTCAAGACCTGCCCCGGTGCCCAACGCGCCCTCTTCGCCGCCTACCACATCGGCGGCTGCCAAAGCTGCGGCTTCAACCCCACCGAAACCCTCGCCCAAGTCTGCGCCCGGAACGAAAACCTCCCTGTCGATCAAGTCATCCAGCTCCTCCAGGACAGCCACCAGTCCGACGCCGCCCTCCAAATCACCCCCGTCCAGCTCGACACCCTCCGCGGCACCCACCCCCAACTGCAGATCCTCGACGTCCGCACCCGCGAGGAACACGAAGCCGTCGCCATCCCCGGCTCCACCCTCCTCACTCAGGATCTCATCGCCACCATCTTCTCCTCCTGGGACAAAACCGCCCCCCTCGTACTCTACGACCACACCGGCACCCGTGTCCTCGACGCCGTCGCCTACTTCATCGGCCACGGCTTCGGCGAAGCCAAAGCCCTCACCGGCGGCATCGACGCCTACAGCCAGGAAGTGGATCCATCCCTACCCCGCTACCGTATAGAACTCGAAGCTTAACACCCCATGGACGAAGCCACCCTCCAGGCCACCCTCGCCAACCCCGAAAACCTCGGTGAAATGACCGATGCCGACGCCGTCGGCACCGTCGGCAGTCCCGATTGTGGCGACATGCTCCGGATGTGGCTCAAATACAAAGAGGTCGACGGTCGCAAAGTCATCGACAAAGCCTCATTCCAATCCTTCGGCTGCCAGACCGCCATCGCCGTCGCCAGCATGGCCACCCGCCTCATCCAGGGCAAAACCCGCGAAGAAGCCCTGCAACTCAGCGCCCAGGAACTCTCCGCCCCCCTCGGCCCCCTCCCACCCATGAAGATCCACTGCGGCCAAATGGTCGAAGGTGCCCTCAAAGCCGCTCTCGACGCCGAATCCGCTTCTCCCGCACCCATCACCCCAACCCAAAACACCGCCCCCACCCTCTCCGACAGCCTGCCATCGCATAACCCCGGCAAAGTCAAAATCGTCTTCACCTCCTAACAACGCCTCTTCACTAACCCAACAACTGAATACTGATCACTGATTACTGATCCCCCCTTCCCCTCAATGAGCGCCTCCCTTGAACTCAAACGCGACGTCGAAGCAGTCCAAATCCCCAGTGGGGACCAGGTCCACCTGCCCATCGGAACCAAAGTCATCATCACCCAGTCACTCGGCGGCACCTACACCGTCGCCACCGACTTCGGCCTCGCCCGCATCTCGGAAAAAGACGCCGACGCCCTAGGCATCGACCCCGAAGCCTCCAAAAAAGAAGAAGCCGGCAGCTCCTCCAACGTCCCCGAAGACGCCAACGACATCGAACAAGCCGTCTGGTCCCAACTCCGCCACGTCTACGACCCCGAAATCCCCGTCAACATCGTCGACCTCGGCCTCGTCTACGATTGCCGCGTCGTCGAAACAGAATCCGGCAGCCGCAAAGCCGAAGTCAAAATGACCCTCACCGCCCCCGGCTGCGGCATGGGCCCCACCATCGCCGCCGACGCCCAAAGCCGCATCCTCACCATCGAAGACATCGACGACGCCTCCGTCGACGTCGTCTGGGATCCACCCTGGAATCAAGACATGATCAGCATCGAAGGCAAAATGAAGCTCGGCATGCTCTAACCCAAGGTGGTGCAACCATCTTGGTTGCACTCCCACCACCTCGTGGTGGAACCAGCCTGGTTGCACCCTTGTCTTCTCGCGCCCCACCTACCACCGATAAGTCAGCGAAACCCGAAACATCCGCGGCTCAATCGGATGAAAATGCTGGTCCTCACGCGGCGCACTCTCCCCGCGCAACTGCGACTCGTAGAAGTACACAATGTCATTGTCGTTCCGATCAAACAGATTCAGACAATCCACCGCCACCTCCCAGTTCTTCCTCCGGTAACCAATCCGCGCATTCACCTGGAACGCCTCGCGTGATTCCACACTGCCATCTTCAATCAGCGGCCTCGGCCCAAAGAACCGCCCCCGCAACGACCCAAAGAAGCCCTCGCCTTTCCCCAGCGTGATCCCCGTGTTCAACGTGTAAGGCACACTCCCCGGAATGAACCGCCCCTCCGGCGTGTCCAGCAGCTCCGCGTAAGTCGCCGTCGCCTCCACATCCACCATCGCCCAATCCGTCGGCCTCCAGTAACTCGACAACTCCACCCCATATTTCTGCGATGCCGGACCCGGTTCGCTCGTGCCCGCATCCCCCACATAAACCAGCTCCGAATCACTCTTCAAATACCACGCACTCAACGTGTTCACTACCTTAGGTATCGACTCATTCCGAATCCCAAATTCCGCCCCATACGTCCGCACCAGCGGATCCGCCGCCGTCACTCGATCCCCCGTCACCGGATCACGCGAAATCGTCATCCCCCGCGCATCGTTGCTGTGAAAGCCTAAGCCCCCATTCAAATAAAACTCCGTCTCCGCCCACGGCCCCAGCACCACCCCCAACTTCGGATTCACAATCCCATCCACCGACGACCCCGAGTTCACCGCCAAATCACTCGTCACCTCCGTGCTAAACAAATCCCCACGCACCCCTGGCGTCACCCTCAACCAATCATTGAACTTCCACTCCAACTCCGCAAACAGCGCATAGTTCCCCTGATAAATATCATCTTCCCGAATCGTCTGAAACCGCCGTCTCGCCTGCGTCAAATGCAACCCAATCCCGTCGATCCACTCGTGGTAAGTCTGAAACCCCACGTTCATCCGCTGCTCTTGCCCGCCCGCCTCAAACTTCCACTCCCGCCCCGCATTTCCCCCCATAAACCAGCGCCCATCCTTCTGCTCAAACTGATCCCCCCGCACCGGATCATTCAAAAAGTAAGTGAAGTTCGAAAACAAATCCAAATCATAATACCCCGCATACACATCCGCATACGTCCGCACATCCCCCTCCATCCGCTCCCACGCCGCCGATAGCGAATACCGCTGCGACTCCCCGCCATTGGTCGGATCCACAAACCCAAACCGCCCCAACTGCCCCCGCTGCACCGCCCGCTGCGGGATCTGATCCGTCGATGTCCAATCCGCCGCCGTCCCCATCGCCGTCACCCGCACCGTGTCAGTCCCATCCGTCCAGTGATACTTCAAAAACCCGTTAAACCGCTCACTCC
>JARXAL010000075.1 GCA_029865835.1 Verrucomicrobiaceae bacterium
CAAAGGACAAACCCCTCAAATGGGATGGCCGCAACCTCCTCCCCGTCCTCACCCTCAAAATCCAACCCGGCCCCCGCCCCCTCTACTGGGCCGCCCCCGGCTTCCGCGCCCGCGCCCTCCGCTTTGGCGACCACAAACTCAACGTCTCCGGCCAAAACTCCACCTTCACCACCGAACTCTTCAACCTCAAAGACGACCCCTCCGAAACCCAAGACCTCGCCCCCACCCTACCCGAAAAAGTCAAAACCCTCCGCGCCCTCCTCGACAAAATCGCCCGCTCCGACCGCGACGCCCTCCCCCCCAACGACCCCTGTACCACCTGGAGCCGAACTCGTCAGCGTTTGCCTCTAACAAAGTCTTCCTGATAGAATCGACAGATCTGAGTTCATGAAGTATATCGCACGCATCATGGCTCCGCTCATCCCCCTGTCGCTGCAAGCCATGGCTGAAGAAGCATCCCTCAACTCGGAGCCAAGGTCAGGCTTTCCTGACGGTTCGAAAACAGCGAGACCGTTCCCGACATCCCGTTTTACAACAGTGCGAAGGTCATCGCCGCCGGTCGCGATTGACAACCGATACTCCCCATGAAACTTCCCGAAGATCCCCATCGCGATTTCCCCTTCTATCAAGGCAACCCCGTCTCCTTGACCACCGCGCACTGGTGCTGGCTCATCATCATGACGGGACTTGCCTTCGCGCTGCTCATCGTGCCCATCCCCTGGCCCGGTGGCGATCTTGGAACCTTCATCCCAGCCATCCTCTTTCCCGTCATCCCCCTGGCCACCCTCTCATGGGTCAGCAAAGGACAGGCGGCGAGTCTGTTCGGGCGCGTCGGCTTTCGTGAAGTCAAACTCATGATCCTCTTCGCCCTGCTCAACATCGCCGTGACCTTTGTGGTCGTCAGCATCGTCCAGTTCACCGTCGGCGCCAACTCGAATCCCGCCATAGCCGCCGCCAGCAAGCTTTCCCCCAGCGGATTGGCGATCTTCCTCAGCAAGACCGCCGTGCAGTTGGTGGGCGAGGAAGTGCTCACCATCATTCCCCTGCTGGCCCTCATGCACTGGCTCGTCGCCCGTTACGGCATGAACCGCTCCCGCGCCCTCCTCATTTCCTGGCTCGCCACCGCAGTCATCTTCGGACTGCTCCACCTGTCCACCTACCACTGGGACTTCGTGCAGTGCGTCGTCATCATCGGCACCGCCCGCCTAGTGCTCTCACTCGCCTACATCAAAACCAAAAACCTCTGGGTCAGCTCCGGTGCCCACATCATCAACGACTGGTTTCTTATCCTCATCAACGTGCTTTTATCCAGCCTCGTCCAGCCATGAAAACATCCCTCCTCCTCTTGCTCGCCCTCGCCAGCCTCACCCACGCCGCGCCTCCTGCCCTTCCCCTCACTCAAGCCGCCCTCCAGAAAATCGACCCCGAAATCAAACCGGATCACTACGACATCGCAAGCACCGATCTCAACAACGACGGCACGGACGACGTCCTCGCCCTGATGAATGGCAGGAGCGCCTACTACGGCACGGGTGGTGCCACAATGTTCATCTTGAAAGGCACAGCCAACGGCTTCGAATCCCTCGGCTCCATCAAGGTTGTCACCGAGCCCATCTACGCCCGCAAATCGGTTAAGAATGGCTTCCACGACCTGCTCGTCTCCGTCAGTGGCGGCGGAGCCACTCCAGGCCTCGCCGCGCTTTCCTTCGATGGAAAATCCTATCCCGCTTCCCCCGGCGATGTAGGAGCTAAAGTCGAGGACAGTGATGAGCTTCTCTTTGCCGAACCAACCCCGCCCTTCGATCAAAAAGAAACCCTGCAAGGTATCACCTTCCAAGCCTTCAGTCCGAACAACCGCAGCGGCAACACGCTCACCGTCACCCCGTCCGGACTTGAGGCGGACAACAAACCCGTCGAAATGGACGTGCCCGGCATCATCACCCGCATCGAAGTGGCCGACATCAACGCCGACGGCTCCCCAGAACTCTACGCCTACGGCTTCGCCGGCACCTCGCAAACCCTCCTTGCATGGAGCGCCAACAAAAAGAAATCGCTCAGCCAGATCACCCTTCCAGACCTCGATGCTGCGCAGTCGAAAGGCTATCGCGGCGGCGACGAATTCGCCGTCGTCGAAGGCATCCTCGCCCGACGTTTCCCCCTCTATCCAGAAGACCCAGCCAAAACCAAGCCCACAGGCAAAACCCGCCAGATCCAATACAAGCTCCACGCCGGCGAGGCCACCTGGCTGCTCAAACCCGACAAAGTCTTGGAGTTCTAAGACTCGCACGCCGGCAGCCAATCAAACCGCTCTGCCGAGGCGCAATGGGACAAGCACATCGATGCCGTCTTAGCAGCATCCACTCGGCCGGCATTCGCCCCCACCCCAAACCCTACCCCGGTGTCGAAGTCCGAACCTCCAGCTTCCGCAAGATCCGCTCTTGCCCATCATCCATCACCCGCAAAAAGCCCGACCGAAAAGTCTCCACTACCCTCGCCCGATCCGTCCCCGGAACCGTGTCCACGACCGCAATCCTCCGTCTCAGTTCCACATCAATCACCGTCCCCGGCTCCACATCAAACTCCACCACCCCATGCTGCAACAGCACATCCTCAATCGAGGCCCGCAGCGTGTAAAGTTGCTCCGCCACATCCGCCCCCGCATACCGCTGCCTCAAGGAATCGATCAAATCCAGCCGCTTGATCAAATCACCCGCAAACATCAAAACCGTCGCCTCTTCCACCTTCAATCCGGCCCGCATCACCTCATGCTTCTCCTCTAACTCCTCCAACTGCCCGCGCAACCTCGCCTCAACCTGCCCCCACTGCTTCATCTGCTCCTCCGCCTCCGCAAAAGCCGCCTTCTGTCCCTTCAATTGCTCCACTTCCTTCGCCAAAGCCGCACGCTGCTCCCTCATCTTCTGCGCTTCCTCCTGCATCTTCTCGGCAAACACCCGAAACTCCTCCTCAATCTCCGCCCGATTCCTCCCCGCCTGCTCGACCCGGGCCGACTCCCGATTCACCGCCTCCTGCAACGCCCCCAATCGGACCTGGAGTTCCAGTTCCGTCTCGCCAGCCTCTTTGATCGACTTTTGAGTCTCTTCTTTGCGGGCCTTCATCGCCATCAGCGCTTCTCCCACAGAAATCAGCTCTCCGCCACTACGAGTAAACTCAGAAACCTGACTTTCCATCTCGGCCATCTTCTGCCTCAACCGCTCCACAGCCACCCCCGCCGCATGCAAATCACTCCGCTGCGCATCCACCTGCCCAGCCAGCTTCCGCTCCTCCAGGCGCATCCCCTCCACAACCTCCCGCAATCCCGAAAGCTCCAAATCCAACTTCTCCTTCTCCACCCGCGCCGCCTCACCCCGCTCCCTCACCTCCTCCACGGCACGCGCCGCCTCCGCCAAACCCTTCTCCATCTCCTCTCTCCGCGCTGTCAAAGCATCAAGCGCCTGCACCTCCGCCTCCGCTCTCTTCTTCGCTTCAATCAACCTGTCCAGCTCCTCCTTCAGACCCTGCAACTGCTCCTCCTCCAAACGCAACGCCGTCACAGATTCCCGCAGCACCTTCAGTTCCCCATCCAGCACCTCCTTCTCGGCTCGCGCCTCTCCCCCCCTCACTTTCGCCTCATCCTCTTGCCCAATCGCCAACGTCACAGCCGCCTCCAACTCATCCCGTCGCGAGCTCAATCGCAGAATGTCCTCAGAAACCGCTTCCGCGCGTTCCTTAGCCTCGCTCAGCATCGCCAGCTCCGTCTCAATCTGGCGCATCCGCTCTTCCTTCTGCTTCAACTCCCCAGCCACCCGCTCACTCACCTCCTCTTGAGTCTTCTGTGACGACTCCATCTCGCGCAGCCTCGTCTCGATCCCCTCCACTTCCGCCGTCAACGTCGGCAACCGCCCCTGGAGCGCAGCCTCTTCTGCCTTCAGTTCCTCGCAACGCGTGCGCGTCCCATTGAAATCCATCTCCCCTTTCGCCACCAAATCCGCCACCTCAATCAGACGCCGCTCCGCCGTGTCCACCTGCTCCGTAATCCTCAGCACATCCGCCTCCGCCTGATCCACTCGACCCGCCGCCAACTCCGCCCGCTCCGCCTCGGCCTCCGCCCGCGTCGTGATCAATTCGACATCACGACGCGACTGCTCCAACACCACCTTCAACTCACCCAGCTTCTCCTCCTCCGCCACCCGCTGCTTCTCCGCCTCTTGCAAAGCCAAAATCGCCGCATCCAATCGCTGCTGCACTTCCTCCAATCCCTCCAATCCCTCCAATCGCTTCTCCACCACCGCCACCGCCGCCACCACCTCTTCCCTCCGCACTTCCGCCGCCTTCACCGCCATCTCCCTCTCCGCCGACTCCTGCTCCGCCGCCAACTTCAACGCCTCCATCTCCTTCGCGAAGGCCTCCCTCTGCTCGCTCAAAGCCGTCACCTCACCGCGTACCCCGTCCAGCGATCCCTCCGCCTCCTTGACCGACTCCATCAATTCCCCGCGCCGCGCCTCCAACCCTTGCAATTCCTCTCCCAAAGTCGTCACCGATCCTGCCAAACCAGACTTCTCCTCCATCAACGCCTCCAACGATTCCTTCTCTCTCCGGATCGATTCAAAAACACTCGCCTCTTCCGTTCGCAATCCCTTCAGCGTCTCTCTCAAAGCCTCGGTCTCCGCAACCACTCGCCCCTGATCCTCCCGAAGCGTCTCCAGGTCCTTCAACTCCTCTTTCAATGCCCCAACCCGTCCCGTCAAAGCCTCCGCCTCACCTTGAATCGCCGCAACCCGCTGCTCCACCGCCGCCTTCTCCGACGCCCAACCTGCAAGCTCCGTTTCAGCCGAAACCTTAGTCGCCACCAACCCCGCCACCAGCGCCTCCAGCATGCCAAATTCACCCCGCAGTGCCTCAACTTTCCCCCCACGCTCCGACTCCTCCCTCGCCACCTCCTCCAATCGCCTTTGAACCCCTTCCAAACGCCCGCTCACCTCTTCCTGCAGCTTCCGCTTTTCTTCGATCTCCAACGTCAACGCCACCTCATCCTTCTCCAACCCCGCCCGCTTCAACTCAAGTTCCCCCAACACCTCACGCAACCCTTTGACCGCGCTCTCCAACGCCTCACGGCTCTTCCGATCCTCCTCCAAGCCTGTCCCCAACGCCACCTTCTTCGCCTCCATCTCCGCCAGCACCCCATTCAATTCGGCCGCCTTCTTCTCCATCTCCTCACAACCCTTCTCCGCGATCTCCCGGCGCTCGGTCAAAGTCACATTCAAACTGCTCTGCGCCCGCCCCACCTCACGCGACACCTCCACCGCCGTCTCCAACTCCGCTTTCGCGCTCGTCAAAGTCTCAACCTCCTGAAGCAGCAACCTCTCCCGCTCAGCCAAACCCTCGAGCTCCTTCTCCCTCGCTTCCAAAGCCTTCACCGCCGCTTCCTTGCCTTCCAAAAGAGTCGCCGTCTCGGCCAACTTCGTCGTCTGAATAGCAAGCATCGGCTCCAGTTCCGCCAGGCGCGTCTCCGCCTGCGTCGTCTTCGTCGCCAACTCATCCTGCATCGACGCATGACGCTTCTGAGCCTCCTCCAAAGCCGCCTCAACCGCCTTCAGCTCCTCCGTCTTCCGCTGCAATTCAGACTCCATCTGCACCGCCGATTCACTCGCCACCTGCTTCCTCGATTCCCACCCCGCCACCTCAGACTCCCCATCTGTTTGCTTCGCCAGCAGCGCCACCAAAATCCCGTCCACCTCCACCCGCCGCTTCTCCGAAGCCGCCAGCGCACTCTCACTTTCCTGCTCCTTCAAACTCAGCGCCTCCGCCTTTTGCGTCTCCGACACCAAACGTTCCTCCGCCGCCGTTAGCGCCTTTTCAGCCTCCTCACGCTTCGCACCCATCTCATCCACCAGCGCCTTCAGTTGCGCTTCCGCCTGCGTCTTCTGCTCATGCAACTGCGCCAACCGTTCCTCGGCCTCTTCAATCGCCCCCACTTTCACCCCGCGATCCAACTCGATCGCCTTCAATGCTCCCTCCACCTCCTGCCGTTGCGCCATCAACTCAATCAAAGCCGCATTCGCCTCCTCCAATTTCGCCTCCACAGCCGCCAATTCCCCAGCCCGCTTCTCCCCCTCATCAATCTGCATCCTCACCGCAGCCAAAGCCGTCTCAACCTCCTCAATCTGCCGCGCTTGCCGCTCCTCACCCGCCTTCCATTGCACCTCCTCCTGCACCCGCTTCGCCACCAGCACCGCCAATGCCGTTTCCACCGCACTCACCTCCTCAGCCTTAACCGCCCGCGACTCTTCCGCCTCCCGCCGCTTCACCTCCAACTCAGCCAAAGCCGCATTCGCCTCCGCCAACCTCGCCTCCGCTTGCGACAACTCCTCCACCCGCTTCTCCGCCTCCAAGAGCCGCCCCTGAATCGCTGTCAACTCCGCCTCATGCGCACTCTTCTCACTCAACTTGGAAGCCCTCGCTTCCTCAACCATTTGCAAGTCCGCCACCACCTGAGCCGACTGCTCCTTCAACAAAGCCAATTGCTTCTCGGCATCACCAATTTCACCAAGCTTCCCTTCTTTTTCAGCCTCCGACCTTTCAAGCCCCGCTTGCGCTTCTTGCTGCTTCATCAGCAACGCCTTCAAAGCCGCATTCCCCTCATCCAATTTCGCCTGCACCTCAGCCAGGTCCTTCGCTCCTTCGGTAACCTGCTGCCCCCTCCGCTCCTCAGCCTCCTTCAGTTGCACCTCCTCCTGCAACCGCTTCGCCACCAGCATCGCCAGCGCTGCCTCCACCGCACTCACCTCCTCCACCTTCGCCACCCGCGATCCCTCCACCCCCTTCAAGACCTCCTCCGCCTCACGCCGCTTCACCTCCAGCTCCGCCAAAGCCGCATTCCCCTCCACCAATCTCGCCTCCGCCGACGCGATTTCCACCGCACGCTTCTCCGCCACCTCAATCTGCTCCTTCAACGCCGCCAAAGCCTTCTCACTATTCTCCTTCTCTTCCCCCTTCGCCAACCGCTCCGCCTCCAGCCCCTTCACCACCTCTTCCTCCGCCACCCGCTTCGCCACCAAAGCCGCCAGCACCTCCTCCACCGCACTCACCTCCTCCATCTTCACCACCCGCGCCGCCTCCGCCTCACGTCGCTTCACCTCCAACTCCGCCAAAGCCGCGTTCCCCTCCACAAACTTCGCCTCCGCTGTCGAAAGCTCCACCGCACGCTTCTCCGCCACCTCAATTTGCCCTCTCAACCCCACCAGTGCCTTCTCAATCGCCTGCGCCTCCTGCTCCTTCGCCTTCCGTTCCGCCTCCAGCCCCTTCACCGCCGCTTCCTCCTCCCTCCGCTTCGCTGCCAAAGCCGCCACCGCGGCCTCCGCGTCTCGGCTCTCCCTCGTCTTCACCGCATGCTCCCGCTCCACCGCACGCAACGCGGAATGCGCCATCATCAACGACGGAACCAACGCTTCCTTCTCCGCATGCAACCCTTCCACCACCTTCAATTCCGCTTCCTTCTTCTGCCGCTTTTCCTCCAGCCCTTCCAGCGCCGCCTTCTCCTCCGCCACCTTCCCCTCAACCGCCACCATCTCCGCCCGCAACCGCTCCCGATCCCCCTCCATCTGCGCCATCGCTGCCTTCAGCGCCTCAAACGCCCCCTGCGTTTCCTGCAAATCAGTGCCCACCTGCCCCAGCAATCCCAATTGCCCCGTCTTCGCCGTCACATCCCCCTCGATAGCCGCCAACTCCAACCGCCGCTCCTCCAACCGACTCTTCACCGCCTTCTCTTCCTCCTCCAGCTTCGCCAACCCCTCTGTCTTCTCACGCAACGCCGCCTCTTCCTTCCGCATCGCTGCCAGCGATGCCTCACCCGCCGTCATCTCCGCCTTCACCCGATCCAGCGCCTCCCGCGTTTGCTCCTCCTCACTCGTCAAGGCTTCCCTCTTCTTCTCGATCGCCTCGCGCTCCGCCTTCGCCTTCGCTCTCGACTGCTCCACCTCGTCATGCACCGTCTTGAGACTTCCCCGGGCTTGCTCCACATCAGCCAGCACCCGCTCCAGCTCCCTCTGCACCGCCTCCTTCTTGCTGTCCAAATTCCCCAACTCACGCCGCGCCCCCACCGCCGCCTCTGCCGCCGCCTTCCCCTGCTGCACCTCCGCCTCCACCGCCTTCAATTCCTCCCTCGCCTTCGCCACCTCGGCCCGGGCCGCCGCCACCGCCGCAGCCTCCTCCCTCTTCGCCAATTCACGCCGCGCCTCCAAGTCCGCCACCTCCTGCCTCAGCCGCGCCAGTTCCTGCGACACCACCGCCTCCGCTCCTGTCCCGTTGGATCCGTTCACCCCCGTCGAATCACGCGTGACCAATGGCCTCGTCATCGGCTCAACTTTCCCCGTCTCCAGTCTCACCGCCGCATCCCGCAGCGGAATCGACTCCGTATCCCCACTCCTCCCATCCTCTCGGCTTGGCACTTCCAAAACAGCCGCCGAAGCCACCGCCTTCGATCCATCTTCCCCAGGCGCCAACCCCTTCGGCGCCCGCTCCCGAAACTTCGCCGCCAATTGCCCAAACCTCAGCCGATCCCCTCCCTTCACCCGCCCCCGATCCACTCGCTTCCCATTCACATACGTCCCGTTCGACGACTTCAAATCCACCACCTCATACGTCCCGTCTTCCTGCATCAACAACTCCGCATGATGCGCCGAAATATACGTGTTATCGATGACAATATCATTGCTCGCATCACGCCCCAGCGTCAGTCTGTCCTCGAGCAAATCGAAGACAAACTCATTCCCGTCGTTGAGGTTGAAGGCCAAATACGCCATGTCGAAATCGAAAAAAAAGACGCGTCGCTCGAACCGACAGAATAATTTTGGACAATCATTGAATCAATCTTAATAAATCATCTTTCCAAATCTAGTGGCTCTCAAAGACATGGTTTGCCCTGTGTTTGACCCCCTCATTTCCAGCCATTCTTTTCGCCATGAAAATTTCATCCTCGCTCGCGGCCGCTCTCTTCGCTCTCCTCGCACTCACCACGCTCGTCCAATGCGTGGCCCAATCCCCTTCCGCTCCCTCCGCTCCCGCCACCTCTCTCTCCCCCGCTCAACTCGACCGCGTCGGCAAACGCATCTGGCAAAACGAATGCGCCGGCACCATCGACGGCCTCACCAGTTGGAACTCCGGTGAAGACTTCGCCTCCCTCGGCATCGGCCACTTCATCTGGTATCCCGCCGGCCGCCGCGGCCCCTTCGAGGAAAGCTTCCCCCGCCTCATCGCCTACCTCGGCCAGCGCGGCATCAACGCCCCCGCCTGGATGCAAGGCCCCTGCCTCTGGAACGACCGCACCGCCTTCCTCGCCGACAAATCCAGCCCCCGGCAGCAGGAACTCCGCCGCCTCCTCAGCAGCACCGTCCGCGAACAAACCGAATTCATCCGCATCCGCTCCCGCGCAGCCCTCCCCAAAATGCTCGCCGCCGCCGGCCCCAACGCCAACCGCGTTCGCCACCACTTCGACCTCCTCTCCGCCACCCCCGAAGGCACCTTCGCCCTCATCGACTACGTCAACTTCAAAGGCGAAGGCACCGCCCCCGCCGAACGCTACCAAGGACGCGGCTGGGGCCTCCTCCAAGTCCTCGAAACCATGACCCCCCGCGGCCCCGCCGACGCCCCCGCTGCCTTCGCCGACAGCGCCTCCCGCGTCCTCACCCAGCGCGTCCAACTCTCCCCCCCGGACCGCGGTGAATCCCGCTGGCTCCCCGGCTGGAAAAATCGCTGCCAGACTTACAAACAACCCCTCTAAAGCCATGCCCGCTCCCGTCGCACTGCAGTGTCCCTCCTGCTCCTCCCCGCTTCAATTGCAGGGCATGGATACCTCCTCAGGACACATCAAATGCAGCTACTGCGGCGCCCTCATGGTCCTGCCAAACGCCGGCCCGCGGCCCATCCCCTACCAAGAGCGCCCACCCCTCGCCCTCCCCCCGGGCATGGAGTTCCACCGCACCCCAAACGGCGTCCAAATCACCCGCCGCTGGTTCACCCTCGCTGTCCTCTTCCTCATCCCCTTCTGCCTCGTCTGGGATGGCTTCCTCGTCGCCTGGTACACCACCGCCTTCAAAATGGGCGCTCCCACCGCCGCCAAACTCTTTCCCATCATCCACCTCTGCATCGGCATCGGCGTCACCTACTGGACCATCGCCTCTCTCGTCAACAAAACCCGCATCACCATCGAACGCGGCGAGCTCATCATCACCCACACCCCCCTCCCCTGGTTCGGCTACCGCCGCATCCCCGGCATCATGATCGACCAGATCTACGCCAAATGCCACATCACCCACGGCAAAAACGGCCCCCGGTCCGACTACCAACTCTGGCACGTCAACAGCACCGGCCGCCACGAAAAACTCCACGCCAACAACCTCACCAGCGACCAGGCCCTTTACCTTGAACAACAAATCGAGCAAGCCCTCCGCATCAAAGACCGCTCCATCCCCGGCGAACTCCCCCGCTAAGTCCAAGGAAACGCTGCCTTACAGCCGCTCCTCAACTCCCCTGCCCCAAGCGCTTCACAAACGCCTTGTGCCCCGCGCGATTCAGCCCCTTCGCCAGCTTGCTCAGCACCATCGCCGCATCATCCCGCAGCAACGCCCCCGTATCCAGCGTCAGCCCCGGAAATACCCGACTCTGCAAAACCCCTTCCGCATCCGGAACCAACGGCACAAACGCCTCCTCCTCCAGCACCCACCAGTCGATCTTCTGCTCCACCGGCCGCCACACCAAATACTCCAACACCCCCGCCCGCCGATACGCATCCCGCTTGGCATGCAAATCCAGCGCCGCACTGCTCGCCGCCACCTCCGCCACCAACTCCGGCGCCCCATGCACATACCCATCTTCTCCAATCCTCGCCTGCCCTCCCTTCTCAATCATCAATAACGCATCCGGCTGCGGCACAGTATCCGCATCAAATCGAACCGTCGAATTCGCCGCCGCCCGAACCCCCGGCGTATGCGCCGTGTAGGTGCCCAACCAAGTTTGAATTAGACTGTCAGGAATGCCATGCTGTCGTGCGCGAACTGGTGATGCCATATAAACAATGCCGTTGATTAACTCCGCTTTCTTCACCTCCGGCATCGCATCATAACGACGCAGGAACTCACCCGCCGTCAGCCGATCCCCATTCTGCAATGGCATCGGCGCCTCAACCACCACCGCCTTGGCAGCAGGCAATCTTTTCGCAGCTCGACGGGCAGCAATCATGCGCCACTCCTAACACATCCCACCCACCGAGTCACTCACCTTTTGCCACCGACCTCAACGCCCGCATCGCCCCCACCGCCCACACCACCGGGTACAAGCGCTCGTGATACCACAACCGCGCAAAATACAGCCCGATCGGAGCCACCGCAAAACACCTCCCCTCATTCGTCGCCTCCAGCAGCCAAACCTGCCCCTTCTCCAAAGCCCCCTCCACCCCTGTCACACATCCCACCGCTTTCAGCCCCACCAGCGCCTGAATCGTCACCGCCGTCTCCTCAATCGTCCCCACCACCCCCGCCTCGCCTCCCCAAGACCCATCCGCACCCTGCGCCCTCATCAAATACGCCCCCGCCTCCTTCAACATCCCACTCGCCTGCTCCGCCAACGCGGGCACCGCGCACAAATAATTCACCACCTGCGCCGTCCCGTAAACCGGATTCTCCTCCTCCCTCGCCCGCTCATTGCCAAACCACAACGGCACCCACGACCCGTCCTCTCGCCTCACCGACTTCAAATACCTCAGCCCCCGCCCCGTCGCCTCCAATACCCTCCCCCACAACCCCGCCGCCATCAGCTCCTCCTTCCACAACCACCACGCCGCCAGCGCATGCGCCGTCAACTCCGGCGTGCTCCGATCAAACGGCAGCGTCCCCCATCCCCGACAAAACGTCGGCATCCCCCCGTCCCGATTCTGCAAATCCAGCAACCACCTCACCCCCGCCACCACCGCCCCCACAACCCGCTCATCTTCCAACTCCAAACGCCGTAACGCCATCAAAGCCCCCGGCGTGTCGTCCGCATCCGGCACCCCGCCCGGCAACTCCGTCCACGCCCAGCCCCCCGGCGCCGCATTCGTAAACGGATGCACCACATCATACTGCTGCCTCAACAACCACTCCCCAATCCGAACCCTCGACTCCCCATCCAATCCCACTCCGCTCTTCACCGCCAACGTCGTCCCCCACGTCGCCAAATCCGTGTCAATCGGCCAACTCCCATCCGCCCGCATCGACCGCGTCAAAAACGCCACCGCTCCTGCAACACACGGATGCTCTTTCTCCCCCGCCGCCGCCAGCGCCATCGTCACAAAACTCGTCAACGGCGTCGCCTCCAAATACCCTCCACTCGAAGGCTGCAACGTCTTCAACATCGGCCGAATCCGCGGCCACAAAAAGCCTCTCAACCACCCCAGCGGATTCCACCACGCCGGCCCCGCCAACCGATACCTCGCATGCCCGATCGCTATCAACGCCGGCAGCGCATAACTCACCACCGGCAACCCCACCGCCCCAAACCACTCCCTCGGCAGCGCCGCCAACTCAAACGGCAGCGGCAACACCCGCCTCCACGCCTCCGCCTCCTCTCCCAGGGTCCCGCAAATCGCGCACAACATCAAAATCGGCACTGAGAACGTCTTGTCCTTCCCATACCTCGCCACCACCGCCCGCTGCAATTCCACCGGCTCCAGCGAACCCACCCGAGCCCTGATCCACCCCTCCACTCGAACCACCGCCTCAGTCACCCCCGCCTCACCACCCCCACACGCCCGCAACGCACTCCAGCACAACAACGTCGTCGAAAGGTTGCTCCCACTGATCGTCGTGTCCCCCCATCCCCCATCCGCATTCTGATTCGCCACCAGCCAACTCACCCCCGCCCCAATCTGCTCCCCGTTCGCCACCGCATCCACCCCTCTCAGTGCCACCACAGCCGTCGCAGTCGCCAACGCACTCCCCGACAAATACCCCCGCCACACCCCTTCATCAGACCGCAAGCCCAACAAATGAGCCTCCGCCCTCGCAATCGCCTCATCCAACAACATCCCCACCATCAAAGACCATTCCCACCCCAAAACAAGCCCCAACCCCAAAACGCAAAAAGCCACCCTCCGCCACCCCCACCCGACTTATTACAGTTATTCACAAATTTCCGCCTCCCTCGCCTTTCGACCTCGCTCGCCATGTCAAGTGAGAATTTGCTAAAATTTTGAGGTTTTCTACCCTTTATTTGCTCTCAAACCTGAAAATCACCTCCTGTTTTTTGGAAAAACACCCCCAGCAGTTGACTGTGACCCAGAACTTTTTAACATTCCCCTGTCTGTTGAGGTTCTTCTTCGCGGACCATGGAGTGCCCAGCTTCCTCGGCTTAGCATTTCGTGAAACGGTCCCTATCGTTGTTGGTTGCTGGATCGTTGGCCCTGCGGCTCCGCATGCCGCAGGGCCATTTTTTTTGCCCCGCTCATGCTTGGTAGAGCGTCTCCAACACCCGCAGCGTCATCCGCTTCACTAGCCGATTCGACTCCCGCACCAGCACATCCGGCATCGTCTGCTTCTCCACCCCCAGCTTCCACAGATCATCCACCGAGATCACCTCCATCTCAGTCACCTGCTCCACCACCTCACGCCATTGCCTCGGCTGCTCCCCCTCCTGCCACGCGCCGCGCCCACGACCAAAATGCGCCACCGCCAAATAGCACAGCACCGCTAGCCGCACCTGCTCGCGAAAGTGCTCCTTCGACCAGTGCATCCGCTGATCGCCCCCACGCACCAAGTTGTAACTGCGTATCACCGCATACGTCGTCAACCCCACCCCAATCCCGCCCACCAGCGCCCCACCCCCAAACGTCATCCCCCCCGCCTTCAAGTCCGCGATCAATCCCAGCATCGCCCCACCGGCCACACCACTCATCGCTCCCCAAATGCTCTCCGAAATCTTCTCCGGCGTGTGAAACTGCCCCGCCAAGGCTGACGACGCCACCGTCCCCGACTCCCCTTCCAAACCATGCAGCAGGATCAGCGCGTTCGTCGTCCGTTCCATGCGCTCCGCCAACCGCGTCGCCAGCTCCTGCCTCGCCTCCGCATACTCCTGTTTGATCTCCGCCCGCCCGATCCCCACCTTCTCCCACAGCGACTCCGCCCTCACTTCCACCCCGTCCAAAACCGCTGACGCCAGCAAATCCGCCACCAACCGCATCGCATCATCAAACACCGCCTGATTGCGCTTCTGCCATGCCAGCTTCAACTCCCCAAACAACTCCCGCCGCCCCTCCGGCAACACCTCCTCCAACGTCGCCATCAAAAAATCCTCCTGCACCCAGCACCGCGCAAACGCATCCAACGATAGCACCCGCACCAATTGCGGATACCTCGCCAAATGCTCCCTCCACTCGCCTTCGTCCGCCTCGCTCGATCCCACCCGCCCCGTCTGATTCAACAACGCCACCACCGGCTTCTTCACCCAACTCAATATCTCCATCTCCGGCGCCAAATACCCCGCCGACTCCGGTGGCTCCCCCGCATTCACCAAATACAAAACCACATCCGCCTCATCCCGCACATTCTTCAGCGCCTGCTGACTGCACCACAGCGGCTTGTCCGTGATCCGATCCCACGTCTGCGACAAAAACCAAATCAACGCATTGCTCTCCCGCTGCAACCGCTTCAACAACCGCGCGCTGTCTCCAAACCCCGGCGTATCCCACAACCGCAGCACCTTCCCGCCCTCCTGAATCAGCGTGTAAGACTCATTAAAAAGCGTCACATGCGGCGCATCCCGCACCTCGCCCACATCCCGCCGCAACAACGTCCGCGCCAGCGACGTCTTCCCCGCATTGGTATGCGAAATCAAACTCAGCGTCACCATCTCAGCAGAAGGTGCGGCAGTCGCGGATTTCATAACGGCAGGCATAAACAAACAACGTCGAGGATCCGGGTATCTAAAGTCCCTTTTGCGGCATGTCACTATTCAGATCAGTCAATCCTCGTTCATCACCCACCCAAGTCCGTGTCGCCAGCCCGGACACCGCCTCCCGCCAAAGCTGCTCTCGACTCCTCCGCTTCTCCCCTGACCACCGTGTCGCCAAACCCGCCGCATCCAGCAGCACCACCACCTCTGGCTCGTAATGCGCCGCCACCAGCGCCTCCCGCACCCGCTTCAACCACGCCCGCTGCACCTCTTCCTCAGGCGTCGCCGCCAAAAAGAACACCACCACCACCCGGCCATCCTCCGGCCTCCACGCCTCCACC
>JARXAL010000158.1 GCA_029865835.1 Verrucomicrobiaceae bacterium
ACCGTGCCGTTGAGGCTGATGATGCGGCGTCCTTTGGCAGGCACGATGGTCTGATCGTAGGCATTGCTACCTGTCGCATTGAACCAGAAATTACCGTCGTGATACATCTTGGCGAGCATTTGGGAAACCTGGCAGCCTGCATTCTGAAAGGCGGCACCGTCGAGCTCAATGAGCAGGCGGTTCGTCATACCAGAGCCGTTGGAGTTGCCAAAAATGGAGATTTTGCCCGCGTCCACGTTGTCGTAGGTCTTTAGCAGCGCGATGAGGTCGCGGATGAAGGCGACATCGGGTGCTTCGGAGGCTTCGCCATCGACATTCCAACTGTTGAGGTAGCCATCCGGTGCCACGCGGATGGCGGTGCTGACATGCGGATTGAGCATATTAATGGTGTCAGTGCCCGTCCCACCATTGCCATGAAGTAGGATGATGACGGGGTGCGGCCCTGCTCCTGTGGGGACCTCGACGACGGCAGTGCGAGCGAAGCCGCTCGGCTGCTGTGCCCATGTTTGCGTGATGCTGAGGGTGGTGTTGGCGAGGTTTCCATTTGGAGTGAGCACGGTCTTGGCGCGGTGAAATTTCCTTGGCACGCTCGGGGCGTGGGTGAATTTATCCGTGTATGTGATGGATCCGCCAGTGCCCGATAGTGTGGCCATCGGTGTCCACGAAAGAAGATCGGTGGAGCTCTGGATCTCGTAGCTTTCCCCCGCGACACTATCGAAGGTGAAGAATGGATGATCGCTGTCATCTATGCCAGACTGGGTAATCTTCGCTACAGCATTGGCGCTGGCGCCAGTGCCTCCGCCCCCGCCAGTGCCTCCGCCTCCGGTGACGGTGAGGAGCAATTGGTTAATGATGAAACGCGAATTCAAAACGGTGCCGCTGGTCGGTCCCGCCGCTGTGATCTTCACGCTGGTGAGATCCGGCACGGAGATGGCAAAGGTCCTGGCCGTGAACGTGCCGCTGCTGACGGATGTGGTGCCGTCGTAGATGGCGTATTGCTTGGTCGTGGTATCGCTGCCCGAACGAGCGCCGATGCCCGAAATCCGCAGCGACTGCCCTGCGGTAAGGCCGGTGACATTGCTCAGCGTAAAAACGAGCGACTCATCATCATTGGCGATGAGATTGTTTCGATTGTCGATCTCAAGATCGAAGCCGCCCGAGACACCGATGCCGTCAGTATGATTCCTCACAGTCAGAACGGGCGTGGCGACGCTCGTCGCGGTGATGGTGAGATCAAAGCTGATGCCCGCGCTGAGACCCGAGACATTCGGATTCGACGAACTCAACCCCGTGACGGAGCCAGTGATTTTGCCGGTGCCGAGACTGATCGCCGTCTGGGCTTGTAAAAAGCTGGTGAGCAAAAGAAGGGCAGGCAAGATGACGGTGATTCTTTTCATAGCTGGACTTGATGTGAAACACGGCTGATGCCCATCAGTCGCAGTCGAATATGGCATGAGCAAGGGCCAAGAGAAACAATCGAGGATGTTTTTTGAAGATCGTCATCCGTTTCTCAGCGGCAAAGGCCCCCTCGCTCACTTAACAGACTCCTTCGCCTTTTCATTCCAAACCAAGGCTAGCTTCCTCCCGTGCTCAGCGCAGTCTCGCAAATAGAGATTGATCAGATTTTGATACGGAATGCCACTCTCGCCCGACATCGCCTTGAAATACCCAACCACCTCTTTCTCCAATCGAATGGTGACCGCCCTCTTTTCCTTCTTCACATAAGGATTACGAACGGCATTGCTGAAGTCATATTCGGATCTCATGATTTCCTTTCCCAATAACGTTTCTGTTCTCTTGTTCCGGCTCGTCTCGCTGAAATGATTCGTATGATCGCGCCTTCCGCACGAAAACAATGAACCACCACCAAAGCCTTATCTTCATGGCTGAGCCCGAGGATAATGAACCGATCTTCAACTTCTGAATGATCCGGATCAGGAATCACCAACGCATCTTCATCAAGAAAAACAGACTGCGCTTCAGTGAACGAAACACCGTGTTTCTTCTCGTTGCTGGATGCCTTTCTAGGATCCCACTCGAACCTCAGTTCAGCCATGACTTCAGCAATATAGAATATTGCTATTATATTTCAAGTCTTTCGTCTGCCACTTTGAATCAGGTTCACGCCCCCTCCTCCCCTTCCCCGATCCATCTTCCCTTCCCTCACCTTATCTCTCCTCTGCGGCCATCCAATCTCCGCGGTGTCCCCTCCAAAATCCTCACCCCAACCCAAAACATCCCCCCCGCTCCCCACGTTCTCTCAGCACCATGCACTTTCTCTTCCTCGCCCTCCTCCTCATCCTCGTCCCATCTCTCCCCGCCGCCGACACCCCCAAAGCCCCCCTCCTCGCCGGCGCCGCCACCGCCAACATCACCCCCGAACTCGGCAGCCCCATCGTCGGCGGCTTTCTCCCCTTCCCCTCCACCCACGTCCACGACGAACTCCACGCCCGCTGCCTCGTCCTCGACGATGGCACCACCAAACTCGCCCTCATCGTCTGCGACCTCCTCGGCGTCCACCGCAGCCTCTCCCTCGAAGCCCGCAAGCTCATCGAGACCGAAACCGGCATCCCCTCCACTCACATCCTCATCTCAGGCACCCACACCCACTCCGCCACCAACGCCCACAGCACCGACCCCCGCGCCTACCTCTCCGACATGGAGCTCACCCCCTACCAGCGCTTCGTCGCCCGCCGCATCGCCGACGGCGTCCGCCGCGCCCACAACCTCCTCCGCCCCGCCGAAATCGCCTTCGGCACCGTCGACGCCCCCGAGCACGTCCACAACCGCCGCTGGCACATGAAAGACGGCACCGCCCCCCCGAACCCCTTCGGCAAAATCGACAAAGTGAAAATGAACCCTCCCGCAGGCAGCCCCAACCTCATCGAACCCGCCGGCCCCATCGACCCTACCATCTCCTTCATCGCCCTCCGCGAACCCAACGGCCGCCTCATCTCCCTCTACTCCGCCTACTCCCTCCACTACGTTGGCGGCGTCGGCTCCGGACACATCTCCGCCGACTACTACGGCATGTATTGCGAAGCCCTAAAAAACCTCATCCCAAACAGCACCGAAGATCCCCCCTTCGTCGCCCTCATGGCCAACGGCACCAGTGGCGACATCAACAACATCGACTTCAAAACCCCCCGCAAAAGCCAGCCCGCCTACACCCAAATGCGCCACGTCGCCAACGACGTCGCCGCCAAAGTCCACAGCGCCCTCGCCCACCTCACCTGGACCAACAGCGCCCCCCTCGCCGCCCGCTACCGCGAGCTCGACATCCAATGGCGCACCATCGACCCCGAACTTCTCGCCTGGGCCAAAGAAACCGAAGCCACCGCACCCCGTATCCAGGGCAAAGCCAACCTCCCCCTCGCCTACGCCACCCGCATCCAATCCCTCGCCACCCCCAGTCCCGAAACCAAACTCCCCATCCAGGCTCTCCGCATTGGCGACATCCTCATCGGCACCTCCCCCTGCGAAACCTTCGCCGAAACCGGCCTCGAATTCAAACAGCGCAGCCCCTTGAAGAAAGCCTTCATGGTCGAACTCGCCCACGGCTACTACGGCTACATGCCCACCCCCCGCCACTTCGAACTCGGCGGCTACGAAACCTGGCCCGGCACCAACAACCTCGAACCCAACGCCGCCCCCAAACTCCTCTCCGCCCTCCTCGAAATGGCCGCCGAACTCAAGTAATCCCGGATTCCGAAGTTCGAGGTGCTTGAGAGGCGCAGAGGCTTGGTTGCTCAAGGCTTTCCGGTCCACAGCGGCTGCATCTTCTACGATGCTGCCCAAGGAGCGGAAAGCCTTGATCGGCCAATGTTCAAGCCTATCAGGTGCCTCCAACTTCGGAGTTCGGGGTAGATTCAATTACCAATCGAATCCCCCCCAGGCGCGCGGAATGCCGATTCCGCAGCAACGTCAACGCCCAAAAACACCGAGCTTCCCCAAAATCCCCCGTGGCAAAACCGTCTCAGTCGCCTCACTTCAATCCGGCACCCGCCGCAAAAAGCGCAACAAAAGCCAAACCACCGCCCCCAGCACCACCGCCAGAAAACACCCCGTCAAAACCCCCACCGCTGTCATGTTCAACCGAGCCGACACCCCCTGATTCGCCAGCACAATCTCCCGATCCATCAGCGTCCCCCACACCAGCATCGCCGCCGCCAACCACCGCGACCACACCCGCATCAAAGCGCACGCCTCCGGATACCGCTCCGGAGTCCCCCAGTAGTCCTTATTCGGCAGGTTCATCAACCCCGGCGGCAACCGATGCATCAAAGCGCACAGCCCCACGATGAACCCCGCCACCCCCAGGTGCACCGCCATCGACCCCCACAAGTGCCCCTCCCGGCTCATCCACCCATTCGCACGCCCCGCCCCATCAAAATGCGTCGCCACCCGCTCCGGCAGCATCGGCATCCAAACCACCTCACACCCCACCAAAACCCCCACCGCCACCAGCAGCACCACCCAGGACAAGCGCGCACTCTTCATCGCAATCAAAGCCCCCGCACCAGTGCCAAAATCAGCACCTTGGAAAAAACCTCGGCCACCACCAGCCCCACCACAAACACCGCCACCGCCCGCCCGCCACGCACATTGCAGCAGTGGGAAAAAGACTTCCACATCAGCGCCACCATCCACACCGTGCAGGCCAGCATCACCACCGTCACCAGCCAGAAAGCCAGCGCATCCACCCCACCCGGCAATGTCGGCACCACGCCCGGCTTCAGCCCCGTCAGCGACTTCACCAGCGCCGCCGAATACCGGTGAAACCCCGGCGCCAAACAGGCCAACGCAATCAACACCGTCGGCCACCGCGCCAAGGCCTGCGTCCCAAGCAAATCAATCGACCGAAACGCCGTCCCCGAAATCACCCGCCCCGCCCCCAGCAGCACCACCGCCAGACAGATCCAATCGATCAGCCCCTCCGCCACAAACACCCACCACGGCGCCCGAAACCCCACATGCACATCCAGCACCCCATCAAAGTGCAGCCCCTGCCTCGCCCCGATCAAACCCGCCACCCCAATCGCCCCCAACCCAACCCCAACCGACAAAGCCCCCGCAACACGATGAAAAGGCGAAAACAAAAACGGAGTCAGTTTCATAACAAATTTCATTCTGTAGCAGGGGGCATCGACCCCTTCATTAGATCACAAAAACCATCGCCCCCGGCCTCATCCCTCACCCCTTCCCGCTTCACTCTCAGTCTCCGGCGACCGCAACCGCCCAATCACCTCATCCAGCCGATTCCGCACCGTCGGGTAGCTCACCTTCAAAAGCGCAGCCATCTCCTTCAAACTCCCGCTCGCCTTCACAAAATCACAAATGAAAGCCTGATCCTCCAACCCCAACGCAGCCAAAGGCGGCAAAGGATAAACCCCCTCCACCTCCGTCCCACACTCCCCACAAACCAACCGCTTCACATCCAACCGCCTCTCACAGCTCGGGCAGCTCACAGGAAGGCGTTTCATTAAACAATATTAACCCATATCTAAATTTTATTCAACTAAAAATCAAAAATATTAAACTCCGCCACGACTCACGACTCACGACTCACGACTCACAACTCACTGACCACTGACCACTGACCACTGACCACTGATTACTGATTACTGATCACTGATCCCTGATCCCTGATCCCCACCTCCCCCGCCGTCTGCTCCGGCGTCACCCGCCCCCCCGGCAACTCCAAAATCCGGATGTTCCGAAAGTGAATCTCCGCCCCCTCACTCTCCAAGCACAAATACCCCTTCCGCACCGTCGCCTCGCGCATCCCGTTCACAAACTTCCCGTTGATCGCTAGCTTCACCACCCCGTCCACCGCCACCACATCATACGTGTTCCATTCGCCCTTCCCCTTGCACCGCATCTCCCAGGACATGCTCCGCTTCCCCCGCGGATTGTCCGGCACCGCCTCCAACCCGTTCGCCCCAAACAACTCTCCCGATACATAACCCATGTGACGCGGCGACCCATCCTTCTCCCGGTTCAATAGCGGATACTCCAGCTCCAGCATCTGCACCTCCATCCCCTTCGGCAGCGGCCGTTCCTTCGGCGTCGTCCCCTCGCTCCAGATAAACACCCCGGAGTTCCCACCCGCCTCCATGTGTCGCCACTCGATGTGCAAAACAAAGTTCTCATACTGCTTCTCCGATCGCATCACCCCGATCGGCAACCCCTTGCACACCAGCAGCCCATCCTTCACCACCCACGTCTCCGCACTCGTGTTCACATCCACCCACCCCGTCAGATCCTTCCCATTGAAAAGCGAAACAAACCCCGCCTCCTCCGCATGACCCATCCCAAACATCAATCCCATCAAAAGCAAACATCTCATATCCCAAACCAACGCCACCCCGCACCCTCAGTGTTCACCCAAAATTCACCCTTGGCCCGCCCCTCACCCGCGCCCATGGTAACCCACCCATGAGCGCCCCTCCCACCGACGCCTCTTCTCCCCCCTTCGACCTCGTCGTCGCAGGCGGCGGAGCCGCCGGCTTCTTCGGCGCCATCACCTTCGCCGAGGCCCGCCCCGGCTCCCGCGTCCTCATCCTCGAAAAAACCAGCCAGGTCCTCGGCAAAGTCAAAATCTCCGGCGGCGGCCGCTGCAACGTCACCCACGCCTGCTTCGACCCCCGCTCCCTCACCCAGTTCTACCCCCGAGGCTCCAAACAACTCATCGGCCCCTTCAACCACTGGGGCCCCACCGAAACCATGTCCTGGTTCGAAAACCGCGGCGTCCCCCTCAAAATCGAACCCGACAGCCGCGTCTTCCCCCAGTCCGACTCCTCCCAAAGCATCATCGACTGCCTCCTCTCTGCTGCCAAAAACGCCGGCGTCATCGTCCGCACCCACACCGCCCTCAACACCGCCGCCCTCGCCCCTGACGGCACCTTCCTCCTCCACCTCACCCCCGACCAAACCCTCACCACCCGCCGCCTCCTCCTCACCCTCGGCGGCACCCGCAACCCCATCGG
>JARXAL010000184.1 GCA_029865835.1 Verrucomicrobiaceae bacterium
CGGCCATTGGGACGGCGGCGATGCGGGTGTTGCCGGTGGGGTTTCCGAAGGTGATGGTGTCGACTTTGGCTGCGGGGAATGTGGCGCCGTATGTGGGGACGAAGGACATCGTGATGTTTCCAAGCATCGTGGATGTGTCAGGGGTGAATCGGCTTTCGCGGGTGTTGTTGAGTCGGGCGGCGGGGGCGGTGTGCGGGATGGTGGAGATGGAAGTGCCGAAGGGTGATGATCGGCCTTTGATTGCGGCGTCGATGTTCGGGAACACGACGGAGTGTGTGAACTCGGCGCGTGAGATTTTAGAGGGAGCGGGGTATGAGGTGCTGGTGTTTCATTCGACGGGGATGGGGGGGCGGGTGATGGAGGGATTGATTGGGAGTGGGATGATTCGGGGTGTGCTGGATGTGACGACGACGGAGTGGGCGGATGAGTTGGTGGGTGGGATTTTGGGGGCGGGTCCGACGCGGTTGGAGGCAGCTGGGAGGGCTGGGGTGCCGACGATTGTGACACCGGGGTGCCTGGACATGGTGAACTTTGGAGAGCCTGCGACGGTGCCGGAGAAGTTTGCGGGGCGGGTGTTTTATCATCACAATCCGCAGGTGACGCTGATGCGGACGAATGCGCTGGAGTGCGCGGAGTTGGGGCGGATTTTAGCGGAGAAGGTGAATGCGTACACGGGGCCGGTGGCGGTGCTGCTGCCGTTGAAGGCGATCAGTGTCATCAGTGCGCCGGGGAAGGCCTTTCATGATGCGGAGGCGGATGCAGCGCTGTTTGGGGCGATTCGCGCGCATCTGCGGCCGGGGATTCCTTTGATCGAGGTGGATGCGGAGATCAATGAGGAGGGGTTTGCGCGGGCCTGTGCGGAGACGTTGCTGGGGTTGATGAGGTGAAGTGGAAAGATGGGCTTGGCAAGTGGGGGGGATGCCGCAAAGGTGGAGGTCCGTGGAACCGCTGCCGCTCTCTCTTTCAATTGTCTCCTGTGACGAGGAGGTGAACCTGCGTCGCTGTTTGGCGAGCGTGGCGGGGTTAGCGAGGGAGATCGTGGTGGTGGACTCGGGGTCGAAGGATGGGACTTTGGAGGTGGCGAGGGCGTTTGGGGCGCGGGTGGTGCATCAGGATTGGTTGGGGTATCGCGATCAGAAGAATGTGGCGTTGGGTTTGTGCACACAGCCGTGGGTGTTGGCCTTGGATTGTGATGAGGAGGTTTCGCTTGAATTGCGGGAGGCGTTGGTGAGGTTTTTCGAGTCGGGCGATGATGGGCGGTTTGCGGGGGCTGAGATGGCGCGGAAGGTGTTTTTTCTGGGGCGCTGGATCACGCATGGGGATTGGTATCCCGACCGGAAGATCCGGCTGTTTTTGCGGGAGAAGGCGCGCTGGGGTGGAAGCCCGGAGCATGATCGGGTGGAATTGACCGAGGGTGCGGTGAAGCGGTTGGAAGGCGATTTGCTGCACTATTCGTTTCGCGACATGGCGCATTACATTTCGAAGATCAATGGGTTTGCGGATGTGTTTTTGGAACGTCAGAAAGCGGATGGGGCGGAGTGGTCTTTGGTGGCGGCGGTGTTTCGTCCGTGGTGGCGTTTTTTCCGGGCGTATGTTTTGCGGAGGGGTTTTTTGGACGGGTTTCCGGGTTTTTGGATAGCGATTGCGACGGCGTTTTTTGCGTTTGTTAGGTACAGTCGGAAGTATGAGGATGATCAGAAGGAGGCGAGTCGGAGATGAAGTTGGGGATGGTGTATCATCAGTTGGTGGCAGCGGGTGGGTTGGAGAATTATCTGATTGAGTTTTCGCGACGTCTTTCGGAGGCGGGACATGAGTTGACGTTTGTGACGTCGCGCATCAATGAGGAGGTGGCGGCGAAGTTGAAGGGGGAGGTGAAGATGCTGAGGCGGTCGAAGGGATCGGCGTTGTTGAGGCTGTGGCAGTTTTCACGTGATGCGGCGAGCGTGGTGCCGACGTTGGGGGTGGATCGGGTGCTGGGATTTGGGCACACCGTGAGGCACGATGTGCATCGCGCGGGTGGGGGATGCCACGCGCATTACTCGGAGTTGCTGCCGTTTTGGAAGCGCTATGGGATGAAGAATCTGTTGGCGTTGCATTTGGAGCGGCAGCTCTACACGGGAGGCAAGACGGCGCATTTTGTGACGAATTCGAATGAGGTGACGGCGGATCTTGCGGGACGGTATGGCGTTGATGCGGGTCAGTTTACGACGATTCACACGGCTGTGGAGGGGGCTGTCTTTAGGCCAGCTGAGGATCAGGGTGCTGTGAGGGAGGAGGTGCGTCGGGAGATGAAGACGGATCTGGGTGCCAAGGTGTTGTTGTTTGTATCGCTGAGTCACTGGAGGAAGGGATTGGATGGGATCTTGGAAGCGATGGTGGAGCTTCCCGAGGCGGTGTTATGGGTGGTGGGGAAGGGGTTGAATCGGGCGTATTTGAAGCGTGTGGAGGAGTTGGGGATAGGAGGGCGGATTCGGTTGGTGGCGGTGACGAAAGGGTTGGTGAGGCTGTATCAAGCGGCGGACTGGTTTGTGCATCCGACGCGGTATGACGCTTGTGCGAATACGGTATTGCAGTCGATGGCATGTGGATTGCCGGGATTGATTTCGGTTCATGATGGGGCGGTGGATCATGTGCATGATGGTGGGACGGGGTTTCTGCTCAAGCAGCCCGAAGATGCCGGCGTGCTGGTGAAAGAATTGAAAGTCGCATTGAGTTGCGATGAAAGTGAGAGGCGTCGGATGGGTGAGGCGGCCCGGACGGCGGTGGAGGGTTTGACTTGGGATCGGCATGTGGGTCAGTGGGAAGAGTTGTTGGGGAACTTGCCTTGAGGCGAAGACTGTCTAGGGTGAGCTGATGAAGGAAGATGCCAGTTTGCCAGAGAATGCGCGGTTTGAGACGCGGGCGATTCATGTTGGACAGGATTACCGATCTGAGACGGGCGCGGTGACGCCGCCGATCTACATGACGTCCACGTTTGAGTATGGGAACCCCGGGGGCTTTGACTACACCCGCTCTGGGAGCCCGAATTTTAGGAATTTGCAGAAGACGCTGGCGAGTCTGGAGGGAGGGGAGTATGCGACCGTTTTTGCGAGTGGGGTATCGGCGATTACTGCCGTGGCGTTTTCTTTGAAGGCCGGGGACACGATTGTGTCTGAACAGAATATCTATGGCTGCACGTATCGTTTGTTTGAGCGGGTATTGAGAAATTTTGGAGTGACGATTCGGTATGTGGATCTGACGAAGGTGGAGAACTATTCGGTGATCCGTGAGTTGAAGCCACAGTTGGTTTGGTTGGAGTCGCCTACGAATCCTTTGCTGAAGATCTTGGATATTGGAGCGATTTCGGCGGTGGCGCATGAGGTGGATGCGACGGTGCTGGTGGACAATACTTTTGCATCGAGTCTGTTGCAGCAACCGCTGGCGTTAGGTGCTGATTTGTCTTTGTTGAGCACAACGAAGTACAGCAATGGGCATTCGGATTGTTTGGGGGGAGTGGTTTGCTCCAATTCGGAGGTATGGCAGGAGAAGATGATTTTTGCGCAGAAGGCGCTGGGATTGCAGCCGTCACCATTTGATGCCTGGCTGGTCTCGCGAGGGCTGAAGACGGAGAGTGTGAGGATGGAGCGGCATTGTGCGAATGCTTTGGAGTTGGCGAAGAGGTTGGAGAAACATCCGAGAGTGAGTCTGGTGAGTTATCCGTTTTTGCCGTCCAATCCTGCGTATGAGCTGGCGACCCGACAGATGAAAGGGGGATCAGGAATGCTGCTGGCAGACTTTGGCTTGAGCTGGGATGAGGCGTTGCAGTTTATGAAGAAGTTGCGGCTGTTCACGCAGGCGGAAAGTCTTGGCGGGGTGGAGAGCTTGGTGGCACACCCGGCGTCGATGACACATGCGTCGATACCGAAGGCCGAGAGGGAAGCGGCGGGAGTGACGGATGGGTTGATTCGATTCTCGGTGGGAATTGAGCATGTGGAAGATCTTTGGGAGGATCTGGAGAGGGCGTTGCATTTGTCGCAATAGGAGGCTGTGTGATGCGTGATTTGCTGACAGATCCCTTGTGTCGGGAGGAGGACTTGGGGAGTCCGATTCCGGACACGGACTTTGGGGTTTCGGTATGCCTGCCGAAATGGAGGCATGTGATCGGATATGAGGAGAAGGATCCGGAGGTGGTGAGGCATTTTAGGTCCGGGTATCCCAGGTTCTGTTGTCCTCCAGCGATTGGGGCTTTGTTTGAGGCGGCCGAGAAGGAATTGGCGGAGGCTGGGGAACGTTGTTTGGTTTTTCCCCGTGAGAGCCATGCGCGCCGGTGTTTGGAGTTCCTTGCGAGGCAATTGGGTGAGATTGTAGGGCGAGTGGTGGTTTGGCGAGAGGAAGGGTTTGGGGTGGCGGTGTTTCCTGGGCGGGTGTACGACACGGCACGGAAGTTTTGGCGCTTTTGCGGGGAGGTCGTGAGTACGCGACAGGCGGTTTCGGCTTTGAATGGAAGTTCTGCGACCGAGGATCAGGCGAAGGGGCGAGTGGCGAGCCGGGTGATTTGCGAGAGGTTGGCGGGGTTAAGTGGGCAGGAGCCGGAGGACGTGTTTTTGTTTCCTTCTGGGATGGCGGCGAATTTTGCGGTACATCGAATGATCACGGCGTTACGTCCTGGATGTCGGACGGTGCAACTCGACTTTCCATATGTGGATGTCTTGAAGTTGCAGGAGGTGTTTGGGAGTGGAGTTCATTTTCTGCCGTTGCGATCCCAAGATGAATATGAAGGTGTGTTTCGGCCTTTGTTGAAGACTGAAGCGTTGGCGGGTGTTTTTGCTGAGGCACCGAGCAATCCACTGCTGCGGTGTGTGGACCTTCCTGTGGTTCGAGCGATGATGGATGCAGAACAATCAGAGGTGCCGCTGGTAGTGGATGATACGATTGCGTCCGTGGTAAATGTGAATGCGTTTCGTTTCGCCGATGTGGTGACGACGAGTTTGACCAAGGCTTTTTCGGGGGTGGGTGATGTGCTGGCTGGATGCGTGATTCTCAATCGGACATCACGATTTCATGCGGCGTTTTCGGCTTTCTTAGCAAGTGAGGCGGACCATGAATTGTGGAGTGGGGATGCGGTTGCTTTGGAGGCAAATTCAAGAGATTTTGAGCAACGGGTTCGGGTGATGAGTGGCAATGCTTCGGCTTTAGTGGAGTTTTTGGGGTCGCATCCACTGGTGCAACAGGTGTGTTATGCAGAGCGCGATGGAGGTGTTGGATACGAATCGATCCGCCGTGATGGGGGGGGCTATGGAGGCTTGTTTTCTTTTGTCCTAAAGGATGCGGAAAAGGTCAGTCCGGGATACTTCGATCGTCTGAAAGTTTCGAAGGGGCCAAGTTTGGGAACCAATTGTACTCTGGCGTGTCCCTATACTTTACTCGCTCACTATGATGAGTTGGAGTGGGCAGAGTCTTGTGGGGTGAGTCGATTTCTGATTCGGGTGTCCGCAGGACTTGAGCCCATGTCAGATTTGGTGGGTCGATTTGACTGTTTTGAATAAGGTCGGCTAAGAGGCGACGGCAAGTTCCTGGGGGGATTCGCGATATCTCCAACGTTCCTCGTGATCGGACAAGACTTTGAAGAATTCGGCTTCTGATTCGATGTTAGAG
>JARXAL010000211.1 GCA_029865835.1 Verrucomicrobiaceae bacterium
CGCCCGCGGCCCCTCCGGCGTCACCTGGCTCACCGGCACATCCATCCCCGAAGACCTGCGCGGCAAATTCATGCTCTGCAACTACCGCGGCGCCGCCCAAGGCTGCGAAGTCCTCTCCGTCGGCATCAAACCCCAGGGCGCAGGCTTCGTCGCCACCTCCGAGGACATCATCGTCGAAGGCGTCGGCGTCACCGATGTCGATCTCGGTTACGACGGCAACATCTACCTCTGCGACTTCGGCGGCGGCTGGAGCATCAACACCAACGGCGCCATCGAAGTCCTCACCCCAAAAAACGAAGCCCTCAAAACCGCCGGCTCAGAAGTAAAAGCCCTCTTCGCCAACGGAGTCAAAGACACCCCCCTGGAAAAACTCACCGCCCTCCTCGAATCCCCCGACAAACGCGTCCGCCAGTTGGCCCAGTTCGAGTTGGTCAATCGCAACGACATCCCCACCCTCACCGCCATCGCCGCTGACGCCTCCAAACCCCTCACCACCCGCCTCCACGGCATCTGGGGCCTCGACCAACTCGGTCGCAAAGCCACCGCCAAGGTCACCCCCGCCCTCCTCCCCCTCACCCAGGACAAAGACCCCGAAATCCGCGCCAACACCGCCCGCTCCCTCGGCAGCATCCGCGCCAAAGACGCCCGCGACCCGCTCCTCTCCCTCCTCAGCGACCCCTCACCTCGCGTGCGCTCCCTCGCCGCCATCGCCCTCAGCCGCATCACTCAAAAAGGCGACGCTGCCGTCATCCAATCCCTCTACACCCTCGCCTCCGAATCCGGCAAATCGCAGATCGACCCCGTCCTCCGCCACGCCACCCTCTCCGCCCTCGATCTCATCGGTACCCCCGAAACCGCCATCGCCCAAGCCCAATCTCCCGACCGCGAAGTCCGCCTCCTCGCCCTCCTCTACCTCCGCCGCCACGCCAGCCCCGACCTCTCCGCCTTTCTCTCCGATCCCGACCCCCAACTCCGCATCGAAGCCATCCGCGCCATCTACGACACCCCCGCCATCGACAGCCCCGCAGGCGATACCATCGCTGCCCTCGCCAAAACCGCCTCCACCCTCCCACCCACCCTCCAACTCCGCATCGTCGCCGCCAACTACCGCCGCGGCGGACCCGACCACGCCCGATACCTCATCGCCATGGTCGCCGATCAAGCCCTCGCCCCCGAAACGCGCACCGCCGCCCTCCACGCCCTCCGCCTCTGGGAAAAACAAATCGTCACCGACCCTGTCCTCGGCGCCTATCGCCCTCTCCCCAAACCACCCCGCACCATCGCCTCCCTCGGCCAAGCCATCGACGCCGACCTCCGCGCCCTCCTCGCCGGCCCACTCCCCGCCGAACTCGCATCCCTCGCCCTCACCCTCGCCGACGAAACCGGCATCCGCCTCGAAGCCGCCACCCTCCAAAACTTCGCCACCAACAAAACCCTCGCCCCGGAAGTCCGCGTCGCCTCCCTCAACAGCCTCGTCAGCTCCAACGCCACCCAAGCCCCGGAAATCGTCCGCACCCTCCTCACCGACGCCGCACCCACCGTGTCCGCCGCCGCCGTCACCCACGCCTACACCTTGAAACTCGACGGCATCGCCGATCTCGCACGCGCCGCCATCACCTCCGGTCCCGTCGAAAAAGCCCGCGCCGGCATCTCCGGTCTTGCCGCCACCGAACCCAGCGTCATCGCCACCCTCTGGCAGGAGCGCGACACCCAAAAAATCCGCTCTGAACTCGCGCTCGACCTCTTCCTCGCCCTCCAAACCGCCACCGACCCCGACGTCCAGCAGCTCGCCACCGCCTACGCCACCAGCGACCCCAACGCCGTCCATCGCCTCAGCGAAACCGGCGGCGACGTCCAGCGCGGTGAAAAAGTCTTCCGCAACCAAGGCGCCTGCCTCCAGTGCCACAAAATCGGCAGCGACGGCGGCATCCAGGGCCCCTCGCTCACCAAAGTCGGCGAGCGCCTCAAACCCGACAAACTCATCGAATCCCTCGTCAATCCCAACGCCGCCATCGCCGAAGGCTACGGCCTCGCCGCCGTCACGCTCGCTGATGGCACCCTCGTCATGGGCCGCATCGCCAAGCAAACCAAAAAGCAAATCACCGTCATCGCCCCCGACGGCAAAGCCACCCAAATCCCCACCTCCAACGTCGCCACCGTCGCCCCGCCCGTCTCAGCCATGCCCCCCCTCGGCCTCTCCCTGCCCCCCAAAGACCTGCGCGACCTCATCGCCTACCTCGCCACCCGCACCTCCGCCACCATGAAAAAAGGCGACGACGAAGAAAGCCACGGCGAAAAAATCGCCAAATAGCCTCTACCCCTCTGAAGTCAGCCAACTCCCAAAAAAACGTTCAGTGGCGGCAAGTGAACGCAAACTCTCACGTTCACCCATCCACCATGAAGTGTCTCTCCCTGCTCCTCTGCCTCCTCTGCGTTTTTTCCCAAGCCGCCGACGCCCCCGCTAAAGCCAAATCCAAACCCAAGGCCAAAGCCAAAGCCGCCCAAGGCATCGGCGCCAATGCCCCCGCAGGCAAACCCTACATCTACAAAACCTCCGCCGGCAAACACCGCCAGATGGAGATCTACTTCCCCCCCAATCACGACCCCGCCCAAACCAAAGTCCCCGGCATGATCCTCTTCCACGGCGGCAGCTGGACCGGCGGCTCCCTCAGCCAGTTCCGCACCGCCTGCGCCTACTTCGCCTCACGCGGCCTCGTCTGCGCCACCTCCGAATACCAAATGCTCAGCAAAGCCGACGGCGCCAAACTCCCCCCCGGTGAAACCCGCAAACGCGTCTGCGTCACCGACGCCAAAAGCGCCATCCGCTGGTTCAAACAGCACGCCCCCGAACTCGGCATCGACCCCCAACGCATCATCACCGGCGGCGGCTCCGCCGGCGGTCACGTCAGCGCCCTCGCCACCCTCAACCCCGGCCTCAACGACCCCGCCGACCCCAAAGACATCGACACCTCCGTCGTCGCCTACCTCTGGTTCAACCCCGCCTTCGCCACCGACGACGACCAGGACCCCGAAATCGACATCCTCCGCCACCTCAAAAAAGACACCCCACCCGCCATCGCCTTCTTCGGCGACCAAGACACCTGGAAAAAAGGCTGGGACATCGCCTACGCCAAATGGAAAACCCTCGGCAACACCACAATCGACCTCCAAATCGCCCCCGGTCAAGCCCACAGCTTCTTCAACAAAGACCCCTGGCAAACCGTCACCCTCCTCGCCGCCGACCACTTCCTCGTGAAACAAGGCCTCCTCTCCGGCGAACCCACCAAAACCCCACCCCCATCCGGCGAAAAACTCGTCCCCGCTTCCCAGCAGCCCTGAGCTCCAAAGATCGACGCCCCCTTCACGGAATCACCACAGGCTCACCCAAAAACCTCGGCTGCGTTCCCAGCAAAGTCACATCCAGCACCGCCTGCACCCGCGCCAGATACTCACGTAGATGAGTCATCAGCCCGCCGCGTCCCCGCAGGTCTCCCGCATCATACCCCACCGCCTTGAGCCCGCGCTGGCGCGCCAAAAACACCGCCCGCTCGTTGTGAAACCGCTGCGACACCACCACAAACGCCTCCTGCCCAAAGATCTCCTTCGCCCGCACCACCGAATCCAGCGTTCGAAACCCAGCATAATCCAGGTAAACAGAAGCCGCAGGAACCCCCGCTTTCACCAGCGCCTCTTTCATCGCCGTGGCCTCATCATACTCCTTCGACCCATTGTCTCCGCTCACAATGAGCGCATCGACTTTCCCCTTTTGATGCAACCTCACCGCCGCCTCCATCCGCTTCGTGAAGAACAAGTTCGGCCTCCCCTGAATCGTCGGCGCACATCCCAGCACCACCGCCGCCTTCATCTTCGGCACTTTGGCCAAATCCCCATGACAAAACGGCCCCGCCACCGCCTCGACCCAATAATGACAACCCACAACAAGCGCGCCGCCGACCCCAAACCCCAAAACCAAATTCTTCCAACGAAACAAATCTCGCAGACGCATGCCACGAAGATGCAGTGAAATCATGAGTCTGTCCATAGCCCCTGCTGCAGGTATGCTGCCGGCTCATTTCATCCGATAGACCGCCACAGTTCCACTGTTTCATCCCCTACCCCAACCCACCATGAAACCCTTCGTTATTCTTCTCTGTGTCCTCGGCAGCCTCACCCATGCCGCCGACACCCGCCCCAACATCCTCTTCATTTACGCCGACGACTGGGGCTGGGGCGACCTCGCCTCCCACGACCATCCCCACCTCAAAACCCCCAACCTCGATCGCCTCATCAAAGAAGGCACCGACTTCCACCAGTTCACTGTAGGCAACCCCGTCTGCTCCCCCAGCCGCACTGCCATTGTCACCGGACACTACCCCGCCCGCCATGGCGTCCACCAGCATTTCGCCGGCCATGCCGAAAACGTCGCGCGCGGCATGCCTGACTGGCTCGACCCCAAGGCTCCCCTCCTACCCCGCCTCATGAAGCAGGCCGGCTACACCACCGCGCACTTCGGCAAATGGCACCTCTCCGGCGGCGGCCTCGACGCCCCGCTGCCCACCGAATACGGATACGATGACGCCGCCGTCTGGACCGGCCCCGGCCGCAGCGTCTTTGAAGACACGCCGATCCAAGCCATGACCGGCGATGCTCATGACCAGCACGCCGCCTCCTTCCTCACCACCGCAGCCACCGAGCACGCTCTCCGCTTCATCCGCGCCGCCAACGAAAAACCCTTCTACCTCAATCTCTGGATCCACGAAACCCATCACCTCGTCTCCGCCACCGACGAAGACAAAAAGGCCTACCCCGACACCGCCGAACCCCAGCGCACCTACTACTCCGCCATCACCCGCGCCGACAAACAAATCGGCCGTGTCCTTGAGCTCCTGGACGAACTCAAAATCACCGACAATACCCTCGTCATCTTCTCCAGTGACAACGGCCCCGAAAACTCGCACGCCAAGCCCAGCGAAAAATTCTACCACAGCGTCGGCACCACCGGCGGCCTTCGCGGCCGCAAACGCAGCCTCTACCTCGGCGGTGTCAACGTCCCCTTCATCGTCCGCTGGCCCGGCCATGTCCCCGCCGGTCGCATCGACAAAACCAGCATCCTCTCAGGTGTCGACGTCTTCCCCACCCTCCTCGCCGCCACCGGCATCCCGGCCCCTGAAGGCTACACCAGCGACGGCCTAAACGTTCTCCCCGCCTTCAAAGGCAAACCCTTCACCCGCCCCCAACCCATTTTCTGGGAATGGCGCGGTCCGCACAGTCAAGAAGCCGACTGGCCCACCCACGCCATCCGCGAAGGCGACCATATCCTCCTCCACGACGAAACCTTCGCCCGTGTCGAACTCTACCACGTCCTCAACGACCGCCCCCAGCAGCAGAACCTCGCCGCCACCGAGCCCGATCGCGTCGCCGCCATGAAAGCCAAACTCGACACCTGGCGTGCCACCCTCCCCACTCCCTTCCAGCAATCCCCCTCCGGCAGCCGCAAGGACGCCAATCAACCCCCTCCCGCCAAAACAAACCCCAAGCCCGCCCCGGACCGCTCCACCGCCTTCAAACGCTGGGACAAAAACAACGACCGCCTCCTCACCCTCGAAGAATACACCAACGGCCTCGCCAAAAAAGAGGATGCCCCCAAGCGCTTCAAAAACTTCGATCAAAACAGCGACGGCAAGTTGTCTCCTTCCGAGTTCGTAGGAACTCCCTGAAACGCGCCATCGGCTCGAACAGCCAAATCCGACACAACCTTTTGCCGATGGATGCCAACGCCATCCAACGTTTACTCACGGTGAAGTTCTCCACCAGCCTCTTCCTCCTCACCGCCTCCACCTCCGCTCTCCACGCAGGCGTCGACTTCAACCACCAAATCGTCCCCCTCCTCCGCAAACACTGCGCCGAATGCCACACCGGCGACAAACTCAAAGGCGGCTTCTCCATGAACGACCGCGCCGCTCTCCTCCACGGCAGCGAAAACGGCCCCGTCGTCGAACCCGGCAAAACCGAAAAAAGCCTCCTGCTCGATGTCGTCACCACCTCCGACGAAGACCTCCGCATGCCCCCCAAAGGCGCCGGCCTCTCCCCCGCCGAAGCCGACCTCCTCAAACAGTGGATCGCCGAAGGCCTCCCCTGGGAGTCCGGCTTCGCCTTCAAAGCCCCCGCCTACGAACCCCCTCTCAAACCCCGCTCCGTCACCCTCCCTCCCGCCGTCGAAGGCCGTGAAAACCCCGTCGACCGCCTCATCGACGCCTACTTCACCCAGCACAAACTCCACCGCCCGCCGCGCATCGACGACAGCACCTTCCTCCGTCGCGCTCACCTCGATCTCATCGGCCTCCTCCCCACCCCCGAAGAAGTCGCCGCCTTCACCGCCGACATCACCCCAGACAAACGCCAGCGCCTCGTCCGCAACCTCCTCGCCCGCGACGTCGACTACGCCGAACACTGGCTCACCTTCTGGAACGACCTCCTCCGCAACGACTACGGCGGCACCGGCTTCATCACCGGCGGTCGCAAACAAATCAGCAAATGGCTCTACGAATCCCTCGTCAACAACAAGCCTTTTGACCAGTTCACCCGCGAACTCATCGCCCCACCCACCGACGACAGCCGCGGCTTCATCGACGGCATCAAATGGCGCGGCACCGTCAGCGCCGGACAAACCGTCGAAATCCAGTTCGCCCAAAGCCTCGGCCAGTCCTTCCTCGGCATCAATTTGAAGTGCGCCTCCTGCCACGACAGCTTCATCGACCGCTGGAAGCTCGATGAAGCCTACGGCCTCGCCGCCATCTACGCCGAATCCCCCCTCGAAATCCATCGCTGCGACAAACCTGTCGGCCGCACCGCCACCGCCTCTTGGCTCTTCCCCGAACTCGGCCAGGTCGACCCCAAAGCCCCACGCCCCGAGCGCTTGACCCAGCTCGCCGCCCTCATGACCCATCCCGAAAATGGCCGCGTCACCCGCACCATCGCCAACCGCCTCTGGCACCGCCTCATGGGCCACGGCATCGTCCATCCCCTCGACTCCATGCAGAGTGAACCCTGGAACAGCGACCTCCTCGACTTCCTCGCCAGCGACCTCCAGAAAAACGGCTACAACCTCAAACACACACTCGAACGCATCGCCACCTCCGACCTCTACCAAACCCGCGCCGAAGTCGTCGCCGAAAACACAGGCGACTACCTCTTCAAAGGCCCCCGCGCCCGCCGCCTCACCGCCGAACAATTCATCGACGCCGTCTGGCAGCTCACCAGCACCGCCCCCACCAAAATGGACGCCCCCGTCTTCCGTGGCAAACTCGACCCCAAAGCCTCCGACATCCCCCTCACCGGCCAGTGGATATGGGGCGCCTCCGCCGCCGATGGCAAAGCCCCTCCCTCCGACGAAACCCTCCTCTTTCGCACCACCTGGACCCTCGATGACTCCCCTGCCTCCGGTGCCGCCATCCTCACCTGTGACAACGAATGCACCCTCTACATCAACGGCCGCAAAATCATCGAAAGCTCCGACTGGACCCAACTCCTCGCCGTCCCCCTCCACGACAAACTCCAAAAAGGCGCCAACCAAATCGTCGTCCTCGCCAAGAACGCCGGCAAAGGCCCGAACCCCGCCGGCCTCTACTTCCAAGCCCACGCCAAACTCGCCAACAACACCGTCGCCACTCTCAACAGCGACACCACCTGGCAGTTCAGCCCCAGCCCGCCCGCCGGCAAAGAAGGCCGCCTTGGTGCCCTCCCCAAAAACTTCGCCCCCGTCACCCCCGTCAAAGTCCTCGCCGCCTGGAACAAGGCCCTCCAACAGCAGGGCCCCTCCCTCCTCTCCCAGGGCGCCGCCTCCGGCTCCCGCATCGTCCGCGCCGCTCTGATCAAGAGCGACTTCCTCATGCGCTCCCTCGGCCGTCCCAACCGCGACCAAATCGTCTCCATGCGCCCCAACGAAGTCACCACCCTCGAAGCCCTCGACCTCTCCAACGGCCAAACCCTCACCTCCGCCCTCGATCAAGGCGCCACAAACCTCCTCAAACGCCCCTGGTCCTCCTCCACCGACCTCATCCACACCCTCTACCTCGCCACCCTCTCCCGCCCCCCCAACACCACCGAACTCAACGCCGCCCTCGAACTCCTCACCGACAAACCCTCCGCCCCCCCCACCGCCGACCTCCTCTGGGCCCTCCTCATGCAACCCGAATTCCAGTTCGTCCGCTAACCCTTCATTACTGGCAGCAAAAAAGGGAGCAGAAACATATTTATTCAAACTTGAATCTCTAACCCCACCCAGAATCACGCCAACTCTTTAAACGATGAACTAGCCCCCTTTACCTGTTTCATGCCTATCCAGTGCCAGCACAAACTTCATCCCTTAGACCGCGAGTCGTTCGGCCGTCTATCGTATGAAGCTTATGCTGATGTGCTCTCGATTCGTGAAGAACTTGGCCGGTTCTTCGACGAAAAACACTACAAACGTGCACTGGCGATGAAACGCTCCGATGTACTCGTTGAGGTGCCCCTTCAACTGACGCACAAGGAGTTCAGCAAAACTTACTATCTTGACGCTCTTTTGGCGGGGGGCGGCATCCTCGAATTCAAAGCAGCCGAAAGAACAGTTCCGCAACACCGGGCGCAGCTTCTTCATTATCTCATTCTAACTGAACTGCACCACGGACTCCTGATCAATGTGCGCCCAGAAAGAGTGACCCGAGAATACGTTAACAACGCGATGACAGGTTCCGAGCGGCGTGTATTCCAAATCCGCCGCCTTCCACAAAACTCGACACCAGGTGTGGAGCCCTTTGTTCAGGCTCTAAATGAGTTGCTCCAAGACTGGGGCACAGGCTTGGAACTATCTGCTTACGAGGAAGCTCTCACTTGTTTCCTCGGCGGAACCGAAGAGGTAGTTAGGCCCACCATCGTGCGAACGGCATCCGGAGAAATCGGAACTCAGACACTAAGATTCATCAATCCGGAAACCGCGTTCAAGTTGACCTCACTAGAAACAGCAACTCAGCAAGCATCCTTCGCCAAGCACGCCCAAAAACTCGTCAACCACCTCGACATCGAAGCACTGCTTTGGACCAACATCGCAAGACGACAAGTCACCATCCAACTCATCCACCACCAGCAATAGCCACCAAACCCTTTTTTCTGCCAGTAATCCCTTCCAAAACATGAAAGAAGTCGAAGGTAATCTTTTTTCTGCCCCCCTTTTTTCTGCCAGTAATCCCCCCGCCATGAACCTCGACCCCTCCGCCCCCGAAACCATCGTCCGCCGCGACTTCCTCAAAAAACTCGCCGCCGCCAGCGCCGCCGCCTGGACCACTGGCGAACCCCAAACCCTCTGGGCCAACGGCACCAAAGTCACCCACCCTCCCGCCAAGGCCGACGCCTGCATCCTCCTCTGGATGGCCGGCGGCATGGCCGCTCCCGACACCTTCGACCCCAAACGCTATCACCCCTTCGAAAAGGGCCTCGAAATCTCGAAGATGCTCAGCACCTTCCCCGCCATCGACACCGCCGTCGACGGCCTCAAAATCTGCCAGGGCCTCGAAAATATCGCCCAGGTCATGGACCGCGCCACCCTCATCCGCAGTGCCGTCCAGCCCGACCTCGGCAGTATTTTGCACTCCCGCCACCAATACCACTGGCACACCGGCTACGTCCCCCCCCAAACCGTCGCCGCCCCCCACCTCGGCGCCTGGATGGCCAAAGTCCTCGGTCCTCGAAACAAAGTCATGCCCGCCTTCATCAACATCGGCCAGCGACTCGAAGGCGTCGGCGAAAGCGAAGAATTGAAAGCCTTCACCACCGCCGGCTTCTTCGGCAGCGAGTTCGGCCCCATGAACCTCCCCTACCCCGAGGAGGCCGCCCAGTCCGTCCGCCCCCCCAAAGGCATGGACGCCAACCGCTTCGCCAACCGCGACAAACTCTTCCGCAAACTCGTCGATCAAAATGCGAACCGCGACCTCATGAGCGACTACCAGCAGCAGTCCCTCATCCGCAGTATGGACAACGCCTACCGCCTGCTCAGCTCCGAAGAACGCGAAGCCTTCGACATCACCCGCGAGCCCAAAGAAACCCTCGCCAAATACGATACCGGACGCTTCGGTCGCGGCTGCCTCCTCGCCCGCCGCCTCGTCGAAGCCGGCGCCCGCTTCGTCGAAGTCACCACCGAATACGTCCCCTTCTTCCAGTGGGACACCCACAAAGACGGTCATCAAACCGTCGCCGGCCTGCACAAAGAAATCGACCTCCCCATCGCCACCCTCGTTCGCGACCTCGAAGAACGCGGCCTCCTCGAGCGCACCCTCATCATCGTCGCCAGCGAGTTCAGCCGCGACGCCATCATGGAAGGCAAACCCGGCTCAACCGCCAACGACCAGGCCACCTTCAAAGTCGACAAACTCCAGGAAACGGCCCACTACGGCCTACACCGCCACTTCACAGGCGGCACCAGCGTCGTCATGTTTGGTGGAGGCACCAAAAAAGGCCACGTCCACGGCCAAACCGCCGACGAACGCCCCCTCATCGCCATCAAAGATCCGGTCACCATCATGGACCTCCACGCCACCATCATGACCGCCATGGGCATCAGCCCCAAAACCGAATACACCATCGAAGGCCGCCCCTTCTACGTCACCGAAGACGGCAAAGGCCAACCCGTAACAGATCTCTTCGCCTGATCCCCCCAATCAGCCGTAAACGGCCCAAATTGGATGTAATTGGACCCAAATGGACTGAATTGGACTTGCCATCCCTTCCATGATGGCAATGGCCGCCTCTCCCTCATCCTCACCACGCTGCTGCTGCTCCGAGCTGGCTACGGCCATGTGCCTTACAGCTCGCTGGAAAGCATCATCGAGCAAAACAGCCGAGCGGAGCGAGACAGCCTGCTGCGAGCAGCCCGTAGGGCAGACGCGGGGGCGTCTGGCAACGATGACTACTACCTAGCCCTCCGCCGCACGCAAACAACCTGGCGCGAATTCACCGCCGACTGGCCAGCATGGCTCATATTCTTCCTCCGCAGCATCCGCCAGCAAATCACCCGCCTCCAGCAACGCCTCGACGCCAACCGCCCGCAACTTTCCCCGCTCGCCCGCCAACTCGCCAGCCTCTTCGAGACTCACGAAACCCTCACCAACGCCCAAGCCGTTACCCTCACCAGCGCCAACCGCTCCACCCTCAAAGCCAAGTTCGCCGAACTCATCGCCGCCGGACTCGCCGAAGCCCATGGGAAGGGCCGCGGGGTATTTTACGTGAGAAAGCGGTAGCACACGGACTATCGACCGCTTGTGACCGCTCTTGGCCGCTTCTCAAAGAAGGAGTCTTTCTAGAAGACCAAATCGAACTCCCACCCCTGCTCTCCACCCCAACCCTTTCCCCTCCGTTCCCGGAAAGAAGTCACCCCCAACTCAGGTTCTCTCGGCCAGCCCATGAAACACCTGACCACCACCCTGCTCGCGCTTGCCCTCATCCTAGGCTTCAGCCAAGCCCAAACCGCCGCCCCCAAGACCCCTGTCACCCCCAAGCCCAAGTCGACGGCAAAACCGAAAGCCACGGCCAAACCCGCCGCACCCGCCATCAAGCCCACGCTCGCCAACGTCCCCTACGGCAGCGATCCCAGCCAAGTCGTGGACTTCTACAAGTCCTCCTCCGAAACACCCGCCCCACTCATGCTCTTCATCCACGGCGGCGGTTGGAATGGCGGCTCCAAGGATCGTGTGATCGGCCTCAAAGAGTGCCTCGACGCCGGACTCGCCGTCGTGTCCGTCGAATACCGTTTCGTTCCCAAGGCACACGCCGCCGGAATCAAGCCCCCCGTCAAATGGCCACTCGAAGACGCCGCTCGCGCCCTCCAATTCGTCCGCAGCAAGGCCACTGAGTGGAACATCGACCCCTCCCGCATCGGCGCCAGCGGCAGCAGCGCAGGCGCCTGCTCCAGCCTCTGGCTCGCCTTCCACGACGACATGGCCGACCCCAACAGCCCCGACCCCATCGC
>JARXAL010000022.1 GCA_029865835.1 Verrucomicrobiaceae bacterium
GACACCACCCGCCCCCCGCAGGTCTCACCCGCAAACTGCATCAGCCACTTTGTCAGCACCGCAAAGTCCGCATCCGTCAGCTGAAACTGCCCCAAAGGATCTCCCACCCGCGAATCAAACCCCGCCGAAATCATCACCAAATCCGGTTTGAACGCTTGCGCCGCTGGAATCAAGCCATCCAAAAACGCCGCGCCAATCTCCTTCATCCCCGACCCCGCAGGCAGTGGCCGGTTCATGATGCAGCCCTTTCCCTTCCCCTCACCCACCTCCTCCGCATGCCCCGTGTAAGGATACCACGGACTCTGGTGCACACTGAAAAAAAGCACACTCCCATCCTCATTGAAAATGTCCTGCGTCCCGTTCCCATGGTGCACATCCCAGTCCACAATCATGACCTTCTCCGCCCCATGCTTCCGCTGCGCATGCCTCGCCCCGATCGCCACATTGTTGAACAAACAAAAGCCCATCCCCTGCGCCGGCCTCGCATGATGCCCGGGCGGCCGCACCGCGCAGAACGCCCGATTCAATCGCCCGCTCATCACCCCGTCCACCGCATTCAATACCCCGCCCACCGCCCGCGACGCGATCTCGAACGACTTCCCGCACACCTGCGTGTCCCCGGTGCTCAGCTCCGTCGCCCCGGATCTCACATCACGCTCCGCCGTCTCCAGATACGCCTTCGTGTGACACAATAAAAGCTCATCCGGTTCAGCCAGACGCTGTTGGATAGGCAGCGTCTCATCCGCGATCCCCTGTTTCGTCAAGGCCTCCACCACCGCCCGATATCGCGCCGCCGATTCCGGATGCCCCTCACCCGTGTCGTGACCCCGAAACACATCATCCAAAAGAAGACCCGTATTCATAATCGCATTACAATTCAAAACGCCTCAAGAACAAGCAAACAACACACCTCATCCTAGAAACGGAAATGGAAAGGGATGAAGATGGCGTCGTGCTTGGTTCCACAAGGCTTCCCGGTTCGCAGCGGTTGCATCGATAAAGTGATGCCACCCGAGAAGCGGGGAGCCTTGTGGGGCCAATGACGGCGGCAGATTCGCCCTCAGCCATTTCCGTTTTTAGGATCATGGCTTCAGCCACATCTCGGCCCGGCAATCCCCCTCCCCATCCGTCCTCACCTTGAACCCGACCTTCTTCGCCACCGCCCGCATCCCCGCATTGTCAGCCAAAATGTCCGCACTGATCCGCTCCAACCCCTCATCCCTCCCAATCTCCACCAGCCGCCGCAGCAACTCCGTCCCCAGCCCATGTCGCTGCCACGCATCACTGATCGTCATCGAAAACTCCGCCGCCTTCATTCCAGGCAACTGACTCAAGCGACCCACCGCAATGATCTCAGGCTCACCCTCCACACCCATCCGCTCCACCACCAGCGCCATCTCACGATCGTAATCAATGAAACAAATCCGCGCCAGCCGGTCATGCGCGATGCGCTGGTCCAACTGCATCGCATTGAAGTAACGGTAATACACACTGCGCTCCGATAGCGTGTAGTGAAACGCCCGGATCATCGGCTCATCTTCAGGCCGAATCGGCCGAATCACCGCCTGGGATCCATCCCGCAGACTCCAGTCCGTCACATACTGCGCCGGATACGATCGAATCACCGACTTCGGCAAAAAATCGTCCGCCACCTCCGCCCCGTGCAACACCATCCGCACATCCAACGCCACAAACCCCTCCGGCGTCGCCAACAGCGGATTGATGTCGATCTCCTTGATCCGCCGCTGCTCGACAACCAATTCGCTAAACCTCACCAGCAACTGTTCCAGCGCCTCCATGTCCATCGGTGCCCGCCCGCGCACCCCACGCAGCGCCGTCGCAATCTTCGTCCGCTCAATCATCCGCCGCGCCAGCGTGGCATTCAACGGTGGCAACCCCAGCACCGTGTCCTTGAAAACCTCCACCAACTGCCCGCCCGCCCCAAACAACAACACCGGTCCAAATGACACATCGTCTTTACTCCCCAAAATCAACTCATACCCATTCCCACCCGTCACCATCGGCTCCACCGTTACTCCCAAAAAATCCCCCTCAGCCACCCCACCCCGAATCGCCTCAAACGCCCGCCGCACCGCCGCCTCATCCGCCAGGTTCAACTTCACGCCTCCCACCTCCGTCTTATGCGTCACCGTCGCCGAATGGAGCTTCAACACCACCGGCCAACCCATTCCCTCCGCCCGCTCCACAGCCTCCTCCACCGTCACCGCCAAGGCTACTGGCAGACTCGGAATCTCATAGGCCGCCAGCACCGCATTGCAGGCCATCTTTGACAAAAAAGTCACCCCATCGTCACACGCCGCCCGAATCCTCCGACCCGCCTCCGCACGCCGATCCCGACTCGCCTTCGCACCCGCCGCCAAAGTCGGCGTCTCATACAGCGCCCGCAAATTCTGCCCATGCTGCCACATCAGCGCAAACACCCGCGCCGCCATGTCCGGATAATCAAACGTCGGAATCTTCGCCTCATTCAGCAGCACCCGCCCCGCCGCCACATCATCCGCTCCCATCCAGCTCGTCAGCACCGGCTTCCCTGTCCCCTTCGCCGCCGCCACCACCGCCCGAGCACACGCCGTCGGATCCGTCATCGCCTGCGGCGTCAAAATCACCAACACCCCATCGCAACCCTCATCCTCGATCGCCGCGCGCACCGCCACCTCATACCGATCCGCCCCCGCATCCCCCAGCACATCGATCGGATTCCCATGACTCCACAACGGCGGCAGCACCCCATCCAGCAACGCCCGCGTCGCCTCAGACAACTCCGCCAACACCCCGCCACTGCTCACCAGCAAATCCGTCGCCAGCGCCCCCGGCCCGCCCGCATTCGTCACAATCGAAAGCCTCGGCCCCCTCGGACGCGGCTGCTTGCTCAGCACCTCCGCCATGTCAAACAGCTCCCCAATCGTCTCCACCCGCAGCACCCCCGCCCTCCGAAACGCCGCCTCCAACACGGCGTCACTCCCCGTCAACGCCCCCGTGTGCGACGCCGCCGCCCGCGCCGCCTCCTCCGTTCGCCCCACCTTGATCACAATCACCGGCTTCGTCTGCGCCACCTCCCGTGCCGCCGACAAAAACGCCCTCGGATCCCCGATCGACTCCATGTAAATCAAAATGCTCTGCGTCATCGGATCATCCCCCAGCCAGTCAATCAAATCCCCCCACCCCACATCCGACATCGACCCGATCGATACAAACGCACTGAACCCCACCTGATCCCGGCGGCTCCAGTCCAAGATCGCACTGCACAACGCCCCGCTCTGACTGATGAACGCCACCCTCCCCGGCGCCGCCTCATGCGCCGCAAAAGTCGCGTTCAACTTCACATGCGGCGACATCACCCCCAGGCAATTCGGCCCCACAATCCGCATCCCTCCCCGCGCCGCCTCCCGCATCACCTCCCGCTCCAGCGCCACTCCCGCTTCCCCGATCTCCTTGAAACCTGCCGAAACAATGATCGCCGCTGTCACCCCCGCCTCCACACACTCTTTCACCGCCCCCAAAACCGACCCCGCTGGCGTCGCGATCACCGCCAAATCCACCCGCTCCGGCACCTTCAGAATCGACGAAAAAACCTCCCGTCCCATCACCGTCTTTTGGAACGGATTCACCCAAAGCACCTTCCCTCCAAATGACCCCAGATTCCGCGCCAAAGCCGCCCCCACACTGTGCTCGCGCTCACTCGCCCCGATCAACGCCACCACCCGCGGCCGGAAAATCGCCTCCATCGGATTCCTCCGCATCTGATTCAAAATGTCATGCGACCGCTCCGCCCGCGCGACTTTGTCCTGGGTAACTTGGGCCTTTTTCATATCCGCCAATAAGGCCCCCAAGCTAGCCTGCCCTTCACCTCAATACACCACCAATCTTGGTCAAAACCTCTCCTCCAACAGCTCCCCGCTCACCGCTTCGCAAACTCCGCAATGTACCACGCCTCCACTTTCTGACGCGCCCACGGCGTCTTGCGCAGAAACGTCAGGCTCGACTTGATCGAAGGATCAAACTCAAAACACCGAATCCGAATCCGCCGCCCCATCTCCTCCCACCCATGCTTCTCCACCAACTGCGTCAACAAATGCTCCAAAGTGATCCCATGCAAAGGATCGCGCGGATGAAATTCAGGATTGGGCATCCCCACTCATAAAACCAAAATCACAAATGGAAAAGGAGGAAGAAAAGACCGCCTCCGCTTCCGGGTATCAGCCTGAAACCTCAGTTGAAGAAGGATCAGCCAGCGCATGAACCCGAACCAGCTGATTCTTGCCCTTGAGCTGGTGCTCGCCCAGGTCAATGAGCTTGGGAGCCGGGTTCAGCATGGCCGCGAAGTCCTGGGAAAGGATCAAATCCTGCCCAAGCTGTTTCATCACGGACTCCAACCGGAAAGCCGTGTTGACCGCATCCCCAATGATGGTCGCATCACGCTGCGCCACGAGACCAATGTTACCGCAATTCACCGGACCAAAATGCAGGGCAATCCCGACCCGAAAAGGTTGCGTCATTCCAGGCCAAGTCCGGTTCTTTGCGGTGGTCAGCAGTTTTTCAGCAACCTCGAGCGCCGTATTGCACGCCCCCCCCGTTGCCGCCGGCTCATGCGGCTCGATCCAATAGGACAGGATCGCATCCCCAATAAACTTGTCGACGGTGCCGCCCGACAGGTTGACAGCGTTTCCAGCATCCGCAAACCAGCTCCCCAGCACGCGGGCCAGCGCATCCGGCTCCAGATCTTCTGACACCGTGCTGAATCCCCGAATGTCACAAACCAAAATTGCCACATGCTGCAGACTGGAATTCGAGCCGCCCGATGTGTTGGCGACCGTGAAATCCAAACCCTCCCCGCCTTCATGGTGCTCCTCTTCAATCATCTCAAAGTGGATTTCCGTGCCAGAGATATGAATGACCGACCCATTCTCTAAAGTCACCGGCGTCACCACCCGCCGGTCACCCACGTAGGTGCCATTGCGGCTGCCCAGGTCCATGATCTGGTATTGCACACCGTTGAAGCAGCGGATGAGCGAGTGCTGCCTTGAGATCCGGGCATTCCCGGACAGGCAAATGGTGTTCTCCGGCGTGCGACCAATGCTGGCGGTGTTGCCGATCACGATCTCCTGGGGAGGAGTGCCGTCGTTGGATAGGATGCGAACTTTGGCTGCCATAATCGCGAATGATAGCCCACTGTTGGAAAGTTTCTAGTTTCAATGAGGCTGATCCGAGTTTCATTGGCCCCTGCAATGGCCGAGCCGGAAAAATTTCAACATTACGAAGTTCTGCGCAAGCCTGACGGCGCGCTTCACGAACTCGGCCGCGGGGCGATGGGGGTCACCTACAAGGCCTTCGACACAAACCTGCGCTTCCATGTCGTGCTGAAAGTGATCAACCCGGCTTTCCTCGACAGCGAGGTGGTGCGGCAGCGATTTCTCCGGGAAGCCCGCGCCGCCGCCGGCCTGCGCCACGCCAACGTCGCCTCCGTGTTCCACCTCGGCAACGAGGACGACACCTATTTCTACGCCATGGAATTCGTCGATGGCGAAACCGTCGATGCCCGCCTCCGCCGTGACGGACCCCTGCCCGTCCGCCTGGCTCTCGACATCGCGCTGCAAGTGACGCGCGCCCTCGTTGCCGCAGACAAACAAAAGTTGGTCCATCGGGACATCAAGCCCGCCAACATCATGCTCCATGAAGAGGATGATGGCGGCATCGCCGTGAAGGTCATCGACTTTGGCTTGGCCAAAGCCGTGGATGGTGACGGATTGGGTGAAATGACCCTGACTCAGGGTGGTTTCCTCGGCACGCCCCATTTCGCCAGCCCGGAGCAACTGGAGGAAAAAGAAGTCGATATCCGGTCAGACATCTATTCCCTCGGGGTGACTCTCTGGAGCATGCTGACCGGCAAAGCGCCATTCTCAGGCTCGATGGCTCAAGTGATGAGCAAGCATCTCTACAAGGAGGTGCCGGTTGAGCAACTGGCAGGCATGCCCGCTTCCGTGGTCAAGCTGCTCAAACACATGCTCGAAAAACAGCCGGACAATCGCCCGCAAGTGAGCGAACTGCGCCGGGAAATCGAGTCCGTTTTGTTAAGCCTGCCCGCCGACGACTCGCCCCCCCCACCCACGCCCAGCCCGGCAGTGGAGGAAATGGACCCCATGGCCACCATCTTCGACGAACCCGTCACAATGGCCGGTCCGGTTTCGCTTCCAACCGCGCCGTCATCCCAACCACCTCCGGTACCATCTCCAGCGCCGCCTCCCATCCCTCCCCCGACTCCGATTGCGGCCCCTCCTCAGCCTGCCAAACCGCGCTCAAAGGTGCCGCTCATCCTCACTCTCGGAACCTTGATCGTGTTGGCGGGTGGTGGGGCTCTTTGGTATCAATCGACCCGCCCCAGCACCACCGCAGCGGTGACACCCGAACCCAGGCCCCTGCTCTCCACCACGCCAACACCCGAGCCCAAACCTGCCCCCGCCACTCCCGTGGTCGCCAAAGTCGAGACGCCAACCGTCACACCTCCCGCGCCCGAGCCAATGGTCACGACACCTGCTCCCGCCGAACCCAAACCCGAGCCGCCAAAACCTCTCCCCGTTCCGGTGCCCAAACCCAATCCGCTGGCAACAGGTCTGGAGGAGGCGCAAAAGCTCGCCACCGCGGAAGACTGGCGTGGAGCCATGGTGGCTCTGGTGACCCTGGCCAAACGTTTTCCAGATGAGCAGGAACCAAGACGCCGGTTGGAAGCCATCTGCGCCCGTTTCATTCGCGATGAAAAACCCGCCGACCGTGAGGCCTTTGAATTGATCCAGGTTCCGCTCGAAGAGGCCGCCGCGCTGCACGTCACCAGTGCGATCGTGCTGCTCGCCGAAAACATCAGAAGCACGGATCCTGTTCGTGCCGTGGGCTTGTATGAAGAAGCCGCTGCCGAAGAAAACATCATCGCCATGCGCCAGGGCGGACTCGTCTATTCGAATCGCAAAGCCCCGGGTGACATGGCGCGCGCCATCGCCTGGTTCGTGCGCGGTGCCGCCAAGGGAGACGCCGCTTGCGCCTACCTGGCGGGTGAAAGTTACCTGCTCGGCAAAGGCGTGGCCAAGGACACCACCATGGGTCTGGACTATCTGAATCAAGCCGCCGCCAAAGATTATCCCGCCGCGATCGATCGCTTGGGCGACTACTACTACAAGGAAACCAAAGAGTATGCGAAGGCCCTGTCTCACTTCGAACGCGCGCGCTCCCTGGATTGGGCCCCCAGCTACGGCAACCTCGGTGTGCTGCACATGAATGGGGCGGGCGTCCCCGAAAATCCGGCCACGGCAGCAGTGCTCTTCCGCCAGGGAGCCGAACGGGGGGATCCGACCAGCATGTTCTTCTATGCCCAGTGCCTCGAAGGAGGTCTCGGCGTACCCGCGGATGCAACGGCAGCTCGCGAGTGGTATGAGAAGGCCGCCGCCGAGGGGGAACCGCGAGCCGCAGCCAAGTTGCAAAAGGCCGCAAAGTAACGGGGCCATCATTTCTGGCTTGCCTAATTCGGTCTGGTTCGGTACCTTCGTAAGTCAGAAACGGTAATCTCCCCATGAACACCAAAACCATTCAGACCACCGCCTGCGTCCTCACCGCAGGGATCTTCCTCTCCAGTTGCGAAGGCTTGTCACCCGAGGCCAATGCCGCCCTCTTTGGCGGATTGAGCGGGATCGGAGCCGGCTCCATCGCCAGTGCCGCCGGGGCCAGTGGCCATGAATCAGCCGTCATCGGCCTCGCGACTGGCGCCGTCGTGGCCGCCACCGTTTACATCGTAAGCAAGCGCAAAGCGACCGAACGCCAGCGTCAAGTGGCTGAAGCTCGCGCCCGCAACGCCGCCGCCCAACTGGAAGCCAAGCGCCAGCGTGACCTCGCCGCCAACCGCGCCAAGAAAAGCAAAGCCCGCTACATCGCTGTGGACACCGTCAAGGACAGCAACAGCACCGGCTCCAAATCCGTGATGATTTTCGACACCAAGTCCCAAGAGATCGTCGGCAACAACGTCTATGACGTGAAAGACGCCCCAGCCAAAGGAACCGTGGCAAAATTTGATACCTATTCAGCCGAGTACGTCGGCACCGGAGCCTAGAAAGCTTAAACAATAGGTCCGGCCGATTTTGGGTCGCACCTGAAGCGACCGGTCACGGAGAGACAGCTTTCATGCATCACTCCAGATGCAGTTTCATGAAGGCTGCCGTCTTGTCCATGATCTCCTCAAGTGCCGGACTCAGCGGGCCACCGACCTCGCGCCAGTTGTGCCCGGAGTTTTTGACGATGAAGACCTCTACAGGTGCTTTGACGGCATCACCACGCTCCTTCATGTAATGCGCGTGTTGCACGGGAATGGTGGGGTCATTGTCGCCTTGCATCATCAGCAGCGGCGCACTGTCAGAACGGAGATAATTCACAGGACTCACCTCGCGATACGCGGCGAGCCTCGCCTTTTCATCTGCACCCGGTTTGAGAATGCGTGCGCCAAAGCGATCACGCACGCCGGTGCCGCCCGGAGGTGTGAACAGATCCAGCTTCTCAAAATCGCAAGGTCCATACCACGACACGCCCGCAATCAGACGATACTTGGCATCCGCAAGCGCCGGATCGCCGGGAAACGAACCCGGCGGCGACAGCAGCAGCATCTGCGCAAGGTGTCCACCCGCCGAGTCCCCCCAGGTGAAAACATGCTCGGCATCAATCGAGAATCTCGCCGCATGCTTCGCCAAAAACCGCAACGCATCCTTCGCGTCGGTCACACATTCGCGCACGGTGATGTTGCCCCCCTGAGCGCAAAGTCGATACTCCACTGATGCCACGCAAAAGCCCTGCTCATTCAGCGCCTTCACGCCCATAAATCGCACTCCGCGATCACCAATTGTCTTCGTGCCCGCCTCCCAGCCACCGCCATGCGTGAAAAGCACCAAAGGAAACTTCGCTCCTGCCTTCAGCGCCTCCGGGTAATGCAGATCCAACTTCAACGGCCCTTGTTCCGTCGATTTGGAAACCACATCAAGCTGCGTCGTGTCCGCGGCTGACACTTCAGCGCATGAGTCGCTCCATGGC
>JARXAL010000036.1 GCA_029865835.1 Verrucomicrobiaceae bacterium
CCCGTCCCCCCTTCTTTCTACCCCCCATCTTTCTACCAGCCCCCCAAAAACACGCATTCCGCATTCCGCAATCGTCAAACCTGCAACAACCCAATCTCCCCAGCACTGCTCGGACTCGTCTCCACCGTCAACCCCACCTGATTCGTAGGGGTCATTCATTGAGCCCAAATTCCGAAGTTCGAGGTGATTGAGAGACTGTGTATTGACCGGAACTGCCGGCGCTGGTCTGGGCGATCACGGGGTGATGACGAGGAAGGCAAAGATTGAAATCCTCATTTGCCTGTGCCAAACTCACCCCATGAGCGCCATCGCCCTAAAACTCCAACAAACTCTTGCCTCTCTCGATCCAGCAGACGCGACACTGCTGGAACGCCTGGTGGATGATGCCTTGGCACTCGTCCAGCCACGCGCCGGTGAGCTGGATCAATCAGCAGTGGATGCCAATGGCTGGCCTGAGGGATACTTTGAAGCGACCGCAGGAGCATTTGCCAACGAACCTTTCGACGTTGCACCTGACTCCCCACCAGAGTCCAACATCGCAGCCTTTGAATGGTAATGCGTTAACTCATCGACACAAATATCTGGATCTACTACCTCAAGCGCCCATTCAGCGCCGTTCGAACGAGGTTGGTAGAAAATCCGATCAACGACATCGCGGTTTGTTCTGTGGTTTGGGCTGAGTTGCTGCATGGTGCGAGGAAGTATGAAGATAGTATCGCTCGTGAGTCCATGTTGCAGACGACACTGTCGCCTTTTGATAACCTCGACTTCGACCTGGCTGCCGCCCGTCACGACGCCGAAATCCGCCACAACCTCGAACAACGAGGTCTAATCATCGGCAACAACGACCTCATGATTGCCGCCATCGCACTGGCGAACGATCTCACAGTGGTCACCCACAATCCCGATGAGTTCAAGCGTGTGCATGGCCTGCAAGTCGAAGATTGGTCGGTTTAGGAACACGCCCTAGTTCGAGGGCTTTTCAAGTGGTGCTTTGCTGGCACCCCAGACGAGCGCATCCAATCATCTGAGCAACCAGGTTCGCAGCCCCTTGCGAAGTCGCACGGCAGACCATCATGAACTACCTGGGCGTCCTGGAAGCCACCGCCGTGGCCCTCGTGCTGCGCCCTTACAGCACCCGGTTGTCGAACGAAATCGTGGCGGCACCCAAAGTGGATGGCTTCGATACCGGCTTCGTCTGCGCGCACCGCGGCTGGAATGAGCTTCGCCGCGACGATCGCGGACGGCTCTGGGAGCACTACGTGCTCAATGAAATGAGTGCCCGTGTCCCCATCACCAGCCTGCAATACTGGCGGAATAAGCAGGGTCATGAGATCGACTTCATCTGGCAGCCGCGTGGTAAGGCCCCGATCGCCATCGAGTGCAAGTGGACCGCAAAGGATTTCAGTCCCAGCCACTTTCAGATTTTTGCCAAGTCCTACCCAAAGGCCTCATGCATCGTCGTCACAGACGACGCCTCCCCCGCCTTCACCCGCGACTACGCCGGCCTCCAAATCGATTTCATGGCCCTCGACAAGCTAATCGAGCGGCTCACTTCCCAAGCACCCGGCCCATTCGCAGCCCATTGAACCCTCATCTCCTCCTCATCCTCGTCATCGCCCCCATCCCTCCATCTCCCCTTCCCTCATCCCCCTTTCTTTCTGCCAGTCCCTCCCCATTCACCTGCCAATCCCCCCACCACCGCGAACCGCGAACCGCGAACCGCAAACAGCGAACCGCAAACCTCACGCCTGCAGCAGCCCCACCTCAAACGCCCGCGCCACCGCCTCCGTCCGGTCAGACGCCTCCATCTTGACTAGAATCGACTTCACATGAGACTTCACAGTCTCCATGCTGATATGCAACGCTAGGGCCATATCTCCCCGCGACAAACCCCTTGCCATAAGGCGCAGCACCTCCATCTCACGCGCAGACAGCCCATGTTCAGCGTCCTGCGACTCCCGTCGGCTCACGCTGGCAAAGGCCGTCATCCCCCTGCTCACGGCCCGGATCGCATCCAGAACAACGTTCACCTCCGCCCCCTTCGACACATACCCATACGCTCCTGCCTCACGCGCCCGCTCCACTTCATGCTTCAGCACCAGTCCCGCCAACATCAGCACCCGGACCTTCGACTCCACCCGCTGCATTTGCCCCAGCGTCTCAAACCCGTCCCAGTCCGGCATCCGCACATCCAGAATCACCACATCCGGAATCCCCTTGCGCCGACAAAACTCAACCGCCTCTTTCCCGGAACTCACACTCCCCTGAAGTTGAAACTCCGACCTCGACTTCACCACCGCCTCCAAGCCAATCCGCAGGGTCGGGTGATCATCAACGAGCAGCACAGAAATGGGAGAAGACGATTCATTCAACGACATAAAAAAGCCCCCTCAACTAAAGTTTTACCATCACCTCGTCCATCCCCCGTTTGGGGGACTTTTGCCCGGCCAACACCTTTCTCAATCCCACATACGCCGTCACCCGCGTACCTCGTCCCGGCTCGCTCTCGATCGTTAGGTTCCCTCCAATCTCTTTCATCCGCCGCCTCATCCCTTTTAACCCAAAGTGGGTCCCGTTCGCCTGCGCATCCGCCGCCTTGGGATCAAAACCCAACCCATCATCTGCAATCTCGATCGCCACACCCTGATTGAAATATCGCACCTCGACATCCACCCGCTTCGCCTTTCCGTGGGAGATGGCATTGCCCACAGACTCCTGAAACAACATCAACAAATGGCCCATCACCGCAGGTGGCACCGGCCTCTCCTCTCCAATCTGACTCACCGTCACCAAGCCCTGCCAGTGATCCATTTTTTGCGCCGCATGCTGAATCAGATTCACAAATGTCGCCGACCCATCAGCACCCTCTGTCAGTCCCCACAACGCATCGCGCAATCCTTTCTGCGCCTGCTTCAGCGCCGCATCCGCCCCGCCAAGCTGCCTTTGCAACGCTTCCGGCATCTCTTTGGCGCAGGTCACCGCTGCGTCCATACGATACATCGCCCCCGCCAGCAACTGCTGAAAGCCGTCATGCAAGTCCGCCGCCAACCGCATCCGCTCTTTCTGACAAGCTTCGTTCTCCCTTTCCACATCCCGATACGCCAGCAGCGCCTCTTGTAATTTCGCCCCTTGCGTGGACACCAGCCGCTGCAAGGCGAAAATCCAAACCACTGCCACAAGCAAAAACAGCGGCACCAAAACTTGCGCGGTCTGCACCCGTTCCGATGTCCACCAGGGTGCCGCCCGCAACACCTCTAAGTCCCCAGCCGTCCGCATCACCAAAAACGCGCCTGAAGGTTTCAATTCGTTGCCTGTCGGCACACCCGCCTTGTAAGACAAACTCACCACCCCGGTGACGCGCACGGTGGCACCCACTCCCAAATCCGGAAACACCGCGGCACCATTCTGCTGCACCACCGCCGCAGGGATGAAACGTCCTCCACTCTCCACCGTCACCCGGGTTTCGCCCGAACGGTCCTCAATGCCCGCTACCAGTCCATCGACACTGACCAGCATACCATTCAAATCCTCAGTCTGACCAACGTTTCCCCAATACCCACGCGGCTGTAACAGTCTCTCAATCGTCACCGGCCGGGACTCACTCACTTCTGCCTTCCCCACCTTCCGAAACAACGCATTCTCCAGACACCCCACCGCCGTGCGAAAATTCACAAAGCCCACGGCCTCGACCAAGTCACCCACCTCAAAAAGGTCGTCGGTTTCGGAGAACGCCTGGATGCCCTTCGTGCCCCGCTGAAGCATCAAATAGCTCCCAGGACGTTTGCGCAGTCACCACCCCCCGCACCTTCTGACGATGCAGTTCAACCCCTGCCGCCGAAAACGGCCGCAACCCTGTCGAGACAATCTCCTGCGCCGCAAACGGGTCCTCTGGACCCGCCTCCAAAACCATCAAATCCGATAACCGATTCGTCTGAACCGTCACCCCGATCATCTCGGTTCGTGCATTGAACAACGGCAACAGACAGCCCGCCACACGCACCTTCGCATTCACCAGAGTAGCTGCGGCCAGATCATTCGGCTCCAGCAACCGGAACTGAAACGACCCGTAAAACGTCCCCACATCCAGGGTAACCGCACGCGTCGACTTCTCCCGGTGTGCCGCGCGCACCACCCCCTCCACCACCACCCGCTGACAATCCATCGCTCCCGAAAACAAATTCAAGAAGGGCACCGTCTTCGGAGCCGGCAAATCAGCACTCCCAATCGCCCGAATCGCCGTCGGCAAAACGATGGGCGCATAGCCGCCACGATCCGTCACCCCTTCAATCTCAACTTCCACCCCTTCGTTCACCGTCTTCGCCAACACGTCAACATTGTACCTCTCTGGCAATAATCCCCGCTCCATCGCCATCCGCACATCGCAGTAAATCCCTTCCTTCCCGTCATCCACCACCAAAGCATAAAACGCCCCCTCAGGATGCCATGTGACCACCCCCTTCAACCGCACAGGCAATCCCTCAGCCGCACGTTCAGGCGAAAGTCGCCTCACCTCAGGAACAGAGGCTATAGGCACCGTTTCTTCAGCACGCAAACGCACTTCAAAAATCAACGCCAGCAGCAATAACAACCGTGTTACGCCTTCAAAATGCATCATGCGAACAAGTCGCCTTACCAAACACCCTAGTCAAGCGGCTGTATGTTAATTTTTGTTTCCTATCATAACGCCTTTGTTTTTCCCATAAACATTAAAGATCGTTTTCGTATTTTATTAATCCCCGATTTAAATCTTTTACTTACTGATTGACTGACTATTTCATGGAGATCGTCACGAAACGCCGCGATTCGAGGCACAGCAGGCGGAACCCTGCTTGGGGGCACGTGACGCTGGGGATCGTAGCTGCCGCATCAAATCGATAAAGCCCCAGCTCCGACGGCGCCTTGCTCGGCCAATGGTGCCGGGAATGCAGCGCCTCAAATCGCGGCGTTAGGGTTGAAAACAATTCCTCCCTGCCGTAGCTTCCCGCGTCATCCCACGCCACCATGATCCAAGGACTCCAAGCTTCCGTCACCGCCGCTGAGTTGCGCGATCTCTGCCTCCAGCACGCCCTCCAGCACCAGTCCAGCATCGAGCAACTCACCCAGGAACTCGCCGACCGCCGCAAATCCCCCGAAGAACGCTTCGAACTCGAAGACGAAACCTCCCGCCTCATCGACTTCCACAAAAACAAAGTCACCGAACTCCACTTCTTCGCCAATCACCTCGAGACCCACGAAACCTACCGTCTCTCCCGCGAAGACCTCTGCTTCCTCGGCGTCATCCGCCCGGACCACGACTTCACCGCCGGCTTCGAAGACAGCTTCGACGAAGAAATCCCCTTCTAGCAGGAACGCTCCCGAGCGATTCCCCTTGCTCATTCACTCCCGACGACGATGTGAACCCCATGCCTCCTGTCTCATGCCCTCTCTTCCCAAGTAAGCCATGATTCTAGACGCCTCCTGCCGGATCGAATACCACAACTTCCAGGAGGTCCCCGCCATCTTCATGCTCCGCCCGCGCAGCGGCTGGGCCCAGTGGGTCATGCGGGAACAATTCCACATCCATCCTCAAGTCCCCGTCATCGAATTCACCGACGTCTACGGCAACTCCTGCCAGCGCATCGTCATGCCCCCGGGCGATTTCCAAATCGATGTCCAGTTCCGCGTCGAGGTCCAGGACCAGGTCGAAATGGATCTCCAGGCCCCCATCATGCCCATCCAGGACCTCCCGACCGACCTCCTGCACTACCTTCTCCCCAGCCGCTACTGCCAATCCGATGTCCTCGCCTCCTTGGCCAACTCCATCATCGGACAACCCTCGTTCACCTACAACGACATCGCCAAAATCCACGACTGGATCCACCGTTCCATTGCCTACACCCCCGGCTCCAGTGACACCTCCACCTCCGCCGTCGACACCGCCAGAGATCTCCAGGGCGTCTGCCGCGACTACGCCCACCTCGGCATCGCCCTCTGCCGCGCGCTCGATGTCCCCGCCCGCATGGTCGTCGGTTTCCTCCACGAACTCCAGCCCATGGA
>JARXAL010000058.1 GCA_029865835.1 Verrucomicrobiaceae bacterium
AAACCACCCCAAACGCCACCATCCAACCTAGCCCTACCTGACTCCCAACTCCACCCAGCTCAGACCTCCGCTCCCATCGCCCCGCCAACCACATCAACAATCCCAGACACGGCAAAAACAACACCACCCCTGTCCCCTCATGCGTCCAGTGCGGCCACTCCACCAGTCCCGCCTCCGGAAAAAACAGCACCGTCGCCCGCACCCCGTTCGCGACCAAAGCCAGCCCGCCGGCCACCAGCATCAACAAGACGGTCCGCCCCCGCCGTAACCCAAATCGAGCCGCCAAAAATGCCGCCGCAAACAGCAAAAACCAAAGCATCCGAATCCCACTGCACGGTGCATCCACCCCCACGGCCACCCCTTGATACCAAAGATCCGTCCCCTCCCTTGTCACCAGCACCCCCATCAATCGCAGCACCTTCTCCGCCCCCATCGCCACCACCACTCGCAACGGATACCCCGCCACAAACTGCAACGTCGCCACCCACGGCAGCGCCAAACTCAAAAGCATCACCACCCCGGGCAGGACCCACAACCTCAGCCCCACCACCAAGACCGCCACAAACCCCATTCCCCGAACCAACATCGGCACTTCTCCTGACATCAATCGAATCCCCACCATCAAAACCAATCCCACACCCAGAGCCCAACGCGTCACCACCACCCGCCGACGCTCCCTCCAAACAAATCCCATCGCACAAATCAACGCCAGCACCCCCAGCGGCTCGTCCGAATCATCCCCCACCCGCCGCCACCACCACCCCAGCACCGGCCAAAACGCTAACCCAACTCCCACCATCACCATCAAAACCCGCCCCCTCACGGCCTCCACCTCCCGCCCCCCTGCCGCCTCCCTCACCTCAATCATCGTCCACCCTCGCCATCACACCCACCGTCCCCAGCAACACCCGAAACCCCACATCCGGCTCCCTTGCCTGCACCGCCAACGGTCGCCGATACGACGCCAGCAACTCCTTCCGCTCAAACGTCCTATACGACCCCCCACGCACCACCCCATCGCCATCGTCCTTCCCCGACCACGGATCCATCACCCACTCCCACACATTCCCCGACAAATCCGACAACCCCCGCCCGTCCGGCCTCAACGACCCCACTCCCGCCAATCCCGCATACCCGTCATTATACTTCGGCACCACCTTCGCTCCATCCGCCTTCGTGCTCTCATCCGCAAAATTTCCCTGCTTCGTCAGCGGGGGCCACGTAAACCCCCACGGATAAATCCCCTCCACCCTCAAGTTCCGCTCCGCCGGTGTCGCCCCCCGCTCTCGCGGCAAATAAGCCGCCATACTCCACTCATCATCCGTCGGCAGCCGATACTCTTGATCCTCCTGCAACAATCCCTGCCCCCGCTCCCGATCCGTCAACCAACGACAAAACAAAATCGCCTCAACCCGTGTCACTTGCGTTACAGGATCGTTACCGTTTCGCCCCTTGTCAAACTCCGCCGACCGTTTCATTCCCGTCGACCGCACAAACTGTGCAAAGTCCTCCACTCGCGTCTCCGTCACCGCCAGCATCGACAAACCCAACGGCGCCATCTTCATGCCCAAACTGTTCTTCCAGGGCTTGCCAAACACCACCGCTCCATTCGCCCTCAATCTCACATTCAAAGCCAGCACCTCCTTCTCCTTCAAATTCCCCTCCGCCTTCATCTCCGCATACCCCGGCAGCATGAGCTCATAGCTGAACTTCCCCGCAGGCACGCTCGTCAGTTCCAGCGGCGTTACCCCCAGCCACTTTTCACCCTTCCTCACTTCCGCTCCCGGCGGCACCGAAGCCAGTCTCACCGTTCCCACGGCCACCTTCAGCACCTGCATCTTCACCGCCACCAATCCCTTCCGATTCGAGCCGCCCGATGGCTCCGTCTTGATCGTCATCGGCACCCAGCGCACCTCTTGACTCGCATCCAGGTAACGACTCTTCCGCGCCACCTCCGTTGCCCAGACACAATACGCATCCGCATCCTTCGGATTCACCAACACCACATTCAGCTTCTTTTTGTCCGGCCCGGTATACCCCACCACCTCACCCTCAAATGACATCGCCGTCGCCTCCATGTAACGGTAAAACAACTCATACTCCAAGGGCAGATCCGCCTCATGCTTGTCCTTTTGAAACGAAAACCACCGCCCCTGTTGACTCTTCCAGGGCCGCCCCTTCACCGGCATTTCAGGCGCCGCTTCCACCACCTTCGCCGGCCGCAACGGCACCGGCACTCGGTAACTCCAGTCCATCTGCTGCCGCCCCATCACCACCGCCCCCCCAGCCAACGCCGATCCCGCCACCAAAACCACCATCGCCCGCACCAAACGCCGCCCCAATGGCTCCGGCTTCCGCATCCCCAACCCCTGCAACGCCTGCATCATCTGCCCCGCCGTCGCATAACGCTCCTTCAAATCCGGCGCGCACGCCCGGCAAATCACCCGATTCAATTCCACCCAAAAATCCCACTCATCATCCCGCAAACTCGCCGGCACCTCCGGAAACTCCATCCGGTCATTCCCCGAACTCATCTCATACAGCACCTTGCCCAAACTATAAAGATCCGCCTGCGGTGTCCCCGGCCCCTCCGGCGGCACAAAACCCTCCGTCCCCACAAACGTCCGCTCCCCCGTCGCCGCCACCAATCCAATGTCCGCCAGCTTGCACATCCCCCCCACAAAAATGATGTTCGACGGTTTGATGTCCCGATGCGTCAACCCATGGTCGTGCATGTAACCCAGCGCATCCGCCAGATACATCCCCGCCTCCCGGCAAAAATGCAGGTCCAACCGACCCTGCGCCTTCATGTCCGACGTCACCGTCCTCGCCGTGTAAGCCGCCAAATCATCAATCTGCGCCCCCTTCTCCGCATCATCCGCCAGCTCCATCACATAATAGTAGAACCCCCGATGCTCATTCCACCCCACATGCAAAATATGCACCAAACACGGATGCCCGCGCGAGATCGGTTCGAACTGCTGAATCCCCTCAAACTCCCGATGAAACGTCTTCGTTAACTCAAAATCCTCCCGCCACACGATCTTCACCGCCCGCAGCGCTCCCGTCACACTCTGCGCCAGCCACACCTCCCCATACGCCCCCGACCCAATCCGCTTCAACAACGTGTAATCCGGAATCACCAAATCGTCCCGATGCGAAACCGCCTGCGCCTCTCCCGCACGCACCACCTCCCGCCTCCCCACAACCACCGGCATCCTGGCCGAAGCCGTGTCAGCCTCACTTCCCCAACCCTCTTCCCCTTCCGCCTCCGCTTCCACCACCGGCCTCGCCGGCACATGCCTTGACGCCATCCCATCAGCCGGAGGCTGGAGATCGCGTGGGTCCTCGAATTCAGACATCACTAACGTTCCGTTGACTCATTCGCATCAGGTCCAGCGCCATCGCCCAGCCCATTTTAGCCGAATAATCCGCCCATTCTGCCATCACAGCAGCTGATTCTCAAGCCCCTGGATTTCCTTCCTCACCAAACTCCCCACCCGATGCTTCGCCAAGTAAACCTGCGCCGCATTGATGCCCAACGCCTCCGCCGTCTTCTTCACCCCCCAACCCTTCATCACGTAACAATCAAAAATCTGAAACTGCCGAGGCGAAACCTTTGCCTTCACCCGCTCCAACGCCGCCGAACTGATGTTGTCCCGCCACTCCCGATCCCAAATCCCTTCCAACAAGTTGTCCTTCTCCGACGTCAACCGCTCCATCGCCAAATTCTGACTGTCCTCACTCTCCGAATTCCCCTGGTTCGATAGCGATGGCTGCCGCTTCCTCGCCCGAAACACATCCAAAATCCGCCACCGCGTCATCTGCAACAGCCAAGCCTTAAACGAACCTGCCCTCGGATCATACTGCCCCTTCTGCACCTGCCGCGCGATCGCAATGATCGTCTCCTGCACCACATCGAACGCCTCCTCCCGTGTCAAACCCGACTTCGTCGCCACACTGTACACCAATCGCCAATACGTCTGGTAAAACTCATTCCACGTCCGCTGATCTTCCCAATTGTTCAGCCGCTCAATCAAGCTCTTGCGCGTCTTCTCCCACAAGACGCGCTCTTTCTTCACCTCCTCAGGCAATTCGGAAATTTCAGCGGGTTCATCCATTGTTCACCCCACAATCATTCCACTTGCACCCACCTGTCAAACCAACTGTCACAAGAACTTCACCCGCCATCATTCGCCAATCCTTGCAACCACCTCCCAAAAATTCATCCCGCACCTTCCAAACACCGCCTCAACTCCCCCTCACTCAGCCCCACCGGATTCGCCTTCATGCTGCTCGCCCGCAGCGCCAAAGGCACCACCTCATCCCAATCCCCCTCACTCACCCCCAACGCCCTCAACCCCGGCACTTTCAAATCCCGCACCAACTCCCGCAGCCACTCCACCCCATCCTCCGCCTCAGCCCCCGCATCCCCCGTCAACCAAACCGCCACCCGCTCAAACCGCCTCACCTGCTCCCCCGTCCCCCGCTCCCGCACCGCCCGCAAATTCACCGCCCACACCGCCGGCAGCAGCGCCGCGCACACCGCCCCGTGCCCCATCCCATACCGCCCTCCCAGCGGTGCCGCAAACCCGTGCACCGCCCCCAACCCCGCATTCGCCAAGGCCATCCCGCTGAACAACGCCGCCAAAGCCATCTCCGACCTCGCCCCCACATCCGTCCCATGTTCCACCACCCGCCTCAACGAACCCACCACCTTCGCCACCCCCTCGGCACACAGCGCATCCGTCATCGGATTCGCCCGCACGCAAACAAACGCCTCCAACAACTGCGTCAACGCATCCATCCCCGTCACCGCAGACACCCCAGCAGGTACTGACATCGCCAACGCCGGATCAATCACTGCCAGCCTCGGCAACATGGACCGATGCCTCAAACTCACCTTCACCCCCGCCTCTGGGCAGCACAAAACCGCATTCCGCGTCGCCTCCGCCCCCGTCCCCGCCGTCGTCGGAACCGCCACAAACGGCAGCGGATCCCGCTCCAACACCCGCCCTGTTCCGATCACCTCCACATACTCCCGCACCGATCCCACATTCGCCACCAACGCCGCAATCGCCTTCCCCGCATCCACCACCGACCCCCCACCCACCGCCAGCACCCACTCACACCCCGCCCCCTTCGCCACCGCCACCCCCGACTCCACCCCCTCAATCGTCGGCTCCCCCGCCACCGCAAACACCACCACCTCCATCCCCGCCGCCTCTAGCAAAGCCACCACCTTCCCTTCCCTCCCTCCGCTCCCCGTCACCACCAAAACCCGACACCCAAAC
>JARXAL010000074.1 GCA_029865835.1 Verrucomicrobiaceae bacterium
CCCCTCTACATCGAAGTCCCCCCCGCCACCCAACCCGTCGCCACCGGCTTCCGCTACCAATACGGCGGCGCCATCTCCAAACAGATGCGTCTCTACTGGGAACTCCGCCCTCAGCTCCACCTCGTCGCCCTCGGTAACTCCCGCACCGGCGTCGGCGTCCTCACCAACCAGTTCGACTCCGATTCCCAAATCCCCAGCGCCCTCAACCTCTCCCCTCCCGGCAGCAACATGGAACTCCAATCCATCCTCGCCAAAGACTACCTCCTCCCCCTCCCCAATCTCAAATGGATCGTCTGGGGCATCTGCCCCCGCTACTTCAACACCCAACGCCGCGACTCCGACCGCCTCGACCTCTTCACCGACAGCCACGGCCGCCGCTACGACCTCCAAAACCAAGCCAAACTCTGGCCCATCCCCGATTCCACCCCACCCGTCTCCCTCGCGCAACTCACTAAAGTCTGCCCCGCCGGCACCCAACCCGACGGCTCCACCCCGCGTCCCGACGGCCACTCCCCCGACGTCTCCACCCCCGCCACCCAGGCCAAATTCCTCCACGACTTCTACGACATCGTCCGCTTCAAATGGGACCAACCCCAGTGGGACCTCTTCGTCACCACCGTCACCGCCCTCGATCAAAAAGGCATCCAGGTCCTCCTCTTCACCCCACCCACCCATCCCCTCGGCCGCGACGGCAAAGCCTGCGACCCCGACGGCCTCTCCGCCGAACACGACGCCCTCGTCGTCGGCAACCTCCGCGCCCTCGCCGACCTACTCCCCAACGTCCACTTCGAAGACATCCACCGCGCCGGCCACCACAACTTCCCCCCCGAAGACTTCAGCGACCCAGGCCACCTCGACCAAAGCGGCGCCACCCGCCTCACTTCCCACCTCCAAAGCCATATCACCCGCCTCAGCACGCCCTCAAAACCCTGATGGGCCACACCACCCCTCACTTCCCCACCTGCGCCGCCGCCGCATCCAAAAGCGCCCGCGGATCCTGCATCTTCGCCAGCACCTTCTTCTCCCGCCCGCGCCTCAACAACCGCTCCACCGGCCGCACATAAGGCGCAGCCGTGAACGCATGCTTCAGCGCCGTATGCCCCCGCACCAGCGCCCCCAACTCCGCCGCGTGCCCCGGAATCGCGCATGACCCCACCTCAACCTCCACTTCCGGCCGCCGATACACACACATCACATTCCCTGCATCCTCCGATGTAAACGTCCGCACCACCTCCAGCCCCGCCATCCGCCCCGCCATCGGCAGCGTCTTCGGACTGAAGTTGAACAAATGCGCAAAATGAAACCGGCTCCCCGGCCACTGACACGTCGATGCCACATTCGGCACCTCCACCAAAAGTTGCCCCCCCGGCCTCAGCCACCCCTTCATCACCCGCATCGCCTCCACCGGATGCTCCAAATGCTCCACCACATGAAACGCAGTCACCACATCCATGCTCCCCGGATCCACCTTCGCCTCCTGATACCCACCCAATTGCACCGACAAACCCAGCACCGTCCTCGCAAACTCACCATACCCCTCATTCGGCTCGATCCCAGACGCCTCATACCCCAGCGACCGAAGCAAATACAACAACTCCCCACCTCCAGCTCCCAAGTCCAAAACCCGGCACCCCGGACTTAGCAGCGGCTTCAAATACCCAATCCGCTCCACCGCCACCTGCCCCGCCCGATACACATGCCGCGGACTCGGCTGCAACGATGCCTTATACTCCACCCGATACGCATCCTTGTAGTAAGCCTTCACCGCCTCCGGCGTCGGCCTCGGATTCGTAAAAACCAACCCGCACCCCTCGCACAAAACCGTCCCCAGCGCCTTCCCCTCCCTATCCGTCGTCGCTAACGTGGTAAAATGCGTCCCCTGACACACCTCACAGTGAGTGATGACGTGAACGGCGGGGTCAGAAGCAGAAGTCAAAGCAGCAGACATGAACCATCACCCATTGCCACCAGCCGCCCCCGGCGCAACGACTTTGTCAACCCTTCGCCCCCATCGAATCAGCCCGTATCTTGGACTAAAAACATAGGCCAACAAAAAAAACGCCCCCAGCACCAGAATAATCGTCGCACTCACCGACCACCCCAGCGGATACGACAAAAAGAACGCCGTCACCGACCCGATCGCCCCGATCAACCCGCCCCCCCAGAACAGCGTCCGCGCATTGTCCGTCAGCAAATACACCGTCGCCGCTGGCGCCACCATCAGCCCGACACTCAAAATGCACCCCACCGCCTGCAGTGACGACACCAACACCAAAATCACCACCGCAAACGTCGCATAGTTCAACAACCGCACTGGCACCCCCAAACTCGCCGCAATGTTCGGCTCAAACAAATAAATCAACAACGGCCGCTGCAGCGCCGTCAGCGTCAGCACCGCCACCACACTGATCCCAAACGCAATCCACAAATCACTGTCCGCCATCCCCACAATGCTCCCAAACAACCACTCATCCAGCTTCTGCCGCACACTCAACCGCTGCAAAATGATGTAGCCCCCCGCAAACGCCGTCGTGTACAAAATCCCCATCGCCGTATCCTGATCCAACCTCGATGTTCGTGACAAAAACACCGACCCCAACCCCACGATCAACGCCGCAAACACCGCCCCACCCAAAAGACTCCATTGCGTCAAGCCAGCCATCAAAACCGCCAGCGCAATCCCCGGCAGCAACGCATGACTCAATGTCCCCACCTTCAACGCCGACTTCCTCAACACCACAAACGCACTCACAAACCCATTCGAAAAACCAATCATCACACACGCCAAAAGCGCGCGCTTCGCGATCGGTTCCGCCAAAAAATCAGCAAGCGTTGGAAGACTGTGTGTCGCGGCATCCATAGTCAGTTCCTCAGCTATCGTAAGCCTCCGCAATCGCCTCAGGCGTGAAAACTTCCGACACCGCCCCAAACGCCACCACCCGCCTTTTGATCAGCAACACCTCATCAAAAATCGTCGGAACTGTCGCCAAATCATGATGGCTCGAAATAAGAAGCCTCCCCTCCCGCGTCAGTTCCCGAAACAACGCCGCCAAATTGTCCTGCGCCGGCTTGTCCAACCCCGTAAAGGGCTCATCCAAAAGCAGCACATGCGCCTCCTGCGCGAGCGCCCGAGCCACAAACGCCCGCTGCTGCTGCCCCCCCGACAACGCACTGATCTGCCGATCCTGAACATCCTCCAACTGCATCGCCGCCAACGCCCGCGCCACGATCTCCTCATCATGCTTCGAATACGGCTTCCACCATCCCAAATTCGGATACCGCCCCATCTCCACCAACCCCCGCACCGTGATCGGAAACTCCCAATCCACCTCCCCGCGCTGCGGCAAATACGCAATCTCAAAACTCGACTGCGTCAGCTTCTTCCCTCGCCATTGAATGTCCCCCGCATCCGGCACCAACAAACCCGCCAGCGTCTTCAAAAGCGTGCTCTTGCCCGCCCCATTCGGCCCCACCAACGCAATGCTCCGCCCACACTCCGTCTGAAACCCCACCGACTCCAACGCCCGCACCTCACGATAACTCACGGACAACCCCGTCACCTTCAACACGTGATGATGCGCCGCCCCCGGCTTGCCGCCCCAGCACACATGATCCGGATGCCCATGCGGATGGGCCTGCCCTTCTGAAGCCAAACGCGCCCCACTCATCACCACACAAACGTCAGCACATCGCTGACCGCCCCCCCTTCAGACCATCGCGTCTCGGACCGCATGTCCAATCCCTCCGGCTCCAACTCCACCGTCACCGCCGTCGCCCCCACGCCCTCCGGCCACTTCACCTCCAACACAAACTCATTGCCCTCATGCCCTATCTCCAACTCCGCCTCACACTCAACCGGTGACGTCCCCAAACTCACTCCTTTCAATAAATCCCTCTTCCCCACCTCCAATCGAATCATCTCAGGCGCATGCGCATACCGCACCCGAATCCGAACCGGCACCCGATGCACATGCTCCCCCTCCGGATGCTCCTCCATCCCCTCCACCACCCCTGAAGCACCCGTCACCGCCTGCCCCGACTCGCTCTTCACCGCACCCGTCAAATGCCGCAGCGGCACCGACAACAGCACAAAGGCCGTTATCAGCAACAGAAGGTGAAGCATCGGTGAACCACGCATGAAGGAATGCAACAAGGTGGCAATAACACCGCCCAGGTCAATCCCCTTTCAGCGCCGCCACGATCACCCCCACATTATGCCTTAGCATCGCTTCAAAAGTGTGCGCCGACGGCGACGTCCCATCCGCCACCAACGCCCCACCCACCTTCGCCCCAGTGCTCCGCGTCATCTCCGCCAACACCTTCGGATTCGCCTGATCCTCCGGAAACACCGCCCGAATCTTGTTCGACCGAATCATCTCAATCGACTCCGCCAGATACTGCGGCGTCGCGTCATCTGACCGACCCAACCCAAGCACAGGAATCGACTTGAACCCATACTCCTTGCAAAAATACCCAAACGCAGCATGCGCCGTCACCAACTTCCGGTCCGATCTCGGAATCACCGTCAGCTCCTTCTTCGCCCACGACTTCAAGTCCGAAAACTTCGCCACCGCCGCCTTCGCCCCCGCCTCATACCCCGCCTTATTCGCCGGATCTACCTCCCCCAGCTTGTCCCCCACCACCCGCGCCGCGCGCCCCATCGCATCCGCGCTATGCCACCAGTGCGGATCAATGCTCGACTTCGCATGCGCCGGACAGCACACAAACACCTCCCCCGCCTCCATCAGCACCGACGGCACCAACTTGCCCACCTCCACCACTTCCACACCTGCCCCCACACTGTCCCGCAGCTTGTCCAAGTAACTCTCCAAATTCTTCCCCGAGGCCATGATCAACTTCGCCCCGCGCATCGCCGCGATATCCTTCGCCGTCGGCTCGAAATGGTGAACGTCTCCCCCCGGCTTCAAGATCTCCACCACCTCCACATTCGCCCCACCCACCTGCCTCACCAAATCCGCAATGATCGGGTGCAACGTCGCCACCTTCACCCCCGCGTCTGTCGGCAACACACACAGACTCAACAGAGCCATCACCCAAAAAATCGGTTTCATATTCAAGTCAGATAAAAAGCTTCACCGCACTTCCGGACCACCCCAGTTAAAGCTCACTTGCCCCCAAACACTGTGATCAGTGCCGAACTCATTGGAATGGTCATAGTTATATTGCACACGGAACCTCAATGTCCGCGCATCATTAATGTAATACGTCAGCCCCGGACTCAATCTAAAACGATCATCCAACCCGGCTACCGCATCACCCGCCGCATACTCGGCCCGAAGTCCCGCCTCAAATCGACTGTTGAACCCGTAAAGCAAACTCGTGTAAAACCCAAAATCACTGAAGTTTGCGCGCTCAACTGCCTCGTTCTCGTGGTCATCATGATCCTCTTCATGTTCCCCATGATGTTCCTCCTCATGCTTATCATGATGCGCATACTCTCCTTCGTGGTCCTCCTCCCCATGATGATCTTCCTCATGTTCATCGTGATGCCCATGCTCCTCCTCATGCCCATGATCATCGCCCGCCAGCACCCCGCTCATCGCTCCCCACTGCCGCCACATCACTTCCGTCCGCCACCGGAAATACCGCCCCCCAGGCTCAAACCCTTTCTCCCGCCACTGATACTCGAAGTGCCCCCCATAAATCTCCGTGCCCCGGCCATACTGATTCTCCCCCCACGCTCCCGAAACACCCGCCCGGAACTGGTGAAAGTCATTGTAGTTGTAAATATTTGTCCAGTTCGCCACTGTCATCACATCATCAAAACCCGCGCCCTCCGCCTCAAATCGCGCACCCGGCACCTCCCGAGCTCCATGCTCATGCTCCCCATGCCCCTCCGGCGCCACACCGACCGCCACATCCAACTGCGATGTCCAGGAAACCGGCAGCTTCCAGGTCACATCCGCCCCCAAAATCGTCAACGAATCCTCCCCTAACACCCGCCCATTCACCAAATACTGATCCGCCCAATCAAACCCATGCGGGTGATACGTGTTCTGAATCCCGAACCGATTGTAGATCCGCCCCCCGCGCACCTCAAACTCTCCTAGCACACCCGCATCCAAATTCTGCAACTTGCCAAACCACTCCTCATAAATCCCCGACCACTTGCCATCCGCACTAACATTCGCCGCATACGTCCCAAACGCCTCAAAGTACTCATTGAATCGACCCGACAACCCAAACTCAATGTTCTGCCAGGTGAAACCATTGCTGCTCGGATCATGATGACCCACCTGCAAGTTCCCCTGATCCGTCGTCGAGGTCCCAATCGCCGTATCCACATGCAAATGCGAAAACAACACCCCCCCAAGACTCACATCCAAACCGGTGTACCAGTCTGCCGCATCCAACTTGCCATCCATCGGCAAAACCACCGGTGACCCCATCGCCGTAAATGGCGTGTAGCTATACCGCCCCTTCTTCTGCGCTTCAAACTGATCCCGGTTCGATCCCTGTCCCCAAACAGACGTCGATCCCAATACCGCAAAGGCTCCAAGCAAGACGGAAAAATGCAAAGCTCTCATCATAGAGCAATCAGTTTGCAACAACTCAATCGCCTGTCAAACGCAATATTATTGCATTTGCTAGCCTGAATGATTCATGAACTTCGTTGCGAAAACTCCAGAAAGCCCATGGATGCAGCCGAAGCGTAGCGAAGACAGACAGCGACGAAGGAGCTGCCCGAAGGGTGCCGCTAGGCATCAACGCAGGCGCAGTTTTGAAGGGCTGAGTGCATTTGTAAATGCTCGATGCCTTTCAAAACAAGCCCAACGCCGCAGACACGGGCTTTCTGGCGTTTGCAGTAGGAGGCTCATGAATAATCCAGGCTAAGGTCTCTCCGCCAAACCCAACACCAACTCTCGCACCCCTCCATACCCACCCTCACTCTCATCCACCACACTCGGCCAAACCTCCCGCCGGCTCACCGCCCCACTCGCCGCCATCTCAAGCGCCGAAAGGGTCAACTCATTCAACCCACTCTCCACCGCCGACAGGTCGACCACCTGCAACACCCGCTCATTCTTCCGTCGCATCTCCTCTCCAAACCTCACCATTACCTCCCGCTTCGCTGATTCATCCATCCCGCTCAAAGGCAAGGCCGCAAACCGCAGCGTCCTCACCACCGGCTCCCCAGTCAGCCAATTCGCCAACGTCAAAAACGACGCCAACGCCTCATTCTCTTTCGCCACCTGCTGAGCATCCCCATACGACATCAACACCAGCACAATCTCACGCGGCCGCTGCTTGCCCGTCAACTCCACCACCACTCCTCCCACCGGTTGCCCCGCTTCCAACCCCACCACAAATCGCTCCGGACTGAACCCCATCCCCTCTCCTCCCAGACTCGATTCCAAATAACTCGCTGTCGACGCCAACCGGTCCGCCTCACTCCCCGCCGAGATCGCCGTCAAGACCTCCATCCGCTTCCCCCAAGCCTCCTCGCTCGGCCCCTGCCTCAACGCACTCGCATACCGCAAATTGCGATCCTCCACCCGATCCTTGTTCCACATCCAAATCCCAAACGAGGCAAACCCCAGCAAAATTGTCCCCAACGGAAACATCACCAAAGCCATCCGAATGTAGCGCCCCGACTTGGACACAGCAGCAGTAGGAAACACATCAGAAGAAGTCATCCGTCTCCATAGCACAACCCAATCCACATTCAAACACCACTGAAAGCACCCATCAAAAGTACCCATCGTCGCTTCGCGTGATGCCCCTCGCCCCCACCCCTCCCAATCAACCCCTCCACCCCACCCCCATCACAACTCGCCCCAAAGCCCCCCCACTTCTCCAAGTTCCAC
>JARXAL010000097.1 GCA_029865835.1 Verrucomicrobiaceae bacterium
GTTCGCCAATGGGAAGGCGGGTGGGGGTGAGGAGGCCGATGAGGCCGGTGGTGAGGCAGGTGAGGGAGATGGCGAGGACCCAGCTGAGGGCGAGGGAGGGGCGTTCGGCGTTGGTTTGGGAAGAGCTGGAGCGGGGGCGGACAGGTTCAGTGATAGCGTGGATTGCCCTTTGGGAGCCTTGGTGAAGCAAGGCTGGAGATTCCAGATGTGTGAGGGCGGGCATGGCGTCCGAGGTCGGGGTGGAAGACGGGAAAATACAATCGGACAAGAAACGGTGGCTGTCAAAACGCTATTGCGACCCATTCGCAAAATTTTAGTTGACGGAGAATCGTTCATGCTGAAAATGGGCACTGTCGTTATTGAGACACAATCCCATATTCTATGTTTAACTCTGAAATCTCCCCTTCATTCTTTGGCCGATTGATTCGGCCTGCTGCCGTGGCTTTGGCTACGGGTGTCCTGGTGTTTGCGCATCGTCCTTTGTCGGCGCAAGAGGCTGCGCCTGTTTTGCTTCCAACTGTCGCTGCTGATGCGGTGGATCTGGCGCCGATCACGGTGATCGGAGACGCGGTGAACATTCGGCAGATTGCGGGATCGGCGGCGTTGATCGATGAGCAGCAGATTCAGCGGCAGAATTATTCGAATCCGAATCGGGTGTTGCAGCAGGTGCCGGGGGTGTATGTGCGGGAAGAGGATGGGTTTGGGAATTTTCCGAACATTTCGCTGCGGGGTGCTGATGGTGGGCGGAGCACGAAGGTGACGATCATGGAGGACGGAGTGATGATGGCGCCGGCGCCGTATTCGGAGCCAGCGGCGTATTACACGCCGAGGGTGGGTCGGATGAGCGGGATCGAGGTGTTGAAGGGGTCGAGCCAAGTGCAGTTTGGGCCGCACACGACGGGTGGGGTGGTGAATTACTTGGCGACGCCGTTTTTGGAGTTGCCACAGCAGATGGCGCCGGAGCCTGCCGAGGCGGGTGGTAAGGGAGCGAAGAATGTGGTGAGTCCGGAGCCCGGGGTTTTGGTGGCGGATGATTTTTATTTGAGGTCGACGTTTGGGTCGTTCAACACGTGGTTGAACCACGCGTGGTGGGGTCACACGCAGAAGACGGATGCGGGGGTGTTTGGGGTGGTGTTGGAGTTGTTTCACAATCAGTCGGACGGGTTCCGGACGATTGACAAGGTGGGGGGTGACACGGGGTTCATGACGATCGAGCCGATGGTGCGTTTGTTTTGGGAGCCGGACACGCTTTTGAAGCAGCGGTTGGAGTTTCGCTTTGGCTACAGCCGGTTTGACGGGGATGAGACGTACACCGGATTGACGGATGCGGATTTGGCGGCGGATCCTTTCCGGCGGTATGTGGCGACGCAGTTTGACAACATGTCGAGTGATCAGTTTCGCTACTCGCTGACGCACACGATGCAGCCGACGGATGATTTGCGGGTGGAGACGACGGCTTACTACACGAGTTTTGACCGGACGTGGTATCGGCTTGGGGATATACGTGAGACAAAAGATAAGGAGCTTTCGATCTCAAGTGCTTTGGGTGGATCACAGCCTGCTTTGGACATTCTGCGGGGTGATGCGGAGGGGTTCTGGCGGTATCGTTCGAACGATCGGTCGTATTACACGATGGGGGTGCAGACGCGGGTGGATTGGGAGTTTGAGACGGGGGCTTTGGAGCATGAGTTGAGTGTTGGAGCGAGGTTGCATTACGACCAAGCGATCCGTTTTCAGCGGGAGGATTTTTATCGGGTGAATGCGGCGGGGAGTGTGCTGGGGTTGAGTCGGGGAGCGGCGGGCTCGGGTGGCAACCGGGTGGGAGAGACGCTGGCGTATTCGATGTTTGCGGAGGATGCGATCAAGCTGGGGAAACTGACGGTGAAGCCGGGGATCCGCTGGGAGCATTTGGAGATGGAGTATCAGGACAAGGACGAGTCGGGAGCGAATCCAGATCGGGTGGTGGACAGTGCGTCGGGCAGCTTGGATGCGTTTGCTCCAGGGGTGGGTTTGGTTTACGAACTGTCGGACGAGTGGAGTGTGTTTGGAGGTTACTACCGGGGGATTTCGACGCCGGGTCCACGTGAGTTTTTGAGGGGTGGCAATGATTTGGAGCAGTCCAATGGTTATGAGGTGGGGGTGAGGCACTATGCGAAGTCGCTGCAGGCCGAGGTGGTGGGTTTTTACACGGACTTTGACAACCTGCTGGTGCGGGAGTTGCAAGGGGCGTCGGGGACGCTAGGGGATGAGAATGGCGGGTCGGCGACGGTGTATGGGGTGGAGGCGGCGGTGCGTTATGATTTGCTGGACGGTAGCGGGACGGACTGGCGGATGCCGGTGCGGGCGTCGGCGACGTTCACTTCTGCTGAGACGACTTCGGATACGGCATCAGCGAATGCGGAGTCGATCTTCAGTGGTGGGAAGTCGGGCAACAAGTTGCCTTACATCCCGGAGTGGGCGGCGAGTGCGGGGCTTGGGGTGGAGTATCGGGGATTAGGGGTGTATCTGGATGCGACCTACACGGGGGAGATGTTTGGGACGGCGAGCAACACGTCGAACCTGCGGACGCCTTCGGGGAAACCGGATGCGCGTTATGGGGTGACGGATCAGATGTTCATCGTGGATCTGTCAGTGCAGTATCAGGTGACTGAGAACATTCGCTTGCTGGCCGGGATCAGCAATTTGACGGACGACATTGGGGTGACGAGCCGGCTGCCGTTTGGGGCGCGGAGCAATGCGCCGAGGAGTTACTTTGGCGGGGTGGAGATTCGGTTCTGAGTTTGAGAGTTGGTTGACTTAAGCCTGTCCTATTCCTGAAACTCTACTACGACTTGCTGCAAGCCCGCATTGGCGGCGTTGGGCTTGTTTTGAAAGCCGTCGAGTATCCACCGATACACTCCGTCTTTCAAAACGGCGCCCGCCTTGCCACTGCGGGCTTTCGCTGCGTCTCGCTACGACTTTCATGAATAGGTCAGGCTAGGGCGCAACGCCTTGGCGGAGAGATTCGCCAGGGCGTTGTTTTTTTTGGCTGGAATGGGGGTTGCGTGAGGTGGGGAGGTGGGGGACTTTGGCGGCCCTCTTTTTTATGAATAAACTCGATGAGATCATTGCGTACAAGCATCGCGAAATTGAACGGATTTTGCCGCTGACGGAGAAGTTGCGTGCGGCGGCGGCGGCGCGGAATGATTTCCGGCGATTTGGGGAGTCGCTGGTGCTGGATCCGGGGCGGTTGGGGATGATTGCGGAGATCAAGCGGGCGTCACCATCGGCGGGGACGATCTCGGAGGAGTTTGATTACCTGACGATTGCGCGGACGTATGAGAAGGCGGGGGCGAGTGCGATTTCGGTGCTGACGGATGAGAAGTATTTTCAGGGGCGGCTGGACTACATGACGAACATTCGGCAGCAGGTGGACATTCCGGTGCTGCGGAAAGATTTCATTGTGCATGAGGTGCAGATTTTTGAGGCGGTAGTGGCGGGGGCGGACGCGATCTTGTTGATTGTGGCGGCGCTGGATCAGGAGACGCTGGTGAGGCTGCTGGACACGGCGCACGCGTACCAGTTGGACGTGCTGGTGGAGGTGCACGATTTGGAGGAGCTGGATCGGGCGCTGGATTCGGAGGCGCGGATCATTGGGGTGAACAACCGGAACTTGAAGAGTTTCACGGTGGATATGGCGACGACGGAGCGGTTGGCGGAGGAGGTGCCTGGGGATGTGATTTTGGTGTCGGAGAGCGGGATTCGGACGGTGGAGGATGCGGAGCGGTTGGCGGCGGCGGGGGCGGATGCGCTGCTGGTGGGGGAGACGCTGATGCGGAGTCCGAATTTGCTGGTGGATCTGCCAGCGTTGCGGTGTTTGAAGCCGTTGGATTCGGTGCGGATGTAGGGGCAGACGGGAGTGTTCGCGGTCCTGTTAGCCGTGGCGGTCTTTGAAGGTGAGTTCGGCGATGCCGGATTTGTCCAGGTTGCCGAGGTCTAGGGAGACCATTTTTTGGTATTGGGCCTGGGTGGCGGTGTTGAGGGGGAGGGTGAGGCCGACTTCCTGGGCGATGGAGGCGGCGATGCCGCTGTCTTTGGCGGCGTGTTCGGCGCTGAACCAGCAATCGTGTTCGCGGGCGACCATGTCGGCGGCGTCGGTTTCGAGGACGCGGGAGTTGGCGCCGGTTTGGGCGAAGACTTCGCGGACGAGGTCGAGGTCGTGGCCGAGGGCGGCGGCGAGGCCGAGGCCTTCGGCCAGGCCGGCGGTGTTGATGTTCATGACCATGTTGACGAGGGCTTTGACTTCGGCGGCGGAGCCGGGGGCGCCGATGAAGCGGCGGTTGATGGACATGTGTTCGAGGACGGGGAGGAGGCGCAGGTAGACGGCCTCGTCGCCTGCGAGCATGAGGTAGAGTTTGCCTTCGCGGGCGTGGCTGATGCTGGAGGCCATGCTGGCTTCGAGGGAGTCGGCGCCGGCGGCTTTGGCGGCGGCGTAGATTTCGCGATGGATGGCGGGGGAGACGGTGGCGCAGTTGACGAAGGTTTTGCCGTTGGCGTGGGTGAGGAGGTTATCCGTGGCGTCGAGGAAGATGCGGCGCATGGCGGCGTCATCGGTGACGACGGTGAAGATGAGGTCGGCGGCGGCGGTGACTTCGGTGAGGGTGGCGGGGGCGGCGCACTGGAGTTCGGCGGCGAGGGATTGGGCGAGGGGGGCGTGGTGGTCATAGACGGCGGTGATGGAGTAGCCGGAGTCTTTGAGGTGACGCGCCATGTTGGCGCCCATGCGGCCGATGCCGACGAATGCGATGGTGGGAGGGGTCATGGTGGAGAATGGGGGCGGTTATTAGTAATCAGTAATCAGTGGTCAGTGTTATTTGAATTCGGGGTAGAAGGGGTTGTGGGCTTTTTCTTCGGCGACGGTGGTGTAGGGGCCGTGGCCGGGGCAGAGGATGGTGGTGTCGGGGAGGGTGAAGATTTCTTGGCGGTTGGTGGCGAGGGCGTCGGCGTAGGAGATCATGCCGCCGCCCATGGAGGAGGCGAAGAGGGCGTCGCCGACGATGGCGACGGGGTTGGCGAGGCCGGTGACGACGTAGGTAACGCCGCCGCGGGCGTGGCCGTGGGTGGAGCGGGGCTGGATTTTGAGGGAACCGAGGGGCCAGGTGGTGGCGGGGGTGATGGAGAAGGTTTGGGTGTCAGGCCAGGGTTCCAGGGTGTGGCTGAAGACGTTTTGGCAGCGGGTGCGGAGGCGGAGGCGATCGAGGTCGGCGATGTGGTCGGGGTGGGTGTGGGTGATGAAGATGGCTTCGAGGGTGAGGCCGTTGTCTTCGATGAATTCGATGATGGGGTGGGCGTCGGCGCCGGTGTCGAAGGCGGCGGCGCGTTTGGAGGCGGGATCCCAGATGACGTAGGCGTTGACGGTCATGTCGCCGAAGGGGGTGTTAAAGCGGGCGAGGCCGGCCATTTCGATGGGGCGGGGGAGCCAGTTGTTTTGGGCGAGGGTGACGAGGGAGGGGCCGTGGAGGTTGAGGACGGGGGCGAGGGTGAGGAGGGTGGCGGGATCGGCGGAGCCGTCTTTGGCGGACTTGAGGAGGGGGAGGGGGATGCGGGAGGCGGTGGCGAGGTCGGCGTCTGAGAGGCCAAGGCCGCGCTGGGCTTTGGCGAGGACGTCGTTGAAGAGGTCTTCGAGGGGGATCATCATGGTGGGAATGTGGGCGAGGAGGGTGGGGAGATGCAACTTCGAATGTGTGAGAGAAAAGAGGCGGAAGGGCGAAGGAAGAGGGATTGTTTTGGGGTGGAGGATGGCGTGATGATGGCTTTGATTTTTGGGCTATTTGAACGAGTCTGGGGGATGCGGCGTCTGTGAGAGGCTGCGTTTGACCGTTTGACAGATTTTTGGAGATGCCGATGACATTGCCTGACATTGCTGGACATGAGTTGCTGGAGTTGATTGGGAGTGGGGGATGCGGGTCGGTGTATCGGGGGCGGACGGCGGAAGGGGCGGAGTGTGCGGTGAAGGTGTTCAATTCGATGGCGATCAATCGGAAGGCGCTGCAGGTGACGGCGCAGACGCTGGCGGCGCTGCCGAGGCATGAGTCGGTGGTGGCTCCTTTGGCGTTTGGGTTTGAGAGGAGTCCGTATTTTTGTGCGGTGCCGTTGTTTGGGAAGTCGGAGAAGCGGAGCAATGGGAAGATGCATTGGGAGGTGGAGACGCTGGAGGATTGGTGTGAGGAGGGGGTGCCGGTCAAGCAGGCGTGGGAGATCATTTACCGGTTGGCGGATGCGCTGGCGTGGCTGCACAAGGAGGGGTTGCCACATGGGAACCTGAGGCCGTGCAATGTGTTGCTGGAGGAGGTGGATGGGGAGGTGATGGTGCGGTTGACGGACATGGGGCAGGGCTGGGTGGGAGGGATTCACCATTTGGATCTGGGGGATCATTTTGTGTATTTGTGTCCGGAGCAGGCGGACAATGCGGACGGGGTGTTTGCGGGATATGGTCCGAGCTGGGATGTGTATGGTTTTGGGGTGGTGGCTTACCGTTTGCTGACGGGGATGCTGCCGAGGGGGCAGGCGGCGTGGACGGACCAGTTGGCGAAGGCGCAGGTGCAGGTGACGCAGGGGTTGGGGTATGAGATTGATAGCAAGGCGCTGCTGGCGGCGGTGAAGGCGCAACCGGAGGTGACGTGGCCGACGGCGGCGGAGTCGGAGTGGGAGGAACAGCGGCGGGGGGTGATCGAGCGGGCGCTGCAGTTGCGCGGGGATTTGAGGTGGCGGGATATGCGGGAGTTGCTGCGGGAGTTTGAGGTGCTGGAGGCGGATTTTCTTTTGGAGGAGAGTCAGGCGCAGACGGTGACGGAGCGGGTGAAGCAGGCGGCGAGGGTGAAGTCGCTTTCGCGGACGACGATGGGTTTGGCGGCGGTGCTGACGGTGGCGACGGTCTATGCGGGGATGACGCTGATGCGGGCGCGGAAGGTGGAGGCGAGCTTGGCGGCTGGGGAGACGGTGCATTTGGCGGAGATGGAGCGGAGGGAGGCGCAGGGGAAGGCGTTGGTGGCTGAGCGTGAGGCGACGATTGCAGGGCTGACGAAGGAGAGGGATGAGGCGAAGGCGGCGAAGGTGCAGGCGGATGCGAATCTGGGGCGGTCGCAGGTGGCGGTGGATCAATTTTTGACGCAGTTGTTGCAGACGCCGACGAGCAATCCACTGGAGGTGGAGTTTTCGCGCGCGCAGATGGAGGAGGCGCTGGTGTTTTACCAGGAGGGGTTGCCGGCATTGGAGGCGCGGCCGGAGTTGGGGGTGGAGCGGGTGCGGGCGTATGGGAACATGGGGCGGATTTATTTGAGGCTGAGGCGGGATCGGGAGGCGGGGGAGATGCTGGAGAAGGCGGTGGCTGAGGTGGCGAAGTTGCAGGCGGCGGCGGGGGATGGGGTGGCTAAGGGGGAGTTAAGTCAGTCGGCGGGAAGGTATGGGTTGCTGCTGGCGGAGTTGAAGCAGCGGCATGGGGAGGGCGGGGCGGCGTTTGCGCTTTTGAAGGCGGCGGCGCCGCAATTGGAGAAGGGTCTGATGGGGGATGCGGACCATCCGATGGCGAGGACGGAGTGTGCTTTGGCCTGGCTGGAGTTGGGGGCGAGGAGCTATGAGCGAGGGGAGTTGAAGGAGGCGCGGGAGGCTTTGGGCCGGGTGGGTGAGGTCTTGGATGCGGGGGTGAAGGGCACTGATATGGCGCCGGAGGATGCGTTTTTGCTGGCGCGCGCGGGGTTTGAGTTGGGGTTGGTGACGCGGGAGGAGGGGAAGCCTGAGGAGGCGCTGACGCAGATGATTGATGCGGTGCGCAGCATGGGGGAGCTGGTGATGGGGTCGGCACCGAGGAATCAAGATCAGGCGCTGGCGCTAGCGGAGGCGTACACGATTTTATCGGAGCTGGTGGGGCAGCATTTCAGTGGCAAGGATGCGCTGGATGCGCATGAGCAGGCGGTGCCGATTTTGCTGGAGTTGAACCGGCTGCATCCGGACTGGGCGGAGGTGAAGTATTTCCTGGCGCGGAACAATGGGGCGATGGCTCAGTTGGAGCGGGATCTGGGGCAGACGGCGACGGCGGTGCGGAAGAAGGAGGATGCGATTGCGCTGGTGAACGAGGTGCTGGCGGATGACAAGGACAATGGGCGGTATCTGGCGTTGCAGGCGCAGTTGAGGCATGAATATGCAGGTTTTCTGGCGGATGCGGGCAAGGCGATTGAAGCGGTGGGGATGGGGAAACTGGCGGAGGCGACGTTGGAGAAGCTGCTGGCGGGTGAGGAGGCGGGTAAGTTGACGCCGGAGCACAAGCAGCGGTTGGTGTTGCTGGCTCAGTGCGAGGGATTGGTGGGGCACAGTCTGGAGAAGGCTGGCAAGAAGGAGGAGGCGAAGGGGGTGTTTGGGAAGTCGCTGGAGACGTGGAAGAAGCTGGAGGTGGCGGGGGTGACTGAGGATGTGGTGAAGCAGGGGGTGGCGTGGACGCAGGATCGGCTGGGGAAGCTGAAGTGAGCTATTCGGTGATCAGGCGCGAGGGTGGAATTTTTTGTGGACGGCGCTGAGGCGGTTTTGGTCGACGTGGGTGTAGATCTGGGTGGTGGCGATATCGGCGTGGCCGAGCATTTCCTGGATGACGCGGAGGTCGGCGCCGTGGTTGAGGAGGTGGGTGGCGAAGCTGTGGCGGAGCTGGTGGGGATGGATTTTTTGGGTGAGGCCAGCAGCGGCGGCGCGTTCGTTGACGATTTGTTCGACGCGTGAACCGGTGAGGCGGGTGCCGCGTTGGGAGAGGAAGAGGAAGCTTTGGGTTTTGGGTTTGACGAGGGCGGGGCGGGCGTGGGTGAGGTAGGCGGCGATGGCGTCGCGGGCGGCGCTGCCGACAGGGGCGAGGCGGGTTTTGGCGCCTTTGCCGGTGACGCGGATCCAGCCTTCTTCGAGGCTGAGGCTTTCGAGGCGGGCGCCGGTGAGTTCGGAGAGACGGAGGCCGGCGGCGTAGAAGAGTTCGAGGATGGCGCGGTCGCGGCGGGAGAGGGGGTCGTCTGCGGTGACGGATTCGAGGAGTTGACGGACTTGTTGTTCGTTGAGGGTGTCCGGGAGGGGGAGTTCCTGGCGGGGAGGGAGGATGGGTTCGGCGGGATCGCCGATGCGGTGGCCACGGGCGACGAGCCAGCGGAAGAAGATCTTCACGGCGATGAGTTCGACGCGGGCGCTGGAGGCGGCGAGGCCGTCTTTTTTGCGTTGGACGAGGTGGTCGGAGAGGTGGGCGGTGGTGACGTCGACCGGGGTTTCGATTTGGTGCTTGGTTTTGAGCCAATCGGCGAGGGATTCGAGGACGCGGCGGACGAGGAGCTGGTAGTTGACGGAGAGGCCGCGCTCGGTGGCGAGGTGGAGGATGAAGGCGTCGATGGCGGGGAGCATCCGAGTGAGGGGGGAGTGTGCCACGGGTGGGTGAGGGTAGCAATGGGGGATGAACCCTAGAGCAGTTTAAGAAAACCTGTAACCGCTCCTTTGGGGCGGCGGTGGCGGATCTGGGGCGTTGTCAGCTTGGGACGTATGTACTCATATGCCCCTGCGCTGCCAACGACCCATCTCCACCTCCGGCGCTCCCAAATCATCGGCCACATCTTTCCTTAAAATGCTTTAACCCGAACGCCGCTATTGGAGGCGCAGCATTCGCCGCGATCATTGGCAGCACAAGCCGCCGGGGGATTTTGGGCAGTATCGATTGGATAC
>JARXAL010000108.1 GCA_029865835.1 Verrucomicrobiaceae bacterium
CCCAACGTCAAGCCGAGGAACAAGCCCGCCGCGCCGCCGAAGAACAAATGCGCCAACAACAAGAAATGGCCCAGCGTCAAGCCGAGGAGCAAGCCCGCCGCGCCGCCGAAGAACAAATGCGACGTGCCCAGGAAGAAGCGCAACGTGCCGCCGCCGAAGAAGCTGCTCGCAGGCAACCCTAGCTTTGCTACCCAGCTTACTGGTGGGTTGGGATCCGGAGAGCACGAGCCTCGCCAGCAGCATCACGGGCATCGCCAAACAAACCGGAAGCCTCGAAGCAGGCAAAAAGGCCGATGTGATGCTTTTGAGTCGGAAACTCGAGGTGCGACGCGTTTTTATCGTTGGCATCGAAATGCCGCTGTAACCTCTTTTGTATGAAATCCCTGACCTTACTCACTCTCATCGCCTTGGTGGCCCCCTGCTTGATCTTTGCTTCCGCGGACATCGCGGATGGCACGGTCACCTTTTCGATCAAAGTACCGAAAGCGGCCGAAGTGCGACTAAAGGGCCAGTGGAGCAAAGAAGACACGACCCCGACGCGTGGTGATGATGGCCTGTGGAGCAGTGGAGCCATCGAAGTACCTGCCGGCGTGTGGGAATATTCGTTTCAAGTGGATGGCCTGAATGTGATCGATCCGCAAAACACGGCGATCAAGCCGCAGCGCATGCCGCAGAAGAGCATCCTGCATATCGCATCAAATCCACCTGCACCGTGGGACTGGCAGGCGGACATTCCGCACGGTACGGTGCACACGCATGTCTTTCACTCGAAGCAACTCGGCGTGCCGCGCGAGGTGGTGGTCTACACACCGCCGGGTTATGAAACAGGCACAGAGAAGCTGCCGCTCCTCGTCTTGCAGCACGGCTCCGGCGACAACCAGCGCGGCTGGACGGAGCACGGCAAGGCGCATTGGATTCTCGATCATCTCATCGCCGCCGGAAAAGCGAAGCCGATGATCGTCCTTATGCTGGACGGCCATCCGCATGGCATGGTGCCGCGTGATGACCAGGCGAAGCGTGCTGTCTCACTGGAGGCGTTTCGGAAAGAGCTGTTTGAAGATGCTTTGCCACTCGTGGAGGCCAGTTATCGCGTGCTGCCCGGCCAGCCGAATCGCGCGATCGCCGGATTGAGCATGGGCGGTTGGCAATCGCTGACCATTGGCCTGAATGCGACGAATCGTTTCGCATGGATCGGTTCCTTCAGCGGGGCGGCAGACACTGGGGCCGTGAAGACTGCGATGGATGACAGCGCTGGCACAAACTCGAATCTGAAGCTGCTGTGGATCGCCTGCGGCAAGGAGGATTTCCTTCTGGAGCGCAATCACACGCTGATCGACGCGCTGAAGGCCACGAACGTGACTCACGAATGGCAAGAGACCGCAGGAGATCACTCATGGCCGGTGTGGCGGACGTATTTGAGCGAGTTTTTGCCGCGGCTGTTTCAGCCTTGATCCGAAACCAACTCGGGGGCGTGGGTATCAGCGGCTGGCGGCCAGCTCTTGCAGCATTTCGAGCAGGTGATTGGTGAGGATGACGGAGGTGTCTTCCTGCACCTGATTGGTGCCGATCCAGGTTTCGTAACCGCCGAGAGGGTGCTGCTCCAGCGTGGGCAGGTAGCCGTGTCGACCGTTGGCGAGGCCGATTACCATGGTCTGCGGAAAGGGGCTGCGCTTTTTCAGGTCGATCCCGATCTCGACAAAGGTCTCAAATGGAATGCCACAGACCGCGAAGTCGCCGATGCGAATCGCCTGGATCTGAACGGTCAGTTGGTCCTCGGGGCGTTCGGCGGCGCTGACGACACTGCGGGCGTAGTTTTGCGCCAAGCGCGGCAGTTGCTCGATGGCGGTTTTGTCTTTGATGGCAAGCACGGCCTTGGCTTCCGCCACGTCTTGGAGAGAGGGTCGGCGATACTTGAGGGAAACCTCGCGCTGGACCATGCCGAGGCGAGTTTGGGTTAGATGTTTTCCGATCTTCTGGTGAGCCAGCCAGGCGGTATCGGCGGCTTTGGCGGCAACCAATCGGATCTGTTCAAACGGCTCGCGCGGAGGGCGGGCGGTGCCGAATGGGATGTTGTTGATGTCGCCCGAGGCACCATTCGACATCATGGCGACGAAGTTTTCTTCGCCTCCAAGGCGGGAGGGCATGACGCGGGCGAACTCGCCGAAGTAATCCGCTGACATCTGGCCTTTCGGGGCACCGCCAACATAGTGCAGGGCGTAATTGGCGAAGAGGGCCAGGGGTTTGCGTTTGGTGTCTTGGATGGAAAGAATGGTGATGTCAGGATCGGTGGGGCCGGCGGGGCGATCAATGACAGTGGGATTGGTGCCGGGGTTCATCTTGACGCGGTCGAACTTGCCGAAGGGATTGAGTGGCATTTGGCCAGGTTTGAGGTACCAGCGGCGGTTGAAGACTTCGTCTGGAAGGGGGTGCGATGCGGCTCCGATGGCGGCGGGGCGGAGGGCGGCATGGGCGCGGATGATGGATTTTGCGATGCCCTCGACGAAGACTTTGTAGTAGGCGGCGGCGGTCTCAGTACGGGTGTTCACGGACGGTCCGCTGTGGGTGTGAGTGGAGCAAATGAGCATGTTACCCGGTGCCATGCCGGTTTGTTGAGCGGCGATGGCTTTGGCCTCATTCAACACCTCAGGGCCAGCGCCAAGAACGTCCACCACGACCATGGCGACAGTGGTCTGCCCGTCGTCCAACACCAGCGCGCGGGAGTGAAAGGGATCGTGGGCTTTTTCCGCCTGGTTGGCGCTGAAACCGCCCGGCATGTTCATGGGGAACTGCGTGGGCGTGATGTCCACGGCGGCAGCTCCAGCACGCAGGGTGGGTGGATCATCGGCATGCGCGAAGGTGGCGAGAACAAGAAAGAGGACGAGGCGTTTCATGGAGAAGGAAAACGGTGCCAACTCTGCCAAACTCTCTGGCGGTGGATGGTTTAGTGACGCATTACACGGACCCTGTTTCGTCAGTCCCCTTCCAGGTGCGGCCAGCCTCCGACCTCTTTTTGAGAGCGCAGGGTCGGACGGGATTTGCCAGCCAGAAGGTTGCCAATCACGCGCCGGTCCACTTCATCCCGAGACGGTCCGGCACCCACCGCTTCCAGCAAGTGCTTCAAGCCATCGCCTCCCAAATCCAATGGCGGCGTGTTGGCCGAGACAAACAATCTCTCGCTGACCCGCTGCCGACGCAGGCTGGCCGGAGCCTTTGCCATCGGCTGGCCATTTTCCAACACTGGGCTGGCGACCGGATCAAAGGCATGATCGGCACGCAACAGCCAGTTGTCATCCGCCCACACCCTCACGCCGGTGTGCGTGCCATGTTTGGTGATGGTCTCGAGGCAGCGGCCTGTGTCGGCCGAGTCGATGAAGACATTGCCTGCCATCTGGAACTCGAACAGACGCCCGAGCGCTTCGGTTTTGCGATTTTCGACGCCCGCCGTGTACCGCAGGCCGGAGCGATGAAAATCAAACATCACATTCGCCACCGCCTCCATTCGCACAGGCCAGCGATCCGTCTTGCGCATGTCGTTGGCTTCGAACTGCGGCCCGCGCATCCAATAATGCGCAAACACGCAGTGATGCACGCTCAACGTGCTGGCGCTGGCGTTGAGGGCATAAGCGTGATTGTCGCCATAAGGATGCAGGCGTGGCTGCCCCAGCGGCTCCGCCAGCAGGCACCATTGCACCGTGACGCGCTGGCAACGCACCACGGAAAGCAGTTCATCACAGCTCCAGCTCAGCGACAGATGGTCCAGCACCACCCCGCGACACTCGTTCAGGCTGATGCAGTCCAGGCCAGCGGAGCCCTTGGGCCGCTTCCGCTTGTCGGCCTTCAGCTTTTTCAGAACGGTCTCATCTCCAAGGCGCACGCGCAGATGGCTCACGATGACGTTGTCACAACCATCGAACTCCAAAGAACCGCCTCGCACGCAGACGCCTCCGCCGGGTGCACTGCCACCCTCCACCGTCAACCGCCCGGCGGTGACGACGATGCGATCCCGCAGTCGAATATCGCCCGCCACCGCGAAGCGCACCACGCGTGACCCGGTTTGTTTCAAGGCCCATCGCAACGTTCCCGGCGCGGGCGATCGGACATCATCATCCAGCCGCGTGACCATCAAAACGCGCCCACCGGTGCCCCCAATCGTCCCCTGCCCCCAGCCCTGCACCTCAAACGCCCCAGCCAGAGGAACGGCTGAGATCAGCGCCATCAAGACCAACATCCAAAGCCCTTTCCTCATGCATCGACGCTAGATGCCCCCACTTCCCCGCACAACCCGGATTCTGGCCCTCCTTCCCACCGCGCTCCGTCCGGCATGAGAACGGTGAAGTCAATGTGTTCCGGGAAAGCCCAAGGCACCGATTGAATGCTGTGGCGTTTGAAGCAGTCATAAAGCTCAACGGGTTTGTTTGAGATGCTTGTCCAGTTCCTGAAGCAGTTGGGGGTTGCCGCTGAGCGAACGAATCAGTTGCCGCCCCAGGGTTGCTGCGCGGATCTTGTCGTCCGCTGCCTTGAGGGCTGTGATGTGGCCTAGAAGTTCGCTTTGCTGAACGGTGAGGCCGATGATTGCTGGAGCTGGAGAGCCGGGAGCTCCCTCGCGTTCACCGCCGAAGATGTTTTCTAGCTCGATGAGCCATGCCTCTTGTCCATCACTGCCGAAGACGGCCCAGACGGTTTTGCCCTGAAGCTGCGCTTCGATCACGCGATCTCCAGCGACGGTGCCGGACATTTTTTCAATCTTCCAGCTTTGATCGGGCTGCTGCACGGCGAGTTCGAGCTGCGTGCCGCTCCAGCGGAGTTGAGTGGCATGGAGACCGCGCTCATCTTTGACGAGTTGGTAGGCCACACCGGTGACATCGTCCGGAAAGCGCTGCACCGCACGCGCCGCTTTGCCCTCTCCAAGTTCGAAGACGAGTTCGGTTGAGACGGTACTGGGTATGATGAAGCGAAGGTCCGCATCGAAGAAATACCAGCCGGTGTTGTTTCCGGTGAAATCGAGTCGCACGATGCCCACATCGATGAACGACGTGTCGTAGGCCGTGCCCTCCCGACCATTTTGACCGACTGGGCGCATCGCTTCCCCATCAAAGCGGAGCTTCTTGAGGCTGCTCGTGCCGAGAAGGTTCCAAGTGATGCCTTCCAGTTTTTCCGCGAAGGCCATGATGGCAGGCGTTGGCTCATCCACGGCCCGTGCTGGCGACAGGCCCAAAAGAAGAATCGGGAACAGAACAAGCAGGCGTTTCATGGCTGTAGGGAAAGTGCGTTAGAGGGACTTGGGGGAGAGGTGAACGGGACAGCCTTCAGGACGCCATTTCAACGGTAATGCGTCTGGTTGTTCGGTTTGGTAGGCCACGATTTTTTCGCTTAAAGGCGTTTAAAGGGACAGACACTTCGTTCAGATTTATCAATGAACTCTTGAGGTCAGCGGCTACAACTTTCGCACCAAAGCTGCCACCTTTTTTGGTTTCTGATTTTGTGGCATACCTGTTCTTAAGCGGAGGCGGAAAGAATGCGTGTCTGGAGGCAACGGGGATGATAGTCTGCGGCTTAAATCAACCGATCCAACCACCGAACATGAAAACCACGCTTCTTTTTGTACTCAGCCTCGGGCTTCCGTTCGCTCTTTTTGCGGACGTGGCTCCGACTCCCCGACCTGGACTGGTGAGGGTCGAGTATGCGCGTCACAAGTCGCAGGCGAATGAGAAGGACCACTTCCAGGTGGCACTGGACCAACTGGGAGAGCCGATCGGCCAAAAAGTCGCCATCAAGTCTCTTTCTCCGTGGACGTGGAACCCGGAGCGCAATGCCGTCGCGAGGGGTTGGCTACGGATCGACGCCGACGGTGACTATCAGTTTACCTCGAACAGCTTCTACGATCGCAACCTGCTCATCATTGACGGCAAGACCGTCTGTCCGTGTCGCGATGGCGAAGAGGCCGTGGCGACGATCTCATTGAAGAAGGGAATGGTGAAGATCCTGTCCGCCGGCTTTGTCGGCGGGCGTGGTGCCAGTGGCATCACGGTGCGCTGGAAACCGCCTGGGCAGGCTGAATTGAGCGAAATTCCGTCGAGCCTCCTCCAGCATGACTTTGATCCAACCGTGACCTTTGTCAGCGAGACCAACGAGCCATCGAAAGCCGACAAGAAGGTCGTGAAGAAGACGCCTCCGCGCGGTCGCCTTCTCGCAACGCATCTTGTGACGGTGGCGGATGACTTTGTGGTCGAGGCGTACAAGAACGGCGTTCGTCTTCCTGGCGACCAGCGCCAGCTGCTGGACGAGATTCACGGCGCGACGGTCGAGCGCATGGCCGTGGAGGTGCGCCCCGGCGACTGGCTGGTGTTTCACGTCGTGAACAATCAACGGCGCTGGGGCGGGGTGAAGTATTTCGCGGTGGCGGGTTGCTTGGGTGACAACGAGTTCGGCTTCGTTTCGGATCCCGGTTCGGATGCCTGGTCCGTCTGTGATGATCCTACCCAGGTGCGCGATTTCATCCGCCAGCGTGACGCTGGAACCGATGTGCGCCCTGGGGCCATCGCCAAGCCGTGGCGGGAGGGTGACGATCACATGCGGAAGCACGCGGGGGCAGGTTTTCCAGGCAAGCCCCTCTGGGGTGGTGGCGCCTCCACGTGGATCAAGTTCGTCGCGCCGAAAGACTTCGCCAAGCCGGTCACGCTACCTTCCAAAGACATCGTGCCGGGGGTCGAGGTGAGGTCCTCTCCAGCCATCTCGATCCCGAAATTGCCTCCGGCACCGAATGCGTCGCTCACGCCCACACGCTGGCCGGTGCAGATTCTGTATGCCATATTTGGCAGCGGTGACCGGAACGCCGACGTCACCTTGCGGGTGAAGGAATTCGTGGAAACGAAAAAGACCCTGTTTGCCGTCGATCCCACGACGCTCGGCGTGGATCCCATTCCCTACTGGCAGAAGAGCCTGTGGATCGCGTATGTGAAGGACGGTGTCCGCCGCGAGGTGCGCCGCTATGAGAACGAGCATGTGCTGCCGGAGAGCTTCTACGGTCCCCAGGACGCGTCAGAGCTTGAAAAATGGCTTCCCAGCAGCCGGTGGAAGTCCGATCAGGGAGAGTTGCAGTTTTACGCCGATCACACTGTCTTCGGCTACCCGTTTGAAGGCACTCCAAAGTGGGAAGCACTGGCTGGCAACCGAGTGCGCATCACCTGGTCCGACGAGCGGAAGGTGGAATACCTGTTCGACTACACCTGGAGCAGCTTTCACGACGCCGACGACCCCGAGGCTGTATTCAAAGTGGTGAATTGATCGCTGGCCGCACCACTCAACGCCAGTCGGTCTGATGCAGGCGGTTAGTGAGTTTGATCTGCTTTTCGAGCTGAGGAGCGGGCGCCTAGAGGCGCGGACACTTTGTTCCTTCATGCGGAGACACACGGGACGCGGCCTTTTGCAGCGAACCGCGCCGCCGAACTGGAGGCTTAGCCCATTGAAAGAGGGTCGCTTTTTATTGACGCAATCGCCTCATCCTCAGATAATTGGAGTGAGATGGGGCTTGTCATTTCGAATATCAAGCGGGCTAAATGACCGGCATCTTTTTCACTATTCAAAACAGCATCACTTGGCCTGTCGTCTTTGCCGCTCGCCACCTGAACTCGCCCGTCTATCCCTCAAAAGATCCGCTGGTCTCATTTCCGAGGACTGTGTTTTTAAGTGCATTAAGATAAGCTCCGCTAACCAACAAATTCATATGGCTATCACAAAACGCTCTCAATTCATTCTACCACTCACCACAGTGATCGGACTTCATATACTGCCTAGCATCGTCATGGCACAAACACCCAGCCGAGTAGACCTCAATCTCGATGGGATTCCGAATAGGACAGACCCCGATATTGACAATGACGGGATTCTCAACAGACCGGGTCGCAATATCGATGGAGGAACGGCGCAATTCGGCCCTCTTCTCAGTAACTCCATGAGGGGTTAAGCCTCTTCCCATTTTCGTCCTGAAAATATTCCTTTAGTCATCTGTCAATGCGAATCTCTCAATGCGTTTCTTTTACTGCCCTGATCTTTAATCCATTATCAACCATGAAAACCACTGCTGATTTAACTCGTCAAAGCGCAGCTTTTTTTCACCTGCCAACCGTCTGTTTGTTCTTCGTCGGCCTGCTCTTCGGGTCGCTGACGACAACTGCGCAGGCCGCCCCGGTTTATCGTCTCCAGACCTCACTGTCGTCGGGTCTCAAAGTGGGCGAAGAAATCCCGTCCTGGGAGGGCCTGATTCTCGTTCTGCGCCCGAGCCCAGGAGACAACTTTTGGTATCGACTGCCGCACACCGTCCAGGTGACCGGCGATCTCCCGCCGGGCATTCGTCTAGTGCAAAATCAGGCTGCCTTCTTCGATCTCGCGCACTTCGCGGGCACGCCGACCCAGGCAGGGCAGTTCACAGTCCAACTTCAAGCCACTATGGCCGATGGGCTGACGACGACGCAAGAAACTGTCACATTTTCCGTTAGCGACCCACGGGATGGGAGCTATACCGTGGAGACTTGGGGGTTGTCTCGACTCCGCCAGGGGCTGCAGGTGGGCAAAGCGGGTGCCTTTCTCGTCGGCCAGTGGCAGTCCCTGCTGAAGGCTCCGACGAAGGTGCAGGCCACTGGATTGCCAGCTGGCGTGACTCTGGCAGAGAGTGGGTCTGCGGGTTATTACTCGCTCCAAGGCGCGCCTGAGGTGGTCGGGAAGTTCTCTGTGAAGCTTGCCTTTTCCTGGCCCGATGGTGCGCCGATCACCGAGACCTCAGTGGACTTGGAAGTGCTCCCAGCTGACTACCAGCCGCAGCAAACGCTCTCCGTGGTAGGGTCCCAAACGATCCGCAAAAATGTGGCCTACGCTCCACAGGGCTACCGGGCACCGTTCCTCTACGTGGAGGATGAGTTCGGTGCACGCTCGTCCGAGCAGTTGACCATCACCACCACCGGGTTGCCAGCGGGTCTTTCGATTGACTCTCAAACACCGGGCACTGGGTTCGTCGTCGGTCGTCCGACAGAGACGGGCACCTTTGCCACCATCTTCCGTGCCACTCTTCCCGACGGCACCACCACGAACGAGGTGGTATTCTCAATCGAAGTGCTGCCCGCCATTCCGTTTACGGACCTTGCTGGCACCTACGACAGCGTTGTCGACCGGTCTGAGTCATTGAACGGCAATAATGGCGGACGCCTCCGCCTCACCGTGACGCGCAGCGGTCAGACCACGGGATTTCTCATCCACAACCTCGTGCGTTATCCCTTTTCCAGCGCTGCAGTCACGCTCGATCCAGACACGGGCGATGTCACCATCGCACCGCCCGGCGCAGGCGTGACAGTGAGCGGTAGCATCGCCCTCAATGATGAATTTTCTTTCGGTAGCCCGCAGCCTTACTTCGACTTCTACGGCGTAGTCGCAAACGCCAGCAGCTCCGCCGGCTTCAATGGAGCGCGCGCCACCGTCCGCAGCGCTGCCGATCCGAGCCCGTATGCCAGCGACAAGAAGATCAACCTCGTCTTCGTCAACGAAAGCAACGCGCCCGCTGGTCAACCTTCGGGTGCTGGTTTCCTCTCGGCCAGCATCAACTCAGTCGGCAATGTGACGCTCACGGTCTGGGCTCCTGATGGCAGCGCGCCAGTGAGCCTGGCGACCACACTTTCTGAAACGCCCTATGGCGCCACGTTCCCCGTCTATTTCATTCTTCCCAACTCGAGCGGTTCCAGCACGCTTGCCGGGCAAATTTTTGTCAATGCCGATGGCGACGCCGCTGGGCAACTCAGTTGGTATCAGTCCGCGACCAATCGTGGTGCCTTCCCCGACGGCATCTCGCTCGTGGACTACACGGGTGTGATCGGCTCGCGTTACACACCGGAGCCAACCGGCCTCAATTTGCTCGGCCTTCCGGAAAGCATCACGACAGCGCAGCTTGAACTCATTGGAGATGAAGTGGCCGCCGAGCCCGAACTCGCACTCACCGTGCAACGCGCTGCCCTCAGGGCCGCACCCGGTGCGCAAGTGAGTGGAATGAAAATGAAGTTCGACAAAAAGTCAGGCATTCTCACCGGCAACATGACATTGCCTGCGACGAAAACCAGCCGAGCCCGCGCTGTCACCTTCCGTGGTGTCCGCACGCCTAAAGGCACCGGCATCATCGGTCACTTCACCACTCCGAGTGCCGCCAAGTCAACTCGCCGCGTCGCTGGGACCCTGGAGATTGGATCACGATAGGCACTCTCCACCCCTTCGGTGTGAAAGGGTCTCTCTAGGATTTCTTTTCTGCTGGGAGATGATTATTAAGCTAAGGTATGCTGGATTTTAGGTTTGCCATTTGGACTGCGTGCTATGGAAAGAGCTTGCAGGTCTGGCTGGATCGGTCTTTGCCCAAAGCGTGATGGATAGCCTGAACGCTTTGGGCATCACACTTCGGTCTTGTGGTAAGTGAGTTTACTGCGATCGTCCCAGGCGCATTTTGTTTTATCGTGAAGTTTGGGTTTATCCTAGAAACGGGAATGGAAAGGGATGAAGATGGCGTCGTGCTTGGTTCCACAAGGCTTCCCGGTTCGCAGCGGTTGCATCGAAAAGGTGATGCCACCCGAGAAGCGGGAAGCCTTGTGGGGCCAATGACGGCGGCAGATTCGCCCTCAGCCAT
>JARXAL010000111.1 GCA_029865835.1 Verrucomicrobiaceae bacterium
TTCCAAGGCAGCGGCTGATTGAAGGCCTGCGCAAAATTAAACATGCCACTCATGTCCTTTACGCGGCTGGTATTCCAAGGCAGCGGCCCCTGCCGAAATGAAGCCCAAGCCCTCGCCTCCCAACTTGGCTTGAAAAATTGCCTCTGGCAGCCCTACGCTCCATCAGACCAATTGCTACCCAGCCTCCTCGCCGCCGACGTCCTCATCGCCAGCCAAAAAGAGTCCCTCCAGGGCCTCCTCTGGCCCTCGAAATTGGCCCTGATGACCCTGACGGCCCGGCCCATTCTTTGGCTTGGCCCCACCCAAGGTCAAATCGCCACAGATCTCGCCGCGGCCTCACCCCTCAATGGCCTTTTCAGCCCCGGCCACCCCGAGGCAATCGCCCACTGGCTCTCCTCCCTACCACCAAAAGATTCCGCAAACCTCCCCACCCAAGAATCCATCCAATCGCGCGCCAACCATCTCCGCATCCAAGGCCTCAACCTATGGGCCAACCACCTCCTCCATTCCCCAAAATGAACCACGCTCTCCAAAACAAAAAATCTCCAAACCAGCCCCCCCCTCGAACCGCGCCCACTGACCACTGACCACTGATTACTGATTACTGATTACCGCTCACTAACAACTTCCCCCTCCGCGCCTTAGCGCACCCCTTCCCACCATGTGGAGCACCACAACTCTCATCCTTCAATTCCTCGGAGCCCTCATCCTCTCCGCCTTCGTGACCTACCTGCTCGTTCGGCACCGGGGCCAAATCGGCAAAGACGCCCCTGACGAACACCGCAAACAACACGCCGTTCCCATCTCGCGTCTCGGCGGCGTTGCCGTCTTCATCTCCCTCGCCTTCGGCTTCTTCGTCCTCGCCATTCGCCTCCCCAATTTCATCAACGCGTGGTATCCCATCATCATCGCTAACACCCTCATGTTCAGCATCGGCTTCCTGGATGACCTCCGCCCCATGGGAGCTAAGGTCAAACTCATCGGTCAAATCGGATGCGCTTTGGTTCTCTATTCCATGGGCGTCTCCATTGACATCCTTAGCAATCCTTTCGGCTCCGGTGGCCTGCACCTCGGTTGGTGGAGCCTCCCCGTCACTCTCCTCTGGCTCATCGCCATCCCTAACATCATCAATCTCATCGATGGCATGGACGGTCTCGCCACAGGCTTCGGCATGTTCCTCTGCCTCACCCTCGCCTTCGTCGGTCACTTCGCTCAAAAACCTGATGTCGTTCTCGTCGCCATGGTCATGGGCGGTGCCCTCTCGGGTTTCCTCATCTTCAATTTCCCCCCAGCCAAAATCTTCCTCGGCGATGGCGGCGCCTATCTCATCGGCTTCTTCGTCGCTTCCGTCTCCCTGATGAGCAACAACAAAGGCTCCATCATCGCGTCCCTCCTCGTCATCCTCGTCGCCCTCGGCATTCCTATCCTCGACACCACCTTCGCCATCATTCGCCGCGCCATCCGCGGCATGCCCATTTTCCGCGCCGACGCAGAACACATCCATCACCGCCTCATCACCTTGGGCTATTCCAAAGCCCAGGCCCTGGGTGCGATGTACGCCGTCTGCCTCGTGCTCAGCTTGGCCGGCCTCAGCATCATGTTCACCCGGGGTCTGGCTATTCCAATCGTGGCCGCTCTCGCCTTCTTGCTCGCCCTTGCCACCGCCCGCTACCTGGGCTACATCCGAACCTGGCGCGACCTCCGCCACCAGGTAAATTCAACTCTCGACCGCCGCCGTCAACGCGAATACGTCCGCGCTCACAGCACCCTTCTCGAGATGGAAGTCGAACACTGCCAGGACGCCGCAACCTTTGCGGCTTTGCTTCAAACTTCCCTAAATCGCCTCGGCTTGTCCGCAACACCCGGCCCCGACCTAACCCCCTTGCGCTTACGCTGCATTCCCTCTGGAATCGTCACCCTCTACCGCTCGGCCGACGAGGCGTTGCGAGAGGAATGGCAGTTTCGCGGCGAACTGCTGGAACCCGCCCTCTCAGCCGCACTCGATCGTTGGCAGACCCTCCCAGGACTGCAACTCGAACTCCCAGACGCTCCGATCAAAGGCAGCCTCAACCCTGCCTAGCACCCAACCTCCTCTGCATTGACTGACACAGTTTCAGTGGATTCTACTTCCGAGTCTCAAGACGAACTGGCCGCGCCATCAGTCTCAACCTCCTGGGTCGGCCCAACCGCTGCGGTGATCGCCATCGCCGCCTGCATGCTGAATGCCGGCTCCGCCATCTCCCTTGCCCTGCTGACACTTTTCACAGGCCTTGGACTCGTACTCGCTCCCCCAAAATGCCAACTCCCCTCCTTTCTTCGTTGGTGCTTTTTCCTCTGCATCGTCACCTCCGCTTTTTCCCTCCTACCCGCCAACTGGTTCGGCGAACTCCCCAAGTGGCGCCGTAGCCTGGTCGCCGATTGGGGCATTCCTCTGCCTGACTCGTTGTCTCCCCAACCAGCCCTATCACTCGGCGGCCTTTTGACCTTCGCCACGGCCGGATGGTGGTTCATTCTCATCCTTGGCAGCAGAATGAATGAGTCCTCTCGCAGACTCACCCTTCGAGGAATTACCCTCGGCATCTACCTGATCGCGGCACTGGCCCTGGCTCAAAAATTCGGCTGGCTAAACCTCCACTGGCCTCTCGGCAGCACGCCGAACTCAACCGATCTTGGCCCCTTCTCCAATCGCAATCACTTCTCCAGCCTCTGCGCCATCGGCTGCGTCCTGGGCGCAGGCATGGCACACGATGCCTTCGGCCAAAAATCCCGCACCTTCCTCCTCTATGCCGCTGGCATCCTGATCCCATTCACTGGCATCGTCATCAATTCCTCACGCGCTGGCCTCCTCCTCTTCTTCGTCGGACTTACCCTCTGGCTTACCACTGGCTCTGTTCGCCGCGGCTTCTTCCGCAAACTCGCCGTCACCGCATCACTCGTCTTCGGTGCCGCCTCCATCTTGATTGTTTTCGGTGGCGGCTCTGGCGCTCGATTAGCCGAAGTCGGGTTCGACCAAGAAACCTTGGGTGGCCGTTGGCCAATCTTCTGCCAGTCTTTTGCCTTAGCATCGCAGGCCCCCTTAACCGGCATTGGCCTGGGAAACTTCAATTCGGTTTTTGCACTCACCCACACCCTTCCCATCAGCACGGCCCGCTTCGTTCACCCCGAAAGTGATTGGCTCTGGTGTTGGATTGAACTCGGGCTGGTCGGCCTGCTACCTCTCGCTCTCGCTCTGCTCTGGTTGCTCTTTGTCAGTTTCCCCTCATCAGACTCCCACAAGCAACGCCGCCACCATGTCCACGACCGCCGCCTCCGCACGGTCGCCTGCATCGGCCTCCTGCTCGCTGTTCTTCATGGTCTGGTCGATGTCCCCCTTCATCGCTTCGGCTTCTCCGCCATTGTCCTCGTCCTCGCCGCGTGCGCCATTCCAGGTCGTAAACTCAAAACCGATTCCCACCTGGCAAGCCGGCTAGCGTACCGGGCAATCGGCCTCTGCCTCCTCGCCCTCGGGTCGACCCAGGTCATGGCCCTGCGCGACCAACCCCTCTTCACCAACGAATCCTCCACCTCAATTCGCAAAACACAAATCCAAGCCCTCGTCTCTTCCGGCAAACACTTCGAAGCCCTTCAAGCCTGCAACCGAGCCCTTCACTTTACCCCTCTCGATTGGTCTCTCTATTTCCAGCGCGGCTTCCTCAAACTCCAACTCCGCAAACCCAGCGCCGATGCGCTGGACGACTTCAACCGCGCTAGAGCGCTAGAACCCAAAAACATCAACCTCTGCCAGGAAGAGGCCGCCTTTTGGCTGAAGTTTGAACCCAGCATGGCCATCGTTCCCTGGCGCAGTCTATTGGAACGAACCAACAACGCCGCCTTCTTTGGCTCCATGCTCCATCTCGCGCGCCCGCATCCCACTCTCGCCATCAATGTCCAAAAACTAGCAACCACTCCAGCCATGCTGGCTACCATCCTTTCGACGACACAACCTGGACCCGACTGGGCCATAGCTCTGAAAGCCCTCCTCGACCTTGATCCCAACCTTAGCAAAATCGACCTCGAACAAAGAAAACAGGTTCTCTCCCTCTGGCAGGGTCGTGGCGACCGCGACCAACTCGTCACACTCCTCGAAAGCCACCCCGAATGGCACACCGACTCCTGGCCGCTACTAGCCGAAGAATACGCCCGCAAAACCGAATTCGAAAAAGCCTGGCACCTGCAGCGTAAGTTCGCTTATGCCTCCAGTCCTCAAGAAGTGAGCAGCGACGCCTTGTTCGAAAACCTAGAGCGCAACTTCGCCCTCAAACCAACGGATGCCCGTCTTGGCGTCGATCTCTATTTCGCACAGAAAAAGCGAGGCCTTCTCGATGCAGCCTCTCGCACCCTGGATCGCCTTCAAGCACTCCCCGATCCCCCCTCGTTCCTGAATCTGGAAAAAGCTGCTCTCTTCGCCGAACGGAAAGACTTTCGCCGCGCCTACGAAACCATGAAAGGCGCGCTGGCAGCAAAACCCAAATAGACCGTCTTTCGAAAAGAAGATCATTTTGAACCAGCGAATCCTGAAGCCTGAGCACAGCCCGCTCCGCTGTCAAAACCATGACAGACAAGAGGCCGGATCAACGCCACAGCGGGAACTAATGACCGCAAATCTCCCCAAAAGAACAATCCCAAAACTCCAACCCAGCCTTGTCACAAATCAGTAGAAGGCTCCATGACTCAATCCACCTAGCACCCCACCTTCTCCTCCGCGATACCGTTGTCGCTTCTGAGTTAAGAGCCCCCGAAATTCGATCAATTTTGAGAAAGTTGATTGACGCTCGGGGGCTCTTCATTTATTTTGCATCTGCTAACAATCAATTTTGCATCTCAGCAATCACTCTGCATTATGGCTAAAATAGTAATCATAGACGACGAGGCCGCCATTCTGGAGCTCATGAGCAAGCTTTGCAGAGCCTCTGGGCACACCGTCCTGAGCTTCCAAACCGGTGCCGAAGGCCTCACCGCCGTTCGCTCCGAGAAACCCAATCTTGTCATCGTCGACCTTCGCATAGGCGACATCAACGGCCTCGACCTGATCCGCGCCATCCGGGAGGAATTCCCGGAAACCGCCGTCATCATGGTCACCGGACATGGCACCGTCGAAACCGCCGTCGAAGCCATGCGCCTGGGCGCTTTCGACTACTTGACCAAACCTTTCGACCTCGGCGATCTCATCAAAACCGTCGACCAATCTCTCGGCCGCAAATCAGGGGGCAGCGCCGCCGATCTCCCACCTGTCGCCGCCGCCCGCACCTCGACTTCCTCCAAACTCATCGGACACAGCGATGCGATCCAACGCATCTTCGAAATCGCCCGTCGCGTCGCTGATACCGACAGCACAGTCCTCTTGGAAGGCGAATTTGGCGTCGGCAAGCACATGGTCGCCCGCGCCCTCCATGATGCAGGACGCCGCAGTGCCGCCCCCTTCAAAGAACTTCAATGCAGCGCCATGCCTGAGGCCGTCCTCGAGACCGAACTCTTCGGCCACGGTGGCAATGCATCCAGCGGCATCTTCGGTCGCGCCCAAGGCGGTACCATCCACTTGGCAGAAGTCCACCAGCTCCCGGTCCGGATCCAGGCTCAACTGAATACCTTCCTGGACGAATGCCAATCACGCAAAGGCTCCTGGGGCACCTCAAGCGCACCCGATTTCCGCTTGGTCACCTCCACCACCGCCTCTCTCGAAGAAGCCACCAAACAAGGCAAGTTTCGCGAGGACCTCTATTACAAGATCTCCGTCGTCCCCATCAAAATCCCGCCACTCCGGGAACGCCGTGAGGACATTCGTCCCTTGGTCGATCACTTCCTGAAAGACCTGGCCGAGCGCATGGGCGGCAAAGGCAAGACCATCTCCGAAAATGCCCTCGACTTCCTCCAGAAGTATCCTTGGCCCGGAAATATCAGCGAACTGCGCAACGCCGTTGAACGCGCCTGCGCCTTCGCCGAACTCGACCGCGTCGAACCCTCAGACCTGCCATCCAAGGTCAGCCAGCAAATCGAAGTCCCCTCCCCCGAGGGAACAGGAGCTACCCAACAACTTCCCATCGGTTCGACGCTTGACGACTTCATCAAAGCCCAGGAGCGCCTCTTCATCCAGGAGACCCTCAAATACAACAGCGGCTCCCGCGAGAAAACCGCCAGCATGCTCGGTGTCAGTATCGCCACCCTCTACCGAAAAATGGATCTCAATTCCGAACGAAAAACCACCGCATAACGCATCCTCACTCAGTGCTTGGCAAAATCGGCCACCTCACAAAAGCCCTCCAATCAGGAGGGCTTTTTCGTTATCAAATACCCGCGCCACTCTGCACCCAACTCAGCGGCTCCTTCATCAGCTCTTTCTGCCACCCCATCATCAACCCTTCAGCCGACTTCGCCGCCACCACTTGTTCCAACGTTCCACGCGAACCCAACAATGAGGATTCAATCTCCAGTCCGTTCGCGACTTGGTCCCTGGCGCCACAAAGCCGATCCACCAAAGCCCGTTCCTCCTCACCAAATCGACTCTTAGGCCGCTTCATCCTTGGAGGACACTCTCCAATCGGCAAAGCCTGCGCCTCCTTCAATACCTCTGAGAAGGCTTTTTTCCAACGCGGCCTCCAGCCCGCCGGCGCCGAAACCTCCACCCCACGCTCGAAATCCTCTGCATACGCCAGCATCTGTTTGTTCGACATCACTCGGAAACAGGGCAAATCCCGCTCTTCGGCAATGCTCTCCCGCCAAATCCACGCCTCCCGCAAAAAGGCCAGCCCCCTCGGTTGCAGCCTCCCGGACCCCTGAACTCGCCAAGGTTCCTCCTTCGGCGCCACCAGACGCTCCGCCACATCCGCCTGCAAATCCAAACAACTCTCCACAAACCACTCTTCCCGATTCTGCGCCCTCAACTCTCCCAACAAACGATCTGCAATAAAAAGCAGGTAACGCACATCATCAACGGCATAGCGCAGCATCACATCCGGAAGTGGTCGCCGACTCCAGTCTGCCTTCTGCGAAGCCTTCGACAACTCAATCCCCACCATGTCCTTCACCAACGCCGCCAGCCCAAAGTGCCGATGCCCCACCAGCCGCGCAGCAATCTGAGTATCACGCATCTTCAGAGGCTTCCACCCGTAAGTCCGCTGCAGCAAAGTCAAATCGTAGTCAGCCCCATGAAACCATAACTCACCCAGATTCAGCAAATCAAGCAGCGGCGTCATGTCGCTAATCGCCAACGGATCAACCAATGCGAAATGCCCGGCACAAGCCACTTGCAGCAAACAAACCTTCTCTCGGAAGTGGTGCAAACTGTCTGCTTCAGTGTCTAGGCAGCACCGCTTGTCCTCATGAGCTTCCAACTCAACCCTCATCCGGGCTGTCCAATTCACCAGCGCCTCCGCCGTGTCGATGAAGACAAAATCATCCGGTTCCACTCGCGGCGCGGTAGCCACCCCTCCTTCATCCTGTAACGCGGGAAGGCTCATTTCAAACCAGTGAGCAAAACCTCCGCATTGTTGCGGGTGCGGTTGATGTTCTTGATCAAAAGCTCAATCGCCTCCACCGCCGGGACCGCCGCCAATTGCTTCCGCACTTGAGTCACCCGACGGAACTCATCCGGGTGATAAAGCAAATCATCCCGTCGAGTGCCCGACTTCAGCACGTGAATCGCAGGGTAAATCCGGCGTTCCGAAATCTCGCGGTCAAGCGTGATGTCCAAATTGCCTGTTCCCTTAAACTCTTCGAAAATCACTTCATCCATCCGGCTCTCCGTCTCAATCAAAGCCGTCGCCAGAATCGTCAGACTCCCTCCCTCCTCCACATTCCGTGCGGCCCCAAAGAATTTCTTCGGCTTGGCCATCGCTTTCGCATCCATACCACCCGACATCGTCCGCCCCTTGCCACCCGCCAGCGCGTTGTAACCCCGGGCCAAACGCGTCAAACTGTCCAAAAGAATCACCACGTCCTTACCGGACTCAACCAATCGCTTGGCACGCTCGATGACCAACTCAGCCAGTTGCGAATGCCTCTTCGGGCTCTCGTCAAAAGTCGAGGCGTAAATCTGTCCGCCAGCAACCGTTTCCTCAAAATCCGTCACCTCCTCAGGCCGCTCGTCCAACAACAAAATCAGCAACTCGATCTCCTTGTGATTCACAATGATCGATTTCGCAATCTCCTTGAGCAACATCGTCTTGCCCGAACGTGGCGATGCACAGATCAATCCTCTCTGCCCTTTGCCTAACGGTGCCACCAAATCCACCACCCGAGCGCTCATGGAAGCATCCTTGGGAGTTTCCAAAATGATTCGCTCATTCGGAAACATCGCCGTGAGCTTGTCAAAATGAGTCGGGGTCTGCCACTTATCAATCTCCACATCTTCAACACAGAGAATGCGCTCAATCGCCAGGAACTTGTCGCGATCACGTGGGGGCCGCGCAAGCCCTTTGATTTTTTGACCGCTCCGCAGATCAAACTTCCGGACCAAAAACAAAGGAACAAAAATGTCCTCCGGTAAGGGCGTCGCACTGAATCTCGGATAGCGCACCAGACCAAAATGGTCAGCCCCAATTTCCAATACCCCCTCAACGACTAACTGGGTGCCATGATACGACAACCATCCCGCCAGATCATAAATCAACTGATGCTTGGATCGACTCGCGTTCACGCGCCAACCAGTCTTCTCCGCAATCGCATGCAACTCTGCAAAGGACGCCGTTTGCAAAGCGTCCATTTCAATCATCTCAGGAAATCCAGCCGGAACCTTCGGACGCTCCTCTTCACTCGCAGTCGGAAGCGCTGCGGTGTCAGGTTCGCTCGATTCGGTCATCGCAACCACCGGCTCAACGGTGACAGCTTCGGTTGGCAACTCAGGCAACTCCGATGTCGTTTCGGAATCAGAGGTTAATGGGGATTCGGTCATTATGGGTCAAAAGCAGAAAGCAGGATGGAAACTTGGTCGTCCAGGGCCTCCTCGGATCCGTCATTCCAGATCACTTTGGTTGCCTTGTTCGCCTTTTCCAGGACAGGCCACTGCGCGCCCACCATGGACTCGCTGCGGGCCTTGTCCAGCCCTCGGTAGTGCATCAGACGCCGGACCTGCTGGTCCAGACTACTGGCCACCACAATCACATGGTCGGCAGCCACCGTACCTCCAATCTCATAGTGGAGAGGCACCTCCGCAACAAAAAGATTCACCGTTCCAGCCTCTCGCGCCGCCTCCCTCGCACCCTCCAAGGCTGCTAATACGGGCGGATGCAGAATCGCCTCTAACTCCCTTCTTGCCTTTAAATCCTCAAACACAAGCTTCCCCAGCTGTTCACGATTCACCTCTCCATTTTCCACAACTCCAGGCCCGATCCTCACCTTGATCGCCTCTTGAATGGCCACCAGACCCAAAAGCCGTCGAACCTCTTCATCACAAGAATAAATGGCGAGCTTCTCCGCCCCAAGAGACTCTTTCACCCTCGAAAGCACGGTCGACTTGCCACAGGCAATCCCCCCGGTGACTACCCAGGATTGCATATCGGACGGCGTTGGAGATGGGATCACGGTGTGAACTCAATTTTGACCGGTTTCAAATAGGCCGCCTATTCCCGGGTCCTACGATTCGAGGTGACTCAAACATTGCAGCGCCAGCGATTCCAAGAATTTGCAGCTCGCAGTCCCTGCACAAAGGCGATCCCGGGCAACATCAACGGAACCTTTGAACCTCAACGGGAGTGGCGGATGGGCTGCTTGCAATCGCGGAGTTCGGGTTAACTTCATCTTTGGAGTTTGGGCTTATATTACAAGTGGTGTTCGTCCAACAAAACAAACAGGCACCACCTCTCGGCGGTGCCTGTCTAAATCTAGCGATCCAAAGTCAACCTGGGACTACTGACCGCCCACAGCTGGGAGTAACGGGTTAGGACCCGTACCCATTCCGCCACCACCGATTGCGTCAGCCCCAGGCAAGGTGGCATCCGTGCTGGTCGTCTGCTGGCGTACTTTCTGACCGGATGGGTCAATGACGCTCGCCGTCACAAAGATCATCAAGTTCCGCTTGAAGTGGTCTTCCGCTTTGGTCTTGAACAGCCGTCCCAAGATCGGAATGTCACCCAACACCGGAATCTTATCTTCCACGTTTTGAACGTCTTCACGAATCAGACCACCCATCGCAACCGTTTGACCATCCCAGATCGTCACCGCCGTCGTGACCTTCCGCGAGGAGAACACAGGCTGGTTGATGATGTTCGGAGTCAACACATTGGGAACTGACTGCCCAAGCGCGTTCACGCTTGTTGTCTGGATCGGACTACCATAGTTGATGAACCCTTCGAATTCCGTCACCTCAGGTGCCAGATTCAGATCGATCGTGTAGCCGTCCGCACCCAAAACCGGATCAACTTCCATCCGCACACCCACTGGCCGCATTTCGAACGTCGTCGGTGTGGTTGGGGTCACAGGGAACGAACCAGACTGAGTTCCTCCAAGTCCGCCACCCAGAGTTGTTTGTCCAATAGCACCAAACTGCTGGGGAATTTCTGGTGGATCAAACTCAGTAGGATACAGGAACTCGCGCACCACCTCGACTGTCGCGCGTTGCCCGCTCTTGGTCGTCACGCTCGGAGCGCTCATCAGATCCACACCTTTTTTCTGGTTCAAAGCGCGAATGACGACTTGGAATTGTGGGTCGGTAAACACGCCAGTGATGGCTGCGATCCCTGGGGACAACGAGGATACCGCCTGAGAGGTCGAGATAAGCCCGTCAATCGAGTCAGCCGAAATCGCATTGCCCCCGAAACGCATCCCCCGACTGATCGGATTCTGCCCAACAGGCACGCTGCCCGCCCCTGGGAAAGTCGTCGGAAAATCACTCGAATTCAATGGCCCTGATGAAGAATTGCCAACTGTGCCGCCACTTCCAAACACACCATCACTTCCAGGCACATTGAAAGCCCCTAGCAACCAATCAAAGCCAAGCTCATCTGTGTTCTTCTGCGACACCTCAACGAACTTGGTCGTGATGTAAATCTGCTTCGGAATGTTGCCAATGGTCGAATCGACAAATTGTTCGACGAGATCCAGCATCGGTTGAGTGTTCCGAACGATCAACTGCGAGGTCGTTTTGTTGAATACCGCAGTAGCACCGTCGCCGAAAGTGATCCCTTGCTCCTTCAAGATATCGAGCGCGGTCTTCCGAGTAATGAGTGCTGAGCCCCCTCCCGCAGCAGCAGCTGGCGCAAACGGATCAGCAGGTGCCGCTGCAGGTGCTGCACCACCAGCGTCGCCGCCCATGCTAAGGAAATCGGGACCCACCCGGAAAATGCGCTGATACATTTCCGTCGAGGTCTCGGAAATCGGAACCACCAAGACGGCATACGAATCAACCTTGAACTTCATGCCCGCCAATTCAGTGATGTAGCGAAGAGCCTCAGACATCGGAACATCCGTGAGGTCAATGCTAATGGTGGTGGTGATCGGCGTGTCACCGGTCTTCAAGATAATGTTCACACCCTTCCTCGCAGGATCAGACTCCTGATCGTCCAAATCACGGCTCTTGACCCGAAGGAACTCAATCGCTTCCTCAAGTGAAGCACCCGCAAACTGGACGGAGGGGAACCGAATGCGATTCATTTTCTCGGTGATGTAAGCCGACTGCGTCTTGGTGGTAGGCCCAAGGGTATCTGTCTGAATAACCTGAACCGGCACCGTATCCTCCCATGCCTTATTGACTTCATTCAGCATCTTCGCCCGTGTGTGGTCACGAGCGCTATTGAAATACTCTGCGCGCTTCTGCTCTGCCCTCTCCATGCCACGGCGAGCTGCGGTGTTGTAGGGGTCCTTCCTCAGGACGTCGAGATAGTCCTCACGTGCGAGGTCATAATTACCCAATTCGTAGTTGCTCCGGCCCTGGAGAAGCCCCCGCTCCACTTCCTGCACCTTAACGACGTGCTCTGGAGTCAAAGCCACCGGCCAGCGCTCTGGATCGTCCAACTGTTTGCCAAACGCAACAGCTCCCGCGTGCCCTGGAACTGCAACCAACGCCCCATCAAGCAACTCACGCGCTTCCTTGTAGCGCCCGTTCTTTGCCCGCTCCCGAGCCAAAACGACACTGCAATCCGCAAACTTGGCCTTGGCATACTCACTCCACTCAGAGGTGATCGCCGCATTAGGAAGTGCATCCATCGCCGCTTTGTACTGACCCAAAGCACCTTCGGTATCACCCTCCGCCATCAACTTGTCCCCTTGCTCGATCGCAATCCTTGCATCTTGAACACGACCCATTCGACGCGCGATCTCGCGCTCGGCAAGACCAGGAAGACTTCCCCCGCCAGTGCCTGCCTGCGCAGCATTTGCAAGGGATAATGCCGCCAAAGCAGCAGACAGACAGCGATTTTTAAACACTTTTCGGGAGAGACGAGTCATACGAGGTATCGGAAGCAATTTTGCAATGGGAGGATAGTGAATAGCAGGTTTAACCCTGTTTTGGCTAGGTATTTCTGTGTATCAGGTGTTTTTTTTAGCGCATTGAAATCTTGAGGGGTTCACTTTGGCGACCCGAAGCGTCGAGCTTAGCGATTGAAGCCTCACTTTCAAGCACATCCAAGACCAAATAAGTGTCTCCTGTTCCGGGAAGTTGAAAACGCTCACCCTTTTTCACAGTGAATTCTTTGACCCCATCAAGCAGGTATTCAAATTTGGCCTCATATTCGGCAAGATTCAGGTCTTCTCCCCGAATCAAGACCACTTCTTTGTTCGTGGCTGTGTCCAGAACCTTCAATTCAGAAACGTCTTTTTCGCCAGTCTTTGGATCGGGTACGACCTTTTTCTCGAAAGCAATGGCCTTAAACCGAACCGCCCCCGCATCAAATCCGAATTCCTTCCCTGGTGTGACAAAGACACTCTTCTTCGGTTCAGGCGCGATCCGCTGCACTTGCACCGGCATCGTGCTGCTTTTCAAGTGCACGATGTAGTCGTTTGTGATCCGTTCCTTCAAGTAGAGCTTGTTGGTCGCCGTTGGCTTACTGGCAGCGTCCTTCGGATTGGTCTTCGACATGAATTCCTCTTCATTGGTAAACCCATCTTCGTCAGGGTCCAACTCTCCCACATTGGCGTGCAGAATATCGGGCAAATCATTGCTCACCAGGAAGTCATTGGTCATCGGCGCTCTCAAAGTCGGATTGGGCACGAACAGATCGAAAAGCTGATCGTCCTTCACCACCAAAAGGATCGATTTATTCAGTGGCACCGACTTACCTGCCAGGAAAGGAGCTTTCCAGTCGAACACCGTGCTCAACCGAGTGATGGCCTCCTCAGCCTTCGCTACAGGAATCTCCCCCAACTCGTCTTTCGGTGTCACCTTTTTGAGCACCAGGGTGTCAGGCAACCCGTTACTCTGCCAAACAAGCAATCCAGCCACGGTGATTGCCAGTAAGGCCATCGCGACCAGCAGTTTCTTTTCAAAGTTCCCTTTTCGTTGATTCATGAATGCAGTTCCAAATGGTGTTTGAGGAGTGGTTGTCGATCGTTTGATCCGTGTCTAGTTCGCTGCATCGGCCACTTGCTTTGCAGGATCAATGAACTTGATCAGATCGATCTCCATGTAGACCTTGAGTTTCTCCTGCCCCATGACGCCAACAGCATCCTTGATGCCAGGCTTCGCAGGTCCGGTGGCCTGAGGCGCCGCTTCAGCCGCTGCGGCTGGAAGCCCGTCAGTTCCGATGACAACTTGCTCTTGGGGCACCTCAGCAGCAGCAGCATCGACCGCAGCCGACTTGTTCTTGTTTAACTCCAAAGTCACCGCCGCCCGTAGCGGCCCCTCATTCTTTTCGTTCTCAACCCTCAACAGCCGAACCGCGGCAAAATAAGGCATTTCAGAAGGACTCGCCAATCGATTCAATACCTTCTGCAATGGCCCTTGATCACAAGTCAGCGTGAAAGTCAAAGTGCGGCGCTCAACCATTTCTGCCACCGCTTTGGTCGCGACAGGAGCCTTTCCTTTACCGGCTACCCCGACTTTCCCGGCCTTAGGCGGCGCTACCGGCGCCGAAGGCGCTGCTGCCGTTTCACCTTTCTCCGAAGCCAATAGGCTCCGCTCAAACGTATCAACCGACTCCACTCCAGAGTCGATGAACACCCGGACGACGGCTTCAGTAGCATCCACATACTCCGAAAGTTCCTGTGCAATGGCTGCAGATTTGGGCAGACTCGAGGTGTAGTCCGCAAAACCCAATGAAGATTCACTCGGGAGTTTTGTCGGTTTGCCTGAAATCGAACGTACTTCGGCAATTTTTGCCTTCAATTTGGCCTGGAAATCAGTCTCGCTGATCGGCTCAACAGCTGGCTGCAGACTCAGCAATACCTTGCTCAAAGTCGTCACCTTCTTTTCGTAATCCTCAACCGCCGACTTTTTCTTTTCCAAATTCTCAGGACTTGGATAGAGATTCGCCGATTTCATCGTCGCCAAGGCATTGTTGGCGGCAATGAATCGATCATTTGACGCCCCAAAAGATGACCATGCATTGATGACCAAAAAGCCAAGTGCTGCAGCCAGCGCAAGGAACACCCCCATGATTGAGGCCAACGTTTTGTTTTCGCGGATCCAGTCCATGCTCAGTTTTTAAATTCAATTTTCTGTTTCAGAGGAAGGCGGATGTCAAACTTGTATGCATACCGGTCCTCTTCGATTCCGGTCTCAGCCTTGACAATTTCATTCAATTTCTTCTCGATATCCTGCACATCAAACCAGTCGCTCCCCGCAAGAGCGCGCACATAGCGATAAACCACTTCTTGGCCTTCGTCATTTTTTCGATACAACCCTTGGATGTGCAATTCATGCGCAGACTGGGTTGACACAGCCTTGTCAGCCGCCACCCCTAACGCTGGTGCCGCAGCTTGATCCGCAGCACTTGACCCAGCCGCACCCAGCGACGGCGTCAACGAGTTGCCATTCGCCACTGGCTCTACCAGAGTGATCCAGATCAGATCGTTGTCGAATTTGGAGTTTAACTCCTGAAGCAGGCGAACCCAATACGACCGAGTGTTAACTGCAGACTCAATCTGCCCACTCTGTGTGCGCAAACTCTCGAGCCGTTCATCCAAGCTCAACAGTTCATTCGCTATCCCCTTCAAACTGCTCTGTTCAGCTTCCATTCCAGCAACCTTGTCCTGAACAACTGCATCCGCCTTTTTGAAATAGAGCAAAGTCGCTAAAAGCGTCGCCAGAAGACACATTCCTGCCATGATGACCGCAGGTGCTCGGCGAGCAGAGTCTCTCGCCGCAGCAAGTGTTTCCGGCACCAACTCGACCTCCGCTGGGCAAGCTCCAAAATACCTCAGCGCAAGGCCTGACATCTCTCCAAAACAAGGCCCTTCAGCTTGGACGGATGCCTCATCAACTCCCCGATCCATCCTTACCCCCCGAAGACCATTGAAGATTTCAGCCGGAATCTTCAATTTCTCTTGGAAGAAGTCCGTTGCATATCCCATGCTTGCTCCACCGCCACACAAAAACGCACGCTGAGGCGCCGCTCCACCCTGCTGGCTGCGGTAATAGTTGACGGTCCGCATCACCTCACCATGCAGGCGGGTCATAGCGTTCCGCATCACCTTTGACAGAGCCGCAACTTCAGGATCTGGATGAGATTCAACCGCACCACCCAAGGCCACGAACCCATTTGTCACTTTTTGAGCCTCGGCATCCCCAAAACCCAGCCCGAACTCCTTGCTAATCGCAGCCGTCACCGACGCGCCACCTACCAGAATATTCCGGGTGAAAAAGCGATCGTCCTCTACGAAAACAACATTCGTGGAACGCGCCCCAAGATCGATGAGAACCACCGGCTCGGTCACATCCGGGTAGCTATACTTGAAAGCATTATAAAGAGCCAATGGCGCCAAATCGACCCCGATGGTGTTGATCCGATTCTCAATCACCTGCTCGTTGATCTCATTCAACGAATCAGATTTCATGGCGACCAATACCACTTCCGTTTCACCCAAAGGCTCCCCAACCACCTCGTAATCCCAGACCACCTCATCAATTGGAAAAGGCACATTTTGCCGAGCTTCAAACTCCACAATCTGGTCCATCCTCTCTCCTTGAACCGGGGGCAACTTGACGAAGCGAGTGAAAACGGTGTGGCCCGCTACCGCATACCAAACATCTTGCTTAGCCAGACCCAGTTTGTCAGCCAACTCAGCAATGCCAACTTTCAGCTGAGGGAGCCGCGAGACATCAACCGTTGGGTCGCCAGACAGTTCGACAAATTCGTACTTCTTGAGAACGAGCTCTCCTCCCGCCTGACCATAAATCGCACCGCCAAGCCTTTGTGAGCCCAGGTTGATGACGGCTATTTGTTTCTTGTCTGCCATGAGATGAATAAAGTTTTCGGGATCAGTGATTGTGAGTTCTATCGCCAGGGCTCAGACAAGTTCAACGAACTTCTTGCCCAATTCGGCTTTCAAAGATTCGCGGCACATTTTACTGGGCCGACACGGGAAGGTCATAGTCACCCCAAAACGGTGCGAATGGTGTCTTTGATTTGGGCAACACAGCCCCGTCTTCAAACGCAAACTTGTCCGACAGCCCTTGGGTGTTTGCATCAAACCACCAAGGCGACCCAGTGCTCGACCCCGACGCTACTCGCTTGCCTCCCACCAGAACTTCTACACCATGGGCTACCACGTCACCCTTTCCTGCATTGTCCTTCTGCAAAATGCGCTTCAAAGTCGAGGGTGAAACAAATGCCAGTCCGAAGCACGCCGTGTCTGCCGGCACATCCTTGTAACTCATCGTTCCACTCAATACGACGTTCTTCCCGTCCTCGCTCTTTTGATTCAGACCGATAAAATACTTCACATCCATGGCACCCAAACTCCCTGAGCGCCCCCCGGCATCACGAGCCAGCTTGATGTCAAACGCCACCTCGATTTCCAGCCAGTTCTTCGGCTTCCACTTCTTGTCCACAATGTTCAACGCCTGCACCTGCGGTGTTTGCTGCTGCTCAACCTTGACGCCTTTCACTTCCACTTTGACTTGAGTGGCATCTTGCGCACCAACCCAAGGGGTCGCTAGCACCAGGATCGTTAGAGCAATTTTCTGTAGTTTCATGATAACAAAAATAAGAGCGTAGAAGTTGGATCGGATTTCTGGCGAATTTTCGTCGCCAGCACTCAATTTTAACAGGTAAGGTGACGAATCATCAAGAAGCGATTGCAGGAAAGTCGCAAAAAGAAGCTTTGATGTGTCCAATTTCGTCCCGCAGACCACAATTTTCTCCCTCCCAACCATCACTCAACTGCCCAACACGAGCCGAATACGCAGTGAGTAGGCTGCGCCGAATGGCTAACCTTTGGTTTCGGATTCTAGAAAATTGTGGCATTTCCGAAGGCACTCTGAGGTGAAAACAAAGAACCCGCAAGCAAAAGCCTGTCCATCCTCCAAGTTACAATGAGTCTCTTGACCCGTGTTGAGTCTCGCTTGTCTTTCACTCGAACCATGTCTCTTTAAAAACTCCATGTCACTTTTTCGCTGTCGCCTGCGGTCCTCCATTCTTGCCTTACTGGTTACATGGTGCGCTACAGCCTGCCTACCAGATGGAGCCAGCACAGTACCGCTTTCCCCGCATCAAGCAAAGAAACAGACTCGACGCGTGGTTTGCCTCTTTTCAGACGCCCGAATGCCTTTCCAAAGAGCCCAAGCCCAATTCTTGAACCTGCTCGACGCTCAAGATGCCGATCACGAACTCGTTATGGAGGACGCCCAGGGAAGCTCCAGCCACCAATTCAATCAGATCGAAGCACTCCTGGCGGCACCTCCAGCCGTTCTTTTGCTCCAACCAACCGATCTCCAGTCAATTTCCCCTTCTCTGACCAATCTCAAAAACGCCGGAACTCGCATCATCATCGTCGACCCGCCATCCAAAGTGAAATCTTCGTCGGAAATCGAAGCCATCTTTGCCTGCGACCCCAGAGAAATCGGGCGCACCGCCGCAAAAATCGCGCTGAATGCCCTCTCAAAGCGGGCTGGCGATCGCGGCGACTCCATCCCAAAGGGTAGAATTCTAGAAATTCGGGGAACCGATGAGTCAGCGTGGTCTTCCGCAGTTCATGCCGGATTCGCCGAAGGGCTAACGCCAAACACTTCGATCATTCTCGTCCACGATACCCCCGCAGACTGGACCTCCGCCAACGTCCAACCTCGATACGCAGAGGCGCTTCGCCTCCAAAAATCCATCGATGTGGTCTTCGCCCACGACGACTTTCTAGCCCAGGCCGCCCATCTTGCGGCAACTGCGGCCGGCACACGAGATGACACTCTAATCATCGGCATCAACGGATTTGCAGGCGCTGAAGGCGGTTTGGAAATGATGCGACGCAATGAAATTGACGCCACCATCCAACGTCCCTTCCTCGTCGACGCAGCCTGGCAGCACCTTCGGCAACCACCAACTTCCAACCCCACCACCGAAGCCCAAGTTAAACCACGCGCCATCGTCCCATCCGATTTGGATCAATCCGCAGTTCTTGACTCGAACCAATCGAAAAATTCCCCAGACAAGTAGCGCCTTGTCCAAATCAGTCGCGAAACCAGCGCGCTGTCTCCCTGATTCCAACTGGTCTCCCTCGGAGAGGCGCTCGCCTCATCCAACTCGAACCAGATGACATTATTCTGACACTTACATGACTTTATTATTACAAAAGTGAGACTCAGATTCTCAATTCTGAATTGATCGAAACCTTCGATAGGTTTATTCTTTCCATAACTTTCACATTTTTGGTTATGTGCCTTCCCTCTCACCTCCCAAACATTCTCTCGTTCGCGGGTGTGGTGGTTTGCTCATTCAGCCTCGCCTCCCCTTGGGCGACCGCCCAATCCTTCGCTACACCCCTGCCTCGCAATGCAGTTTATCAAGGACGCCCCACTCCAAATCAGTTGAGACCGCAGTCCGCTCCCGTCCAACACTCCTCCCAAGCCCCCCCCTACGCCCTCCGCTTCGACGGGCGCTACGCCGAAGTTCCCATCACCTTTCCCCGTCCCATTCTTCACGCGGTTTATGCCGCCAACACCCTCCAAGGCAAGCCCTACAGAATGGGCGGCGGACACTCTCGCCTTTACGATTCGGCCTACGACTGCTCTGGCTCAATTTCATACATTCTCTTCCACTCCGGCCTTTTGCGCTCCCCCCTGAGTTCAAAAGAATTCGCCAACTATGGCCAGCCCGGACCTGGCCGATTCATCACGATCTATGTCAAACCAGGCGACCACGTCTTCCTTACCATTTGTGGCCTCCGACTCGACACAACAGGTGGTCGGGAAGGCGAAGGACCTCGCTGGAGACCCAAACCGCGTTCCACCGACGGTTTCATTACCCGACATCCCCCTGGACTGTAATCCTCCGACCCCGCAATCGAGCCACCTCCAAAGTCCCTTTCCCAAAACTGTTTTTAACGCATGAAAAAGATCTCCCCCTCATCTTCCTCGATCAGATCGGAAAACATCGCCTTTCCTGGACTGCTCAAAAGCCGACTGCCTGCCTTTGGGACGGGTTACAGACAGTTCGCCAGCGGAAGCATCGACCTGAACCCTACCCCACGGCCCGCTCACTGCCACCCACTTCGTGAACCGCAACACCCGCCGCAGCCATAGACCGAAAAACTTCTGCTTCACCAGCAATCAAAGAACAATCGCCGCTCCCCGCAACCGCTCCCTCAATTCAGGCGACTTCTCCAGTAGCCCCCTCACCGCAGGCCGCATCCCCGGAACTTCGACCGCCCCGGTTGCCTGATGCCCCAAAACCAACCTCTCAAGTGCCTCCGAAAACGCCGTCACCGCCGCTTGCTCTTCCGCGCGATCATAAACCAGCCCGTTGATCAAACTCACGTGCTCATACCGCCGCAACCACTCCTGCGCCCGCTCTTGATAGCGCGGCAACACCACTCTCATCAGCGCCTCTCCACCTCGCGAATCCGCATGCTTAAGCACCTGATAGACCATGCAACGCGCCACTTCCATCGCGGCTGAGATCAGCCCCTCCTCACGCTCGCCCGGTTCCATCCTCCGATGCCGATGCTCAAAATGAAACCCCATGTCCACCTGACACATCCGCTCGACAGGCAAAATCCGATGGGCCTCCGCTAAAATCGCAATTTCCAATCCCCATCCCGACGGTATCTCAAACGCTCCCAACGTCTTCATATCCCCACCGAACTCTCCGGACAGCGGATATCGAAACGATTGCAGGTGCTCAATCAATGGCTGCAACCCAAGCACATCCGCGAACGCCTGGATTAACGGAAAACACAACAGTCGAGTCACACGCCCGTAAAGCCGGTCCGACACCCGACTGTAGTATCCCTTTGCGAATCGATACCCCATCTGTGGATGCAGCAACGGCAGACACAACTTCCACAGCAGCCCTCTCGTGTAATTCAAAATATCAGTGTCATGGCTAACCACCAAACCCTCATGCCCACTCGCCTCCAACCACGCCAATCCCATCCAAATGTTTGACCCCTTCCCCTCCATGTAAGCAGGGCATCCCAAAGCCTCCATTTCCCTCCAAATGTCAAGCAACTCCGGCCCATCATTCCATAGCAAACAGGCAGGCTTACCCCGCAAATGACGCTTCAGAAACTCAATCGCTACCTCGCACTCCGCACCCCTCATTTGATTCATCGTAACGACCACCTGTCCCACATACTCCACCTGCGATACCTCTTCCAAGATCTGCGGGAAAGCCGGCCGTTCACACTCGATAAAAAGCGCAGGCAACAATAGCGCCACAGGCTTCTCCTTCGCCCAGTTCACCAAGTTCACATCCGCCACACCGTCCTGAGCCGATGCCAAGTGATGCAAAGTCGGTAACTTAGGATGTTGATGAAAATCTGCCATGAATTCAATCCCAACTCACCACAGTTCCACCTCTCTTGGCAAGCATTGACATTTCATTCCTCAATCCACGCCACTTCTTACAATCCCGCACTCACCCTGGCCTGTTCTTCCGGCTCCATTTTTTCAACCGTCCCCTCAGCAATTCTCTCCTCTTCCGGCTCCTCCAACTCAATCTCAATTTGCTGCCGCATCCGCCTCGAAACCCAGGGCCGGACCAAACCATAAAGCAGATAACTCACAAAAAACACCGCCGGTGTCCACTGCCAGTTGTTCACCGAAAACCACACCACCAAAATCGTCACAATCACCGCCGGAAGCGACCGCCGAGTCCTCCAGTTCACAGACTTGAAACTCGGATACTCAATATCGCTCACCATCAAAAACGACAGCATCACCATCAGCACCGCCAATCCATACTTCCACGGCCCCAATTCCTTGTTCCCCTCCTCCATCCACAACAACAAAAGGGTAATCGACGAAATCACCCCCGCCGCTGCCGGTATCGGACATCCCCGGAAACTCTTCGAACTGCTGTGCTCATCCATCGCCGCCAAACAATTGAACCGAGCCAATCGAACCGCTCCACACACCAAGTAGGCCGCCGCAATCAAAGACCCCACTCCAGCAGGCTTCGTGATCCCGGAAAGCACAATGTCATGCACCAACAATGCAGGAGCGATCCCAAATGAAACAATGTCTGCCAGCGAGTCCAGCTCCCGCCCGAACGGACTCTCCTGCCCGCCCAATCGCGCCAGTCGTCCATCCAACACATCAAACAAACACGCCGCCAGGATCGCAAGAATGGCGTAATGATAGTGAATCGTCACCTCCCCCGCTCGACCTTGAAAAATCTGCAATATCGCCACAAAGCCAGCCAAAATATTGCCCGCCGTCATCATTGTCGGCAGCAGGTAAATGCGGGGTTCTCGAAAAGCCATGGACGATCAGTATAAGTGCCTTCTCGGAAAACGGAAGTCCGGAAATCCATTCTCTCCCAATCCGACTTTCCCCTTTCCACCGCCCTCGAAACCGCCATCTTGCCGAACCCACTCGATTTGTTTCGCCAGACACACCCCCCTCACATGACGCATCCGTTCCTCACCTCCGACTTCCAAATCCGCTGGTCCACTCTCAAAGCTGACGCCATCCAGTCCGATATCTCGTCTGCTCTAGGGCAAGCCACCGCCGCGATCGACTCGTTTTTGACCCAGGACCGTGGCCGCATGACCTTCGAAAGCGTTGTCCTGGCCCTCGACGAAACCACTCGCCCCCTCAATGAAGCTTGGGGTCTGGTCAACCACCTCGATGCCCTCTGCAATAACCCCGCCCTGCGCGAGGCCCAGAACGCCATGCTCCCGGCCGTCTCTGCCTTTTTTGCGAAAATCCCCCTCAACCCCCACATCTGGGACCTCCTCCTCACCTACAGCAAAACAGACGAAGCCAAAGCCCTCACCGGTATCCGCCGCCGCGCCCTCGACGAAACCATGGAAAGCTTCCGCCAGCATGGCGCGGAGCTCCATCCCGATAAAAAGTCTCGCCTCGAACAAATCGAATCCGAACTCTCAAAAATCACCCAAAAGTACTCCGAGAACGTCCTCGATTCCACCAACGCCTGGGATCTGATCATCGACGACCCCACACGCCTCAAGGGCCTCCCCCAAAGCGCCATCGATGCCGCCCGTCAGGGGGCAGAAGCCAAAAACCTAGGCACCCCGGAAGCCCCCCAATTCCGCTTCACCCTCAAAGCCCCCTCGCTCATCCCCGTTCTCGAATACCTCGAAGACGAAGACATCCGCCAGCAAGTCTGGCAGGCCTCCACCCGCATCGGCAACAGCGAAACCCACGACAATACCCCTCTCGTTTGGCAGATCCTCGCTCTCCGACACGAAAAAGCCCGCCTCCTAGGCCAGGAGCATTTCGCAGATCAAGTCCTCCAACAGCGCATGGCGCGCACCGGTCGCGCCGCTCTGAAATTCATCGACGACCTCCACGAACGCATCCGCCCAGCCTTCGAAAAAGAAACCATTCAACTCCAGGAGTTCCGCGCCGATGCCCAACACCGCGCTCCAGACCTCTTCGAACCTTGGCAACTGGCCTTCTGGGCCGAAAAACAACGCCGCGCCGAATACGACTTCGACCCCGAAGAACTCCGCCCCTGGTTCCCCCTTGATCAAGTCCTCGCTGGCATGTTCCACCTCGCCGAGCGCGTCTTCAATCTTTCCATCACCCCCCGTGATACCGTTTTCATCTCCCCCGAAACCGATTCCCCTCCCACCGTCAGCACTCGCCCAAATGACGAAGGCCCCGTCGAGGTCTGGCACCCCTCCGTCAAACTTTACGAAGTCCGGAACGAAAAAGGCACCCACATCGGCTCCTTCTACGCCGACTGGCATCCGCGCGACTCCAAACGCGGCGGTGCCTGGATGAACTACCTCAAAATGGGCCTTCCTCCCGCCAATGGCGAGGATCGCCGCCTCCACCTCGGCCTCATCTGCGGCAACATGACTCCGCCGCTCGATGGCAAACCCGCTCTTCTCACCCACGATGAAGTCTGCACCGTGTTTCATGAATTCGGCCACCTCCTTCACCAACTCTGTGGTAACGTCGAAATTCCATCACTCAATGGCGTCAGCGTCTATTGGGACTTCGTCGAACTTCCCTCCCAAATCATGGAGAACTTCTGCTGGGAACGCGAAAGCCTGGACCTCTTCGCTCGCCATTTCGAATCCGGCGATCCAGTTCCAAGTCGTCTCTTCAAAAAACTCATCGCAGCCCGGAACTTCCGCTCTGCCAGCGCCATGATGCGCCAACTCGCCTTCGGCAAGCTCGACCTCGAACTGCACATGAATCCGCCTTCCGAGGCCAACCAGGATCTCGACGCCCTATCCCGCCGCCTTCTCTCCGGCTACCTCATGCCCTTGAAGACCGAGCCTCCAACGCTCCTCCGCCGCTTCGGTCACCTGTTCAGCAATCCCGTCGGTTACGCAGCCGGTTACTACAGCTACAAATGGGCCGAAGTGCTTGATGCCGACGCCTTCACTCGATTCCAAAAAGAAGGCGTTCTCAACCCTCAAGTCGGCCGCGACTTCCGGGACAAAATCCTCTCCCGGGGCAATTCCGAAGACCCCGCCCAACTGTTCCGCGACTTCATGGGCAGAGATCCCGAACCCCTCGCCCTTCTGATCCGCAGCGGCCTCGCTTAGTCCCAATTTCCTAAGCGTCCCTTATGTGACAAATGTGACGAAATTGAAACGTCACTTGACCTTGACAGGCTTCCCAGCCCACCATGGCGTCGAAATCAACCGACACACGCCATGGAAATTCACCTCGATAAAGCACGCAAGCTCATTGACCAGCTTGAAAAGACCCTCAACGAAACTGCAAGCCAAACCAATTCCGCGCGCGAGTTGCTAGGCCAATGGCTCACTAAAGGCGAAGCCACTCTCCGCACCAAAAGCGCTGCCGCTCTCAAACAAGTTCGCAAACGCGCCGACCGCTTCACCGAAGCGCTGACCGAACTCGAAAAAAACATCAGCAAGTCTCTCGACAAACTGACCGAACAAGTCGCCGGCAAGCCAACCCCTGCTCCAAAAAAGCTCGCCATCAAAAAACCCGCCAAAAAGGCCACCAAAAAAGCCGCTAAACCTGCTCCCAAACCCGCAGCGAAGAAAGCGCCCGCCAAAAAGAAGTAACCTGTGCACACTTCCGGGAAAGATCGCTCCGTCGGGACAAGAAGGAGCCGTAAGGCAAGGTTGAGAAAATGGACAAAGGACCATCTGCCTTCCGAATGGCTCTCGCCACGCCCTTGACTCGTTCCAGCGCCCATCGGTAGCATTCCCGTAAACGGATCCAGCTCGGATCAGGAGAACTTCGGTTTTCAGGTTGCAAGCTGCCTTTTTCAAAGGCAAAACTCCCATCGCGAACTTCAACGGACGTTTCGCCCCTCACCCCGGCACCTCATGCAATTTGTTTTTCCTACAAACCTAGACCTAGGCCACGAACACAGCGAAGGGTTCCACCAAGACCTCCTCCGCGGCCTCACCCACAAGTTAAACAATCTCCTCGCCGTCATCCAAGGCTTCAGCAGTCTGATCCTCATGACCGATGATCTTGACGCCGGCGTCGCTGAGAACATGCAGCACATCCGCGAGGCCTCCGTAGGTGTCTCCGGCCTCAGCGAACGCATCCGGGCAGCCGGCGGTTGCGCCAAAGTCTCCCCCCAATCTCTCAACCTGAACGAATACCTCGGTATGGTCGAGACAAGCCTCGCCGAACCTTTCAACAAAGCCGGTGTCTCATTCGAAATGGACATCCAACCTGGCCTCCCGCTTGTCCACGTTGACCCCGCTCGACTCAAAGAAATCCTCATAGAACTCCTTCGCAACGCTGCTGAAGCATGTCAAAAGACCGGCGGCCGCGCCATGCTCAAAGTCTGCGGCCCCGGCGTCATCACTCCAGAATCCGAGCGCAGAGTCGACATCCTCGTCAGCAATACCGGCTCTCAAATCCCCCAAGAAAAACTCGCCGAAGTCTTCCGCCCCTTCCACGGCACCAAAAACAGCAACCACCTCGGACTCGGTCTCACGATCGCGACCATGCTCGCCCATCAACTCAAGATTCAGGTCGGCGTCGCCTCGGAAAACAACACCACCACTTTCTGGTTGAGTTGCCCAGCCGCTTAGCAGAGCGGCCAGCCACTTCCCAATACTTCGTTGAACGAAGGCCTTCGCGAATTCATCTCACGGATGAATTCTCCTCATCATCTCGACCGCTGCCGCCCTTGCTTCGTAAGGCAATGCCAGTATCCTGAACGCACCCCGCAGTTCAAAATCCCCAAATAGAAAAACTCTCATGGAAAACCCCTTCCAGGAAACCCTCATCCAGAAGAACCGTGCTGAACCCTGCTCCGTCGTCATCTTTGGTGCCACGGGCGATCTCACTCACCGCAAACTCATCCCCGCCCTCTACAACATCGCAGCCTGCGGAGACCTCCCTCCCCAGTTCAAGGTAGTCGGCTTCGCTCGTCGTGAAAAAAGCGACGACGTCTTCCGCTCCGAACTCGAAACTGCCAATAAAAAACATTCCCGCCAAGCCCACACCCAAGAACTCTGGTCAGGTTTCTCTCAGTCCATTCACTACCATCAAAGCGAGTTCCAGGATGTCGAAGGCTACAAAGCCCTGGGCCGTCTCCTCGACCAGTTCGATGTCGAACGTGGCACCACCGCCAACCGACTCTTCTACCTCGCCTCCGCCCCCGAATTCTTCAAACCCATCCTCGAACACCTCAAAGCCGCCGGCCTTCACGTGCCTCCCCAAGGCAAATGGGCCCGCGTCGTCTGCGAAAAACCCTTCGGCAAAGACCTCGCCACCGCCCGCGGCCTCAACGAAGCCGTCGCCAACACCTTCGCCGAAAAAGACACCTACCGCATCGACCACTATTTGGGCAAAGAAACCGCCCAAAATATCATGGTCCTGCGCTTCGCCAACTCCATCTTCGAACCCAACTGGAATTCCCGCTACATCGATCACATCCAGATCACCTGCGCGGAAAATCTCGGAATGGAAGGCGGCCGCGGTGGCTACTACGACACCGCCGGTGCCCTGCGTGACATGGTTCAAAACCACCTCTTCCAACTCCTCAGCCTTGTCGCCATGGAACCCCCAACCGACTTGGGTGCCGATGCCGTTCGCGATGAAAAAGTCAAGGTCATCCGTTCCCTTCGACCACTCATCGGCCCACACGCCGTCGGCCAAAACGTCATCCGTGCTCAATACACCACCGGCTCTGTCGATGGCGTCGCCCGCCCCGGCTACCGCCAGGAAGACCGAGTCAATCCAGAATCCCAAACCGAAGCCTACGTCGCCCTCCGTCTCTTCGTCGACACCTGGCGCTGGCAGGGCGTCCCTTTCTACATCCGCGTCGGCAAACAACTCCCCAAAAAGGCCACCGAAATCTCCGTCCACTTCAAACGCCCCCCTCAAGTCCCCTTCGCCACCAGCAAACTCATCGACAACAGCGAAAACACCCTCGTCATCCGCATCCAGCCTGACGAAGGCATGGCCCTCCGCATCCTCTGCAAACAACCCGGCCAGGCCCTCTCCATGCAACCCGTGAAGATGGATTTTCGCTACTCCTCCAGCTTCGGCAAAGCCAGCCCGGAAGCCTACGAGCGCCTCCTCCTCGACGCCATGGCCGGTGACGCCACCCTCTTCGCCCGTCGTGACGAAGTCGAAAACGCCTGGAAGTTCATCGACGAAATCCAAGCCGCCTGGCACAAATCCGACACCCCACCTCCCATGTGCGAATACCCCGCCGGCTCCTGGGGCCCCAAAGAAGCCGACCAACTCCTCGCCCAAAACGGCCACGAGTGGCGCCTGCTTTGATTGCCTTATCGGACGTCATCATTCATACTCTCAGACATGGATACTCTGCTTCCACTCGATCAAATGTCGCGAGCAGACAAGTCCCGCGCCATCGACGTACTCTGGAACGAATTCCAGCCCAACAAAGAGACCATGGATTCGCCTGAATGGCACCTCACCGCCCTCAAGGAGACTCAAAAACGCTATGAAGACGGCCTCGAAATTCCCATGGATCTCGACGAAGCCGAGCACCAACTGCGCACTCGCCTAAATCCATGAAAAACCGCATCGATCCCGCCAGATTGCATCTCACGCCAAAGCAGCAGTGACCATTCTTAACCTGCCATGAAAAATCTGGATTCGAGGGCGAATGGAGCCAACTCAACACCTTCCAAAAGCTCACCTATGAAACAAAGTGCTGATTGGTTTGCATGGATTCTTCAGTTCTTCTTTGGACTTTTCATTGGCCATACCCTCGGCAGTGCACTTGCTCTCCTTTTCCTCGGAGGGGATCACTTGCCCGCGCAGGACTCTTTTCTCGCTTGGGGTGTGGGTCTCATCGGTGCCGGACTTGGGTCTTATTTTGGCGACCGACTCTGGCTGAGCCTGTCCAAACACGTCATCCCGCCCGACCGCGTCACTCAAACCGGCCCTAGCCGATTTCTTTCCCTCTGCACAGGAACATTGGGCAGCCTCCTCCTCGTCGCGGCCCTCTTGCGGACGTTCGGCGTTTTTGGCGAGAATTCCTGATACATCCTCACCACAAATCAAGCCCACCCACCATGCCCTTCCCCGCCCTCTCCGAAAATGACCTCGCACGCCTCGGCATGGAGGTCCCTCTCGCCCGCGTCGACAAATCCCTCGCCGAACTCTGGGAAAACGACAGCGCCAAAACCCGCGCCTCCCTCATCAACTTCGCCATCTACACCGAGAGTGCCTCCGACCTCTCCCGAAACATGGAGTTGCTCGAAGCCATCACCGCCGAGCACGCCTGCCGCGCGCTCCTTATCCTCAACCTCCCGGACGCCCCCGCCCCAAACGCCCGCGCCTTCATCAACGCCCTTTGCCGCCCCTACCAGGGCCAGCAGGTCGTCTGCTCCGAGCAGGTCGCCTTCATCCTCGAACAGGCCACTCCACAGGCCGTGCAAAACATCGTCTTCGCCCATCTCGACTCCGACCTCCCCCTCATCGTCCTCTGGCAAGGCACCCTCACCCGCAACTTCGACGAACGCCTCTACTCCCACATCGACACCCTCATCGTCGACAGCTCCCTCTGGCAAAACCCCGCCATCGAGCTTTCCGCCCTCACCACCGCCCTCGAAAGTGAAACCGCAGACTTTGACGTCCGTGACCTCAGTTGGACCCGCTCCCACTTCCTCCGCACCTCCCTCGCCACCTGCTTCCAGGACGCCCGCGCCCTCGAACACCTCCCTGCCATCACCCAGATCGAAATCACCCACGCCTCCGAGCACCGCATGGCCGCGCTCCTCCTCGGTGCCTGGATCGCCCAACGCCTCGGCGGCACCCCCTCCTCAAACCTCACCTTCCCACGCGCAAACGGCCCTTCCATCCAAATCACCCTCACCTCTGTCTCAACCGGCCCCTCCCTCCAAAAACTCCACCTCACCGGTCACAACGTCCAAATCCAAATCAGCCGCCACTCCGACTCTCGCTTCGTCCAGGTCTGCACCTCCTGTCCCAATCACAAAACACAGGAAATCTATCCCGCCGATGTCGAAACCGATGCCGAACTCATCGGCGAGCAACTCTCCCGAGCCGGTGGCCGCACCCTCTACTCCAGCCTCATCCCACAGCTCCGCGAGTTGCTCAAGTAACGAAGCCAAAGCTGGCTCACTTCTTGAACAAATCCGCCAACGCCTTCAATCCCGAAGCGTCCGCTGGCTTCATCGCCGAGGCTATCACCGCCTCCTGCAGCGCCACCAACTCGGCAACCCCCTTCTTCCCGAACACCAGCATCGCCTCCAAATCACCGGGCGAAAAAGTCGACTCCTCACCGCTCCCCTGCACCTCCACAAACTGACCCGCCTCCGTCATCACAATGTTGCTGTCCACATCCGCCTTCGCGTCTTCCTCATAGCAGAGATCCAGCAAACATTCCCCCTTCACCATCCCCACACTCACCGCCGCCACCTTGCTCTTCAGCGGATTCCGCGTCAACTTGCCCGCCTCCAATAGCCGGTTGAAAGCAATCGCCGAAGCCACACACGCCCCGGTAATTGACGCCGTCCGCGTCCCTCCATCCGCCTGCAGCACATCGCAATCAATCCACAACGTCCGCGCCCCAAGCTTCTCCAAATCCACCACCGCCCGCAGACTCCGCCCAATCAACCGCTGAATCTCCGTGCTCCGACCATCCACCTTCCCTCTAGAACTATCCCGATCCTTCCTCTGGTGTGTCGAATACGGCAGCATTGCATACTCCGCCGTCAGCCAGCCCCCCTTCACATTCTGGCGCTTCATCCACATCGGCACCTCATCCTGAATCGTCGCCGCGCAAATCACCCGCGTGTTCCCAAAACTCATCAATACCGACGCCGTCGCATGCGGCGCCACATCCGTGATGAAGCTGATTTCCCTCAACTGATCCGCTGTTCTTCCGTCGATTCTAGGCATACCCGCACTTAACACACCCAACGCCCCTGTCCATCACCAACCCGCCACCGCACCACTCCGACCCGCATCCAAATCCGCCCCCACCTGCTCAAACGCCTCCGCCAATCGCACCCAGTCCTCCACCTCGTGCACCCAGCCCCCACTTACCCGCACCACCCGCCTCAACTCCTCCTCCGTCGCCCCCAACGCTCGCACCACCACTGACGCCCCCTCCTTCCCCGAACTGCACGCCGACCCCGTCGAAATCGCAAACCCCGCCTGCGACAACCTCGTCAACCACTTCAAATTCGAATGCCTCGGCATCACCAAAAGCGACGTATTCCACAGCCTCTTCCCACCACCCCCAATCACCCTCACCTCCGGAAAAATCTCCTTCATCCGCCCCTCAAACACATCCCGCCCCTCCGGCGACCCCGCCTTCGCACACGCTTCCAGCGCCGTCACCATCGACTCCACCCCCGCATAGTCCTCCGTCCCCGCCCGTCGTCCCTCCTCCTGCGGCCCGCCAAAAAGCAAACGCCACCGCCCCTCCTCCCCCTCCGGCAAGACGACAAACCCCACCCCCTTCGGCCCGCCAAACTTGTGCCCCGACCCCGAAACCAAATCACAATCCCCCAGCCTCTCCGCCCCCATCTTCCCCACCCACTGCGCCGCATCGCAGTGAAACCTTACCCCCTCCTCGCGACACAGCGCCGCCGCCTCCCACCACGGTTGCAACGCCCCACTCTCATTGTTCGCCGCCATCAACGAAACCAGCGCCGCCCGCCCCCGATTCTCCTCCAGCCACCTCGCCACCTCCGCCACCTCCACCACACCCTCATCCGAAACCGGCAGTTCATCCACCCGACCCCCTCCCAGCCAATGCCGCGCCGCCTCCCTCACACTCGGATGCTCCACCGCCGAGATCGCCACCCGATCCCCTTCCCCCATCCGCCGCGCCAAACTCGCAAACACCAGATTATTTCCCTCCGTCGCCCCCCCCGTAAAAACCAACCGCTCCGGCTCACAACTCAGCACATCCCCCATCCGCTCCCTTGCCATCTCCAGCGCCTGACTCGCCAACCCCGCATCCCGATACAAACTCGACGGATTCTGCCAGTGCCGCCCCACCGCCCCGATCCACGCCCCTTGCGCCGCCGCACTCAACGGCGTCGTCGCATTGAAATCAAAATACCGCCTCAGCACCTCCATAGCCACATCAAGCAATCATCACCCCACGGAGGCAACCTCGATTTCACTCCATCCCGATCAAAGACGTCCGGCACAGCGACGCATACAACCCGTCATGCGCCACCAACTCCTCATGCGTCCCAGACTCCTTCACCCGCCCGCGCTCAATCACATAAATCCGGTCCGCATGCCGCACCGTCGAAAGCCGGTGCGCAATCACAAAACTCGTCCGCTCCTTCATCAACCGATCCAGCGCCTCCTGGATCAACCGCTCCGTCTCCGTATCCACACTCGCCGTCGCCTCATCCAAGAGCAAAATCGGCGGGTTCCTCAGCAACGCCCTCGCAATCGACACCCGCTGCTTCTCACCCACACTCAACTTCACCCCGCGCTCACCCACCTTCGTGTCCAGTCCCTCCGGCAACCGCTCCACAAACCCCTTCGCATTCGCACTCTCCAGCACCTCCCACAGCATCGCCTCCGTCGCATCCCGCCGTCCAATAATGAGGTTCTCCCGCACCGTCCCGTTAAACAAAAAACTCTCCTGCGTCACATAACCAATCTTCGACCTCAACTCACGCTTGTTCATCTCATGCACCGGCGTCCCGTCGATCGTGATCACCCCATGGTCATACTCATAAAACCGCGTCAGCAGATTGATCAACGTGCTCTTCCCCGCCCCCGTCGGCCCCACCAAAGCAATTGTCTCACCCGGCTTCGCTCGCAAATCAATCCCCTCCACCGTCGGCATCTGCCCCGTGTAAGAAAAGCCCACCCCCTCAAACACCACCTCACCGCGAATCCCATCCAACACCACCCCCGCAGAAGCCGCCACATCCCTCTCCGGTTCCGAGTCCAAAATATCAAACACCCGCTCCCCTGCTGCCCGCCCGCTTTGCAGGATCTGATTCAACTGATGCAGACTCTCAATCGGCGAATAAAAGAAATTCAACAGCACCAAAAACGCCGTCAACTCCCCCACCTGAATCCGCTCCTCCATCAGCGCCCGCGCCCCCACCCACAGCACCAGCACCAACCCGCAACTCGTCAAAAAGTTCATCCCCGGGCGATACATCGACCACACCTTCATCAGGTGCATCGTCGCCGATTTCACCTCCGCGCTCGCTCGATTGAACCTCGCCAGCTCCTCGTTCTCAATCGCATACGCCTTGATCTGCCGCATCCCCGCCACGTTATCGTGCAGCAGCGAATTCATCGCACTCGTCGCCCGCCGCACCTTCCGATGCCGATCCCGCGCGCTCTTCGTGTACCAAACCGCTCCCGCCATCAAAAACGGCACCGGCACCAGCGCCACCAGCGCCAGTTTCGCATCCGCCTGAAACATGAACGCCCCCACCACCACAATCTGAATCACCGAAACCAACCCCTGCTCAATGCCATCGATCAACACCCGCTCCACCGACGGCACATCCTCCGAGACCGTCGTCATGATGTCCCCCGTCGGTCGGTTATCAAACCACCGCAGCGGCAGCCACTGCAACCGCTCATACAGATCACTCCTCAAATCATAAATCACCTTCTGCTCAAACCCGTTGTTCAACCGAATCCGCAACCCATTGAACAAGTGCTGGCAAAAATACGCCCCCAAAGCCGTGAAAATCAGCGGCACCAGCCGATCCCATTCCTTGTTCGGCACCACCTGGTCCATCACCTCCCGCGTCACCGCCGGAAACACCACCACCATCAGCGTCCCCCCCACCGCACACACCAACTGCGCCACCGCCATCGCTGGATAGCGCTTCAAATAAGCAAAGACTCGGAGAATGGTTTTCAGAACAAGAGGATAGAAAGGAACATACGTCCGTCAATGCGCCTCAGGCGCGAACCTGACCTATTCATGAAAGTCGTCGCGAGACGCCGCGAAAACTCGCATTGGCAAGGCGGGTGCAGTTTTGAAAGGCTAAGTGCATTTGTAAATGCTCGATGCCTTTCAAAACCAGCCCAACGCCGCCAATGTGGGCTTGCAGCAAGTCGCAGTAGAGTTTCATGAATAGGTCAGGTTAGAGCAAAGTGCTGTCATCCGCCTTCTCCAACCGCCCAATCTTCTTCTTGATGATCTCCAACTGAATCGTCAGCTCATACCCCGCCTTGATGCAGTCCGACTGCGTCTCCGCGTCCCCGAGCTTGTGAATCGCGGGCGAAATCTTCATCATCTGAAGGGCAATGTTCTTGCAGGCTTCACGAATTTGCAAAATAGCGGCGACTCGATCCATAACCTCGACTCTAAATCGGAAGCATCACTTCGCAACCTTTGCCCCCCAGCCGTGTTCCACCTCCCCATGAAGGCACCCTTCCTCACTCTCCTGTTCCTTGCCACCGCCGCTTCCCACGCCTCCGACTGGCCCCGCTTCCTCGGCCCCAAGGGCGACTCCACCGCCCCCGAAGCCAAAATCCCCCTTACCTGGTCCCCCAAAGAAAACATCCTCTGGCGCGCCCCCATCCCCGGCCCCGGCTCCTCCAGCCCCATCGTCTGGGGAGACAAAGTCTACCTCACTTGCTGGACCGGCTACGGCACCGCCGACATGGGCAGTGACATCACCAAACTCACCCGCCACCTCCTCTGCTACAGCCTCAAAGACGGCAAAAAACTCTGGCAAGCCGATGTCCCTTCCGAGCAACCCGAAGACCCTTATCAAGGCTTCATCACCGAGCACGGTTACGCCACCCACACCCCCGTCACCGACGGCAAGCACATCTACGTCTTCTTCGGCAAATCCGGCGCCCTCGCCTTCGACATGTCCGGCAAAAAACTCTGGCAGACCAATCTCGGCAAATCCTCCTCCTCCAAGCGCTGGGGCTCCGCTGCCAGCCCCATCCTCCACGACGGCAAACTCATCGTCAACGCCTCCGACGAAGGCCGCGCCCTCGTCGCACTCGACATCGAATCCGGCTCCATCCTCTGGAAAGCCGAAGGCGACAACCTCGACTCCGCCTACGGCACCCCCGCCATCATCAAACGCGCCGACACCCTCGATCTCGTCCTCGCCGTCCCCCAGGAACTCTGGGGTATCAATCCTGACACCGGCAAACTCCGCTGGTTCGCCAACCACAGCCTCCCCGGCAACGTCTCCCCCTCCATCATCAACGGCGGCGACAAACTCTTCGTCTTCGGCGGCTACCCCACCACCGGCAGCGCCGCCTTCAAAATCGGCGGCACCGGTGACCTCACGGAATCCAACAAACTCTGGCACACCAACACCAGCTCCTACGTCCCCACCCCCGTCCTCCACGACGGCCACCTCTACGTCATCAACGACCAAGGCTTCGCCACCTGCCTGAACGCCGAAACCGGCGAGGACGTCTACCGCGAGCGCGCCATCCAGGACGGCCCCCGTGGCCGTGGCAAACCCTTCTACGCCTCCCCCGTCCTCATCGGCGACCGCCTCTACTGCGTCTCCCGCAAGTCCGGCACCTTCGTCCTCGCCGCCAAACCCAAGTTCGAAGAACTCGCCCGCAATGTCATCGACACCGATGACTCCCAGTTCAACGCCACCCCCGCCGTCTCAGGCAACACCCTCCTCCTCCGCTCCGACAAGTTCCTCTACGCCATCGGCACCAAATAGCACCGTGCACGCTGCAAACCCTGACCCATTCTCAGCGTATGGGTCAGTCATGTTCCGTTCTCTCTTCATCGCCCTCGTCGCCGCCGCGCTCACCCCCGCCCTCACTCAAGCCCAAAACATTCGCGCCGGCATCATCGGCCTCGATACATCCCACGCCATCGCGTTCACCAAACTCCTCAACGCCAAAACCCCTCAGCCCCCGGAACTCATGGGCGTCCGCGTCGTCGCCGCTTATCCCCAGGGCAGCAAAGACATCGAATCCAGCACCAAACGCGTCCCCGAACTCACCCAGCAAGTCAAAGACCAGGGCGTCGAAATCGTCTCCTCCATCTCCGACCTCCTCGACAAAGTCGACGTCGTCTTCCTCGAGTCCAACGACGGCCGCCCTCACCTAGAACAAGTCCTCCCCTGCCTCGAAGCCGGCAAACCCACCTTCATTGACAAACCCATCGCTGGCACCCTCGCCGACGCCATTCGCATCTTCGAAGCCGCCGCCAAAACACGCACTCCCATCTTCTCCTCCTCCTCACTTCGCTTCGGCAAAAACACCCAGGCCGTGCGCCAGGGCAGCATCGGCAAAGTCATCACCGCAGACACCCGCAGTCCCGCCTCCCTCGAACCCACCCATCCAGACCTCTTCTGGTACGGCATCCACGGCGTCGAATCCCTCTTCACCACCATGGGCACCGGCTGCCTCTCCGTCAAACGCGGCACCACCGACGATGGCAAAATCCAAGTCACCGGCACCTGGGACGGCAATCGCACCGGCATCTTCCGCGAATCCAGCGACACCCGCAAAGGCTACGCCGGCACCGCCACCAACGCCGAAGGCAAGTCCGCTGAAGTCGGTGGCTTCGATGGCTACCAACCTCTGCTCAACCAAATCATCCACTTCTTCCGCACCGGCGTCGCCCCAGTCACCCCGGAAGAAACCCTCGAAATCTACGCCTTCATGGAAGCCGCCGACGAAAGCAAACGCCGCAATGGCGCCGAAGTCTCCCTCGCCGAAGTCATGGCCAAAGCCAAAAAAGAAATGGCCGCCAGCGCCCAGTAGTTCGCGTCTTCCACTCGAACCACCCACTCACGCTCCGCCCCACCTCGTGGTGCGACCCACTCGGTCGCACCCAACCCCAGTCTCTTCTTCCATACACAGAGATTCATCTCAGCGACGTTACGCCATGGAATGAATCAAACGCGCTCCCAGTGCGTCCCATCGCAAACCGCTCCCCGCGCGTATTCAATCCACAAATCCAACCAGACCATGAAAAACAAACCCACCAAAATCATTTCCACCCTCGCCGTCGCCGCCCTCGGCGTCACCGCGTTCACCTCCGCTCAGGACAACGCCAAAGACGACAACAAACCAAAAGCCAGCAACCCCACCGAACTCGGCTCCCTCCTCAAGCGCGACGAAAGCGCTCTGCCCGCCAATGGTCAGCTCCAGATGAGTTACGCCACCGTCGTCGAAAACATCCTCCCCAGCGTCGTCACCATCTTCCCCTCCTCTCCCGCAGAAGGCGCCGGCGAAGACTTCGATCCCAAAGACCTCGAGCAAATCCCTCCCGCTCTCCGCCCCTTCTTCTATCGGCACTTCGGCATCCCCGAAGAAAGTGATCCCTTCGAAAAACAAGACCCCCGCCGCCGCAACCAACCCGCCCCCACACCTCGCGAAGACGCTCCCCGCCAGCGCGGCGTCGGCTCCGGCGTTATCATCACCGCCGACGGCTACATCCTCACCAACAACCACGTCGTTGAAGGCGCCGACGACATTGAAGTCTCTGTCGAATCCAACGGCTCACGCAAAACCTACAAAGCCGAAGTCATCGGCACCGATCCCCTCACCGACGTCGGCCTCATCAAAATCGACGCCTCCGGCCTAACCCCCGCCACCATCGGCAACAGCAAAGCCCTCCGTGTCGGTGACGTCGTCCTCGCCGCTGGCGCCCCCATGCAGCTCAACCTCTCCGTCACTCAGGGCATCGTCAGTGCCCTCGGACGCAGCGGCATGAACGTTGTCGGCAACGGTCGCATGGCTGGCTACGAAGACTTCATCCAAACCGACGCCGCCATCAACCCCGGCAACTCCGGCGGCCCTCTCGTCGACGCCCTCGGCCGCGTCATCGGCATCAACACCGCCATCCTCTCGCGCACCGGCATGAACGGCGGCATCGGCTTCGCCATCCCCATCCACATGGCCCTCAACATCGTCGACGACCTCCTCGATGACGGCGAAGTACAGCGCGGCTACCTCGGCGTTCAAATCACCGACCTCGACCTCGAAAAATCCGAAGCCCTCGGCCTCAAGGATCAAGGCGGCGCCCTCGTCACCATGGTCGGTGGCGAATCCCCTGCCGAAAAAGCCGGCATCGAACCCGGTGACGTCATCGTCAATGCCGACGGCTCACGAGTCGACAGCAGCGGCCGCCTGCGCCTCATGATCAGCGCCATCAAACCCGGCAAAGCCGTCCCACTCGAAATCCTTCGCAACGGCGAGCGCATCACCCTCAACGCCACCCTCGACGAACTCCCCGCCGAAGCCCTCGCCTCCAATAGCCCCGCCACCATGCCCCGTGGCAAAGGCCCCGCCAAAAACACCGAAATCATCCCCGGCCTCATCGCCAAAGAACTCACCCCCCAACTCCGCAAACAATCCAAAGTCCCCGATGAGATCGAAGGCCTCCTCGTCGAAGAAGTCGATCCCCAAAGCCGCGCCGCCTCCATGGGCATCCAAAAAGGTGACGTCATTCAGGAAATCAACCGCACCCCGGTTGAAAACCTGACCGACGCCAAAGAACTCGTCGCCGGCACCCAGCGCACCGCCCTCCTCCGCGTCTTCCGGGATGGCGACTCCATGCTCGTCATGGTCGGCCTCGACCGCAAAGCCAAGTAATCCTCGCCCACCTCCTCCTCACACCGCCGCACGCTTCAACGCCTGCGGCGGTTTTTTTTACCTCCGACTCAACCGATAAAACAACACCCCGCCAATCGCCAAAAACAGCACATTCGGCACCCACATCAACAGGTGCGGATACGACCCCGGCTGGTCGCTCAAAATATCCCCCACCAAGATGAACACCATGTAAACCAGCGCCGTCACCAAACTCAGCGCAAATCCCGCCGATGTCTCCCGCCGCTGCGCCGTCACCCCCAGCGGAATCCCCACCAAAGCAAACGTCAAACACGCAAGCGGAAAACTGTAGCGCTTGTTCAACTCCGTCTTCGACGAACTGAACTGCTTCTTGTCCATCGCCACCTTCGTCACACTGTCCTCCCGCGTCTGCATCTCCTGCCACAACTGCTCCGTGCTCTTCATGCTCGCATTCACCCGCTCCGTCCGGTCCCTCAATCGCGAAAGCTCGATCGTCAGCGCCGTCTCATCAAAGTGGATGAAGTCCACATTCTCAATGTTGCTCTCCGGATCCAGATGCACCGACTCCACATCCGCATCCTCCAACTTCAAAACAAAATCCAAAACCCCCGGCGTGATCTCCAACCGCGCTTTGTCCGCCCGAATCGTCCGCTTCACCCTCCCACCTTCAATCTCCAAAATCGTCAAGTCCTTCAACGTATCGCCATCCCGTCCCCCGGTGTAAATCCGATACCCCGGCAGCTTGTCCAACACCCGGTTCTCCTGAAACAACGCCGCCGGATCCTCCGTCGCCACCTGGTAGAACAACATCTTCATCTTGTTCTTCGCCGCCGGTGCCACATCCACATTCACCCAGTAACACACCCCCGAAAGCACCGCCGCCAGCAGGAACACCGGCAAACAAATCCGCGCCATCGACATCCCTGTCATCCGCAAAGACACCAACTCGTTGTCCGCAGACATCCGTCCATACACCAGCAAAATCGACGTCAAAAACGCCCACGGTATCGTGAAAATCAAAGAGAACGGTATCACCAGCAGCACAAACTGCGCCACCAGCGCCATCGGCAACTCCGTGTTGCCCAGCAGTTGATCCAGCTTCTTGTAAACATTCCCCAGCACCATCACCCCGCTCAACACCACCACACCCGTCAGCGTCGCCGTCCAAACTTGGCGGCCAATGTAGCGGTCAAAAATGCGCGGGAACATGCCTTCAACAGGGCCTTAAGGTGAAACCAGCACTCCGAATGTCGTCTCCAACACCCCAGTCCTCTTTCCCCCATCCTCAGTCTTCAAACCTCAGCACAAACTCACCCCCCTTTTGCAGGTTCAGGCGGTCTCTCACTTCCAATTCCAAGTAGCCCGTGTCCGTTTGAATCCAGTTCAACCGCCGCAGCAGCTTGTCCCGATCCTCCCGCAATCCATCAGCTTCTTGCTCCAGCAAGGCCAGCTTCGCCCGCATCGCATTCTGCTCATGCAACGGCTGCTTCACACTCGCCAGGATCGCCGCAAACACCAGGAGCACCAGGACCCCCTTGCCCAACCGAATCCCCCAGCGCAACCACCTGTCAGTGGCTTGCTCCGGTGTCAATCGATGGCCTTGGATTTCCTGGTAACTCATGATGTGCAGCTCCTTTCAATAGTTCGAATGAGGCCTCTCGGCCCGATCTCTAAACCCGCATCCGGCCACCAAAAATCGCGCTGTCTCCCAGCTCCTGCTCAATCCGCAGCAACTGGTTGTACTTCGCGATCCGGTCGGACCGGCTCAGGGATCCCGTCTTGATTTGTCCAGCGTTCGTCGCCACCGCGATGTCCGCGATCGTCGAGTCTTCGGTCTCGCCCGAACGGTGACTGATCACCGAAGTGTAGCGGTTCTCTTTCGCCAGTTCCACCGAGTCAAACGTCTCCGTCAGGGAGCCAATTTGATTCACCTTCACCAGGATCGAGTTCGCCACGCCCAGGTCGATTCCCTTGCGCAGGAACTCCACGTTCGTCACAAACAAATCGTCACCCACCAGCTGCGTCGTCGCACCCAGCTTGTCGGTCAGCACCTTCCAGCCGTCCCAATCGTTCTCAGCACAACCGTCTTCGATCGAGATGATCGGATACTTCGCCTGCAATCCAGCATAGTAATCCACCAGCTCAGACGCCGTGCGCTTGCTGCCGTCGGACTTCTTGAACACATACAGCCCACTCTCCTTGTCGAAGAACTCGGAAGACGCCACATCCAGCGCGATCGCGATGTCCGTGCCAATCTTGTAGCCAGCCTTTTCAATCGCCTGCGCGATCACTTCCAGCGCATCGTCAGCAGACTTCAGCGTCGGGGCAAAACCACCTTCATCACCCACCGCCGTGCTCAGACCGCGATCATGCAGAATCTTCTTCAACGCATGGAACACTTCTGCCCCATAACGCAGCGCTTCAGAGAACGTCGGCGCGCCCTTCGGCATGATCATGAACTCTTGGAAATCAATCGGCGCATCCGAGTGCGCACCACCATTGATGATGTTCATCATCGGCACAGGCAGCACCTTCGCATTCGGCCCGCCAAGGTACTTGTAAAGCGGCTGGCCCAACTGAATCGCCGCCGCCTTCGCCACCGCCATCGACACACCCAGGATCGCGTTCGCGCCCAGCTTCGACTTCGTCTTCGTGCCATCCAGTTCCAGCATCGACTTGTCGACTCCCAATTGGTCCGCCGCATCAAACCCGATGATCGCATCCGCAATCTCGTCGTTCACCGAAGCAACAGCCTTCAAAACACCCTTGCCCAGATAACGCTTCTTGTCGCCATCACGCAGCTCCAGCGCTTCGTGCTCTCCGGTACTCGCACCGCTCGGCACTGCCGCCCGGCCAATCGCTCCGCCGTCAAGCATCACATCCACCTCAACGGTAGGGTTTCCGCGCGAATCGAGGATCTCGCGCCCGGTTACAGCCACAATGGTCAGTTCGTCCATGATCTGATTTCTTTAAGTATTGCTAATAATTTGGGGATTTCAACAACCGGCTTCCGAAAAATCGGTGGCCAGCTCCCTTCCCGATACCCCGATTCCCGCCCCGCACAACTTCCAATCGTCTTTCATCACCTCCCCCGAACCACTTGCCAATCCCCCTCCCCGCTCGTATAGCATCCTGTCACGACAGGGGCGTCCCACCGCAGGGACTGAGACGGATCGCATCCGGACCCTCCGAACCTGATGCGGGTCATGCCGCCGAAGGGAGTTCGCTCGGAGGTTCATCTCAGTCCCGGCCAAACGCCGCCCCCAATCAACTGAGAACCGCAAACCGCGAACCGAGAACCGAATACCCCCATGATCGCCGATCCCAAATCCTCCTTCCAAGCCCACTCCTCCGAGCAGCTCCCCGCCTCCAGCCGCGTTTACGTCACCGGCGTCATCCACCCCGAAATCAAAGTCCCCATGCGCGAGATCGCCCTCGCGCCCACCAAAGCCTTCAACGGCCGCATCGAGCAAAACGAACCCGTCCGCGTCTACGACTGCTCCGGCCCCTGGGGCGATCCCGCTTTCAAAGGCGACTCCTCCGAAGGCCTCCCCGCCCTCCGCGAACCCTGGATCACCGCCCGTGGTGACGTCCAAGCCTACGACGGTCGTGAAGTCAAACCCCAGGACAATGGCTACCTCTCCGGCAAACACGCCGAATTCGCCAGCACCGCCGAACGCAACCGCCTCGTCGAATTCCCCGGCCTCAACGGCGAACGCCGCCGCCCCCTCAAAGCCAGCGCCGGCCATCCCGTCACCCAACTCTGGTACGCCCAACAAGGCATCATCACCCCCGAGATGGAGTTCATCGCCATCCGCGAAAACATGCGCAGCGCCGCAATCGCCGACCAAACCAACGACATCGTCCGCAACGACCTCGACAAACAACACATCGGCTCCGCCCAGGCGCAGACCGAATACACGCCTGGTATCTTCAAGCGCTTCCCCCAGCGCATCCCGAACGAAATCACCCCCGAGTTCGTCCGCTCCGAAGTCGCCGCCGGTCGCGCCATCATCCCCGCCAACATCAATCACCCCGAGCTCGAGCCGATGATCATCGGCCGGAACTTCCTCGTCAAAATCAATGCCAACATCGGCAACAGCGCCGTCGCCTCCAGCATCGAGGAAGAGGTCGAAAAAATGCGCTGGGCCACCAAGTGGGGCGCGGACACCGTCATGGACCTCTCCACCGGCAAGAACATCCACGCCACCCGTGAATGGATCCTGCGCAACTCGCCCGTGCCCATCGGCACCGTGCCCATCTATCAGGCCCTCGAAAAAGTGAATGGCAAAGCCGAAGACCTCACCTGGGAACTCTTCCGCGACACCCTCATCGAGCAGGCTGAGCAAGGCGTCGATTACTTCACCATCCACGCCGGCGTCCTCCTCCGCTTCGTCCCCATGACCGCCTCCCGCATGACCGGCATCGTCAGCCGCGGCGGCAGCATCATGGCCAAGTGGTGCCTCGCCCATCACAAGGAAAACTTCCTCTACACCCACTGGGACGACATCTGCGACATCATGGCCGCCTACGACGTCTCCTTCTCCATCGGCGACGGACTCCGCCCCGGCTCCATCGCCGACGCCAATGACAAAGCGCAGTTTGGCGAACTCGAAGTCCAGGGCGAGCTCACCAAACGCGCCTGGGCCAAAGGCGTCCAGGTCATGAACGAAGGCCCCGGCCACGTCCCCATGCACATGATCGAGGAAAACATGGCCAAGCAGCTCGAGTGGTGCCACGAGGCCCCCTTCTACACCCTCGGGCCTCTCACCACCGACATCGCTCCCGGCTACGACCACATCACCAGCGGCATCGGAGCCGCCATGATCGGCTGGTATGGCTGCGCCATGCTCTGCTACGTCACGCCGAAGGAACACCTCGGCCTCCCCAACAAAGAAGACGTCAAAGCTGGCGTCATCACCTACAAACTCGCCGCCCACGCCGCCGACCTCGCCAAAGGCCACCCCGGCGCCCAATACCGCGACAACGCCCTCAGTAAAGCCCGCTTCGAGTTCCGCTGGGAAGACCAGTTCAACCTCTCCCTCGACCCCGTCACAGCCCGCGAATACCACGACGAAACCCTCCCCCAAGACGGCGCCAAATCCGCCCACTTCTGCTCCATGTGCGGCCCCCACTTCTGCTCCATGAAGATCACGGAGGACGTGCGGAAGTATGCAGCCGAGCAAGCCATCTCCGAAGAAGAAGCGCTCCAGCGTGGGATGGAAGAGAAGTCGAAGGAGTTCGTCGAAAGCGGAGCCGAAGTCTATCAGCCAGCCTGATCCATGAAAAAGCCGTCCGTCTCCAAAAAAGCGACCACCCCGGCCAAAACGAAGCCGGACGGCCTTACCACCCTCCTCACCGAAGTCCGCCAGCTCATCCAGAGCGCCCGG